>JADHLI010000021.1 GCA_016780775.1 Alphaproteobacteria bacterium | reverse complement strand
AATTTTCTGCTCAAAATCTGAAAAATTTACCGCTAATTGCCGCTCTAGGCGAACAGAGACAAATACTGGAAAGCCAAAGCCTATTTTCTCTTCATTAATGCGCACAGAATAGCCCTCTATCACCCCATCTGCTTCCATCGTGCGAATACGCCGCGCCACAGAAGAGATGCTTAAATTTACTCTTTCACTGATATCGGCCAACGACATTCGTCCATCTATCTTCAAAAAAGAAAGAATATCTATATCAAAGCTATCCATGCAAAAAATTCCCGTGAATATATGAAATTAAGAGAAAACTTATCTAATTTAACAGAAATAACCATAAAATAGAACAAATATGTTTTGCAAATCTCCTTATTCTAGCGCAGATGAGAAGAACGGCCTGTTCTAATGCGGGGCGGAAAAGCAAAAAAAGGAGCACGGGGATGTCACAACAGCGGGTTGCAGTATTTGGTTTAGGATCTATGGGAATTGGCATGGCGCGCGCCTTGGTGCGGGCTGGACATGCTGTTTGGGGTTTTGATATCCGTGCTGATGTCACAGAAGCATTTGCAGAAGAAAGTGGAAATATAGAGGCTTTTGAAGATATAGCGAGCCAGATTGATGTCGTTATCCTAGTCGTGCTAAATGCAACTCAAGCTGCCAATATTTTGTTTGGCGATCAGGGCGTTGTCCAGCAATTGCAGCCCGGGGCAGGTGTTATTAATTGCGTGACTATTTCGCCTGAGGATGCGCGCCTTGCCGCATCACGATGTGCGAATAGCAATATTACCTATTTAGATGCGCCGATATCTGGCGGGGCTATTAAAGCTGGTGAGGGCGCGCTGACGATTATGGCTTCTGGCACTCCGGAAGCCTTTAAGAAAAGCCAAGCATGCTTGGATGCAATGGCAGAGACTGTATTTAAAATCGGGGATAGTGCTGGGCAAGGCTCGCTGATAAAATCAGTTAATCAGATGCTGGCAGGTATACATATCGCGGCGATGGCTGAAGCGCTCTCTTTTGGCATGAAGCAAGGGCTTGACCCGCAGACTTTTTTAGATGTGATCCAGAAATGTGCTGGCACTAGCTGGATGTTAGAAAATCGCGCACCGCATATTATCGAAGGAGATTATAGCCCTAAATCTGCTGTTAATATATGGCTGAAGGATTTAGGAATTGTGCTGGATGCAGCTGCTTCTATTGATTTTGAAGCGCCGATTACCCAAGCTGTCCTTGCGCAATATAAAGGGGCTGCAGAAATGGGGCTAGGTGGGGAAGATGATGCCGCTGTGGTCAAGCTTTATGCTGAGCAAAACGGGCTAAATCTCCCTTAGTCATAGACTATATGTGCCAGCTGGTGCGCCGCGATAAAGTCCCAGTCATACTCAACGCCAAGCCCGGCCCCCTCTGGTGGTGAGACCATGCCGTCCTTATCCACGCAATCTAGCTGGTCAGAATAGCCGCAATTATAAACAGGGGCGATGGCGTTCGGGCAGTCTGGGCCTACCAGCGCAACTTCATAGAAATTGGAATTTCTGGAAGCTGCCATAAGGTGGCGGTGGGCAGGGCCGCAGGCATGCACTTCTGCATCCACGCCCATGCTCTCAGCCAGATGATGGATCTTCTGGCAGCCAGTAAGCCCCATATCATATTCTGGATCTGAGCGCAGGAAATCGGTGCCACCTGCTATCAGAAAATCTGCTTTCGGCTCTACCCCTCTGATATGTTCTGTCTGAAGTAGCGGCGTCTTTAGCATACCCCGCAATTTTTTATGAGCAAAAGCAGATACACCAGAATCACGGTAGGGGTCTTCTAGCCAGAAATAATTAGCCTCGTCACAGGCACGCCCAACATACAAAGCATCTGCAAAACTGCGCAGCTGGCAGGCAGGGTCTAGCATCAGATGCATATCCTCGCCCACTATTTTGCGCACATGGGTTACTAGCTCAGCCTCTTCGGTTGCGTTGCCCTCATGCCAGCCATGTATTTTAAAGGCGGTATAGCCCATCTCGCGGCAAGCAAGTGCAAAATCTGCGTAGGCTTCTTTACAATCTAGCCCGCCATTTCTATCGCCATGATAGGTGCTTGCATAGGCTGGTAGTTTTTTTCTATAGCCGCCAAGCAAGGTAGAAACAGAACAATTCAACGCGCGCCCTTGCCAATCCCAGAGCGCGATGTCTAGCGGTCCATGCCCCATATGGTCAAACTGGCGTGCTTCGCGTTTTAAATCATCATAGATGCCTTGCCGCTCTTCTGCGTGACGTCCAACCAGCATTGGTGCCAGCATCTGCATTTGGCCAAATACAGAAGGGGAGGCGCCCCAATTCAGCACATAGCTTCCCGTACAGCCATCTGTAGTTGTTACTTTCACACTATATTTAGTTATCGCCACCTTTGCACCCTTTTGATAAAATAGCCCGCCGATAGAGCTGCCACTTGCCGAAGCGGTTAGGTTTTCAGCTTCAAAGCTAAAGGCCTGCAGCTCTACTTTTTCAATAATGCTCATCTGCCTGTTTCCTGTTTTTTTCGTTGGGAGGACTGATCATACCGTTAAGCACAGCACAGACAGACAAGCTGTGCAATCAGATAACGGCATAACAAGGCACCCAGCTCATGCCAAATGATAGCCCCAAAATGGGCAGAGTGCCCCTCAATAGTTGTCAAATATGGCGTAATTAGTATCAGGGCTTTCTGATACCAGAATGACTTTGATGCGAGCGGGGATGGCAGGCGGTCATATCTATGCACCCATCTAACTAATGTATCCATCTAGCTTGCCAAAAAGCTGGCAGGCAAATGCTTTACGGTGAAGTAGGTCAGCTATAGTGATTTCAAAATGGGCAAGAAAGGGTGTTTTATTTTTAGCCTGCCTTTTTGTGGGGCTGGGAATGCCAGCCTATGCACAATCTGTTTCTGCGCCAACCCAAATCGTTGTAGTGGATGATACTCAATTTAATCTTCTGTCGTCCTTTGGCGGTACTGTTTCCATATCTGGCTTTGATCCCGCTGGCGTGCGCGTCACCGTTCCGCAAGGCAATTTGAGGATTACAACCACATCTGGGCTGACCGCACCGCCATCTGCGTCCTCAGCAGATTGGGCAGGGGCTAGCTCTATTTATTTTGAAGGGACACTTGCAGATGTGAATGCCGCTCTTGCTAGCCTTGAGATACAGGGCTCTGGGCAAACGGTGAGTGTAACTGCGCATGCTGGATATATCTATGGCACTGATACAGGCAGCAGCTATCAGGTAGTAACAAATCCCTTAAAATGGTCATCTGCCGAAGCAGATGCTCAATCCCGAACGTTAAACGGCGTACCAGGCCATCTGGCAACAATTACTTCGCAAACTGAGCTTGATGCGATTAAAGCTAATTTGAGCTGGTCTAATCATGTCTGGCTGGGCGGCTCGGATAGTGCCGCAGAAGGGGAGTGGTTTTGGGTAACTGGCCCTGAAGCTGGTGCGCAGTTTTACTCTGATAACGATCCATCGTTAACAACTTTTGAGAGTTTTAGATCAGATCAACCCTCAAATTCTATTGGTGGGCAGCATCATTTAACTATGATGGAAAATGGAACAATGTTTGATCAGGTTGAAACGCGGCTGTTTGCTTATATGATTGAATATCCAACCACCTTTGATGAGAGTGGTAGTTTTTTTGTAACCACACAGGCCATTATAGACGCGGCAGCCGCCGCAGCGGCGGCGTTGGCTGCCCAGCAAGCTGCTATCGCTAATGCTGAAAGTGATCTTAAATTAGGGTTAGATAACCACCTTAGACAAAAACTTGCCTCGCATATGAAAGAGGCACAGAAAAGTCAGAGCAATCAATTTGTGATGCATCGGACATGGGAAGATAAGCAAGGCCAAGCTGTTGCATTGCTGAAGCCTAAATTTTATCTGCACATTAAAGATAATAGGGAAGATAATAGGGAAGATAATAGGGAAGATAATAGGGAAGATAATGGGGAAGATAATGGGGAAGATAATAGGGACTATCTGGATGCAGAGGCAAAAATCAGGCTAGCGTTGCAAAAAGATGAGGGGCATGTCTGGACGATGAGCGGTCAAGCTAGCACCGCGACACTAAAAAATGGTGGGGCGCTATCGCATTTTTCTACCCGCTTTATCTATGACCGAGATTTAGAAAAAGATATCGCACATCGCCTCTATCTGGGGTTTGAAACAAGTAAAGAGAGAGGGGGATATGATTTTTCCCTTCGCACCCGCACAAATTCAATTTCAAGTGGCTATGGTCTCTCGCAGCGCTTGAGTGAAACCCTCTACTTTAATCTGCATCTGGCAAGTTGGTATAGCACTATCCAGACTAAATATGACAGAAATACCACTAGCGCAGAGGCTAGTTTAAAGATGTTGGGGGCATCGGCGTCAGCACAGCTGCAAGGCCAATATCAAATTTCTGATATGGTATGGCTTGAATTGATGGCTGGATTTTCCAAAGCAAAGGATATTATTCAGCACAAAATGATTAAGCTGAATGTCCCGCTGACACAATCTTTAAGTCATATATTGATTTCCGAGCCAGAAAGCACGCGCCGGACATTTGAGCCAACCCTTCGCTTTTTGTTAATGCCGGACGAGAATAAGCTGCTTCGGGAACTCAAACTAACGCCAAGATTTAGTTGCGAGAAAATGTCCTCAACAAAACCAGTAGATGTTTGTGCTGAAGGTTTGCGCGCTGAATATCAGATCAAAACACCAGATGATGGTAAAAAAGGTTATTTGTATTTTGATTATGAAAATCTGGCGAACGGGCCTGTCCACGAATATGGGCTAGCCATGGATATGCGCTTCTAAAATGTTACCTCATCTGGCTGAATGGGTTAGGACAGCTTCTACCAGAGAAGCCGTATCTAGCCTGAAATGCTGATAGAGATCGCCAATGGTTCCGGTCTGACCAAAATGCTCTACCCCATGCGAGATTGTGGCCATCCCCTTAACTCCGCCAAGCCATGATAAGGTTGCTGGATGCCCGTCAATCACTGTTAACATCAGCGCGTGGCGCGGTACGCCTGCCAACAGAGTTTCAATATGGCTGGTTGCTTGTTTATGGCCATCGGTGCGCGCTTGCTGGGCTGCTGTCCAGCCTGCATTTAGCCGGTCTGCTGAGGTAATTGCAAGCACGCCAATGTCGCGGCATTGCCCTGCTAGCTGGCCAGCTGCGGCAAGGGCTTGTTCAGCTACAACTCCCTGATAGGCAATGATAAGCTCGCAATTTGGTCCAGGCTTGCGCCACCAATATCCGCCCGCGATAATATCGCTTGCCAATTCAGGGCTGATATCGCGCATCGGCTGTTCCAGCGGGCTGGTGGTCAGGCGCAGATATACAGAACCACCTGTTTGTTCACGCTGCCAGCCCGTTGCATCGCTCACGATTTGAACATCACGCTGCAGATACTCAAACGACCAGCCCATAATCACGGCTAGCTCATCACTAAAGGCAGGCTCAAAGGCAGCTAGCCCATCTTGGCTCATCCCGATAAGAGGCGTTCCTACTGACTGGTGCGCGCCGCCTTCTGGGGCAAGCGTAACGCCAGATGGGGTGCCAACAATCATAAAACGGGCATCCTGATAGCAGGCATAATTCAGCGCATCTAGGCCGCGTACTACAAACGGGTCATACACGGTTCCGATGGGGATCAAGCGTTTGCCAAACAAGCTGTGCGATAGGCCAGCTGCAGCCAGTGCTAAAAATAAATTCATTTCCGCAATGCCAAGCTCTAGATGCTGTCCTGTTGGGGTGAATTCCCATTTCGCGGTAGAGGGGATAGACTGGTTTTGGAAAATATCCTGTCGGCCTTCGCGTGCGAAGAGCTTTTTTCGGTTTATCCATGGCCCTAGACTGGTAGTCCCCGATACATCAGGGCTCATCGTCAGGATACGGGAAGATAAAGCGCTGTCGCCGCGCGCCAAATTATCTAGGATTTTACCAAAGGCGAACTGGGTAGAGATACGCCTATCTTGCGGCAGATCAAACTCTGGACAGGGAATGAGGTCATCACGCAGCCTTCTGTTGCCAGCGGCAAAAAAAGGACAGCTATCAATGAAACTCTTCAGGGCTTTTGCGTCCTGCACGGCTTCAAAACCGTCCCATTCATGTCCCTTGCGTACGCCCATTTTGGTCTGCCAGCCGGCCATTTGATCAGGGGTCATTAGCCCGCCATGATTATCCTTATGCCCAGCAATTGGGGTGCCCCATCCTTTGATAGTATAGGCAAGAAAGCAGATCGGCTGGTCATGGTCGATAGCGCTAAATTCGCCTGCAAGGGTGGCAACACAATTCCCGCCCAGATTTTCCATTAACTCGGCAAGTTCAGTATCGCTGCGTCGTTCTAGCAAGGCAGAAATATCGCCCTGATCGCCCAAATCATTTAGCAGCCTTGTGCGCCAGCTTGCCCCGCCCATATAGGTTAACGCTGAATAATCTTGATTGGGGCAGGCATCTATCCATGCCTGCAATGCATCGCCGCCCGGTTCTGCAAAGGCTGCACGTTGCAGGCGGCCATATTTGATGCGCACCACCTGCCAGCCAAAGGCTTCGAAAATTTTTTCTGCACGCTCCCATAAACCCTCATGGATAATCCCATCCAGAGATTGCCGGTTATAGTCAATTACCCACCAAACATTGCGCAGATTATGCTTCCAGCCTTCCTGCAGACATTCATAGATATTGCCCTCATCAAGCTCGGCATCCCCCATCAGCGCAACCATCCGGCCAGCGGTGATATCATCGCCCCATTTTTTGCAACTAATATAGTCCTGTATCAGGGAGGCAAAGCTTGTGACAGCCACCCCCAACCCGACCGAGCCGGTGGAGAAATCCACATCATCTGTATCTTTGGTGCGCGACGGATAGGCCTGCACCCCACCATAGCCACGAAACCGCTTCATTTTCTCTAATTCTAGATTGCCTGCTAGATAATGCATGGCATGAAAGATAGGGGCAGCATGTGGCTTTACCGCTACTCTATCTTCTGGCTTTAAGGCCGAAAAATAGAGAGCGGTGAGCATTGAGACCATCGACGCACTAGAGGCCTGATGCCCCCCCGTTTTAATGCCATCTTCAGATGTGCGAATATGATTGGCGTGATGGATCATCCAGTGCGAAAGCCATAGCAAGCGCTGCTCCACCTGTTTCAGGAAGTCAGATTGCTGTGCTAATGGCTTTGTCTGCGGCTGTATCGCGTTCATCTATCTACCCCCAGTAATTTGCTACTCTCTCATTTAAAGGCTAGCATCAATTAGATAGGGTTAATCATCATTTATCTTCATAAATTGATATAATTATGTTAAAAAACACTAAAAATAAATATTTAATTAGGAAATATCACTATGGATATGCATGATGCTGAGATTTTGCACCAGCTAACTCAAGATGGCCGAATGTCGGTAAATGACCTGAGCGGGGCAGTCCATCTGAGCCAGACACCTGTGGCAAGGCGACTAAAAAAGCTAGAAGATGAGGGGGTCATCAAGGGGTATACAGCCCTGATTGACGAAAAAAAGCTAGGCTTTACTTTTTCGGTATTTGTCTCTGTTCGTCTGGAGCGACAAATTGATGAAGAACTCGCCCGTTTTGAAGCGCGTATTGAAGCGTTGCCAGAGGTGGTTGATTGCTGGCTAATGACAGGCAATCATGACTATCTATTGCGGGTGGTTACGCGGGATATTGAGGAGTTTGAGAAATTTTTGGTCGGCCAGCTTACCAAACTTGGCGGTATTTCATCGATTGAATCCTCTATCCCGTTGCGCTGTGTTAAATCGGCACATGCGCGCTATCGTTAATCCCAGAGCTAGTCTTTTGGTGGCAGGGGGACAGGTGTAAAATTATAGGGCCCACCTGCAAGGCCAAGACGTGCTGCGCGCCCAAACTCGATATAGTTTGTGGCAGTTTTCTGAAACTTCGCTTGTGCATCTGCATCCAGCTCACGCATCAGTTTTGCCGGGCTTCCTGCCCAAAGCTGGCCAGAAGGGACGGTCTTTCCGGGCGGTACTAGTGCGCCAGCGGCGACTACCGCGCCGCTTTCAATTACGGCGCCATCTAGCACAATCGCGCCCATGCCAACAAAGCTGTAATCTTCTAATGTACAGGCATGCACAATTGCTGAATGCCCAACGGTAACATAGTCACCAATAATAGCTGGCAGCACCCCAGAATCGATATGCACAATCGAATTATCCTGAATGTTTGATCCCTTGCCGATAATGATGTAATTAGCATCGCCGCGCAAGGTCACATTATGCCAAATAGAAACATCCGCCCCAATGCGCACAGAACCCATAATAGCTGCAGTACTAGCAACATAGGCGGTATCATCAATTTCTGGCCAGTTATCACAATAAGGCTCGATGGTAGGTCCAGAAGCGGTTGGCATTTTGTTCATGTTATTATCCCTTTTTGGCATGTTTAAGCCAGTTTTGCCCTTTTTCATATTGTAAATTACCATGCCCAGTTAAAGGCTGGCAAATAAACTATCATAGCTCTTGCGTAGCTCTGCTTTTTGTACCTTGCCCATCGTGTTACGGGGCAGGGCTTCAACAAATATCACTGCTTTGGGCTGTTTAAATTTTGCCAGCTTTTCTTGTAACGTCTCTGTTATGGTTGCTTCGGTCAGGCGTGTGTCTTCGCGAACAACTATCGCTACTACCGCTTCGCCAAAATCCTTGTGTGGGGCAGCAATAACGGCTGATTCGCTAACACCCTCAATTTCATCTATTAACCCTTCCACTTCCTTTGGATAGACATTAAGTCCGCCAGAGATAATTAAATCCTTATCCCGGCCAACAATAACGATATAGCCATTTTCATCTATTCGTGCCATATCGCCAGTGATGAAATAGCCATCTGAGCGGAAGGATTCTTGCGTCTTTTCAGGCATCTGCCAATAGCCTGTAAATACATTATCGCCCTTAAGCTCAATAATGCCTATCTCACCATCAGCGAGTTTGTTGCCGTGGTCATCGGCGATACGGACATCCACGCCAGGCAGCGCAACACCCACAGTACCAGCGATGCGGGCACCATCATAAGGGTTGGAGGTACTCATATTCGTTTCCGTCATGCCATAGCGTTCCAGAATCTTTTTACCTGTACGCGCTTCAAATTGTTTGTGTGTTTCAGCCAGTAGCGGTGCAGAGCCGGAAATAAATAGCCGCATATGCGCGGTTAGCGCTGCATCAAACCGTTCTTCTGCTAGCAGACGAGTATAGAAAGTTGGAACACCCATCATGCTGGTGGCCTTTGGCATCCAAGAAAGTGCCGCCTCCGCATCGAAACGCGGCAGGAATATCATTGTCCCGCCCACAAAAGCCAGCAGATTACATGCCACAAACAGCCCATGTGTGTGATAAATAGGCAGCATATGTAAGAGAACATCATCTGCTGTAAACTGCCAGAAATCTTTTAATACTTCGGTATTAGAAATAAGGTTACGATGGCAAAGCTGGGCGCCTTTGGAACGTCCGGTTGTACCAGAGGTATATAAAATCGCGCCTAAATCTTCTGTGCCTCTGGCGACCGCGCTAAAGCTTTCTTCCTGTTGGTCCGCAAGGCTAACAAGGCTGCCGCTTTCATCTTGATTAAGGGTTAACAGGCAGGCTCCCTCTCTTTTAGCTATCTCGCTTACTTTTTCCTCATTCTTTGCATCCACAACAATGATGCTAGCTGCGGCATTATTGATAAAATAATCAAGCTCATGTGCGGTATAAGCGGTGTTCAGCGGCAAATAGACGCCGCCTGCCTTTATCGTCGCCACATATAGGGCAAGCTGGGCTTTTGATTTTTGGGCTTGCACCGCTACCCTATCGCCGGTCTTAAGGCCTGAAGCGATAAGCGCGTTTGCGATCTGGTTCACGCGCTGCAAGAAATCACGGTAACTAACCTTGCCGCCATCATCTATCAGAAAAGGTTTCTCGCTGTTTTCATGGGTAGAAAAAATTGTGTCATATAAATGGTTGGTCATCGAGATACTTTCTATAATTTTAAGCTACAATTTTAGGCTACAATTTGAGGTTACAATTTAAGGTGCATTTTTATAATTAAGTTAAATCAAAACGTTTATACAGCTCTTCTGGGGCTTCATGGGCACGCATTTCTGCCAAAATAAGCTTCCTAAGTTCGGCTTCAATAGTGGCATCCCGAAAAGGACGCAATTGCTGCGGGTCTGATTGCAGGTCATATAGACAGGTTTGGGTATCACTAAACCCACCTTGCCGCGGTGAACGCTTGGCACTGGCAAAGGCTGGGAGCTTTAATACAGGTGCTTCTTTGGTAAAGGAAAAACCGCGATAAAGCGTAGCGGGTTCCAACTCATAAAGCTCGAATAAGCTACGGTTATGCATCGGCATCAATGTATATTCAAACAACTCCTGACTTTCCATATTCTCTGGATAGCAGAAATAGGTATAGCGGCCATCGGTAGCATTAAGTGCGCCGCCGAAAATGCCATAAAGGGCGATTGGGCGGGCATCGCGAGGCTGGTCAAACAGATAGGCTAATAGAGATTGCCCTAATACTTGCTCTGGTACTTGCCCCAGTACTTGCCCCAGTACTTGCTTTGGTGCTTTCCCTAGCATTTGCGAGGGGTGTTCTGCCTCATGCAATGCGAGTATTGTAGGCATCAAATCTGTGGTTTGGGTCAGCGCGCTGATGCGGGTTCCGCCCGGCAAGGTCATTTCCGGATGGTAAATCATAAGCGGAATATGTGCGACCTCATTATAGAAAGGCATTCTGTTTTTTGCCCACCAATCATGCTCAGAGAGCAAAAATCCGTGGTCAGTTGTCAAGATTATCGCCGTATCATCCCATAGGCCTAATGCGTCCATCTTATCTAGGATGCGTCCCAACTGTTCGTCACAAAACCGCACAAGCGCTGCATAATTTGCCTTTAATTCAGCGATTTCAGCTTTAGTTTCCTCCACCTTTCGGTAGCGCGGCCAATCCAAAATAGGCCCTTCATAGCCCGTATCTTCGGCGCTATATTCTTGGCGAAAACGGGCAGGGGCCGCAAAAGGCTCATGCGGATCAAACGTCTCCATCTGCAAAAACCAGCTGTCGGAAGTATGGTTGCCTTGCAGAAATTCCAGCGCCGCATCCACGCATTTCACAATCGGATAATCCGCTTCTTGTTTGACCGCGCTTCGGTTTATCATACCCTGCAAACGATGCCCGTCTCTGGTTTCTTCGAATTGTAGGGGATGATATTGTGCGCGGAAGCGTTCAAGCGGCGGTGTCACCATGGCAACATAGGGGTCTGATTCCTGTCCACGAATAAAATCCCAGCTGGAATAACGGGTGTGATAGGTTGCCCCCCCATCCTCAAAATAATGATAGTGATCTGAAATCAGATGGCTATAGAGGCCAGCGCTTTTTAACTGACCAGCAAAACTATCATCAAAGGGCTCTAAAGGGCCCCAGCTTCGATGCAGAAAATTTAGCCGCCCACAATGCATGTCCCGTCTGGCGGGCATGCAAGGCAGGGAGCCAGCATAATGATTGTCAAATATAGCAGAACGTGCTGCTAGCCGATTAAAGTTAGGCGTCGCATTAGTGCCGCCATAGGCTTCCAGCGCAGAACGGTTGAGACTGTCAAAAAGTAAAAATAAACTTTTCATTCTATATATTCAATCAGGGCTGGCCAGTCTTTAGAAGCTGCTATCTATCTTTAAACGTTTTGTTTTTCTTGAGATGGAAAACAGAAATTAATTCATTGACAGCATAACGTTAAGACTTCTTTACTTGGTATACAATATTTCATTTTCAATATCATAGCGTTCATATCAAGGCGCTAATGTTTTTACTTGAAATGCGGAAGAAACCGCGTTCTTCTTAAGAAAAAAAGCGGTCATGATGGGGAAGAAAAATGGGTTTTGAGCCAGCAAGTGATATTCTATCTAACTATACAGTCTTAGACTTAACGCGCGTGCGTTCAGGTCCGACTTGCGTGCGTCAGCTGGCCGATTGGGGCGCAAATGTCATCAAAATTGAAGCGCCTACCGCATCGGATATGGGCGGCAAGCGCGATGGGTCGGACTTCCAGAACCTACACCGTAATAAACGCTCTCTGGTCTTGAATCTTAAATCAGAAGAAGGCGTGGAGGTGTTTTTGCGCCTTGCTGCAAAAGCAGATGTTATTGTTGAGAATTACCGCCCAGATGTAAAATTCCGCCTTGGGATTGATTATGAAACCATCAAGGCACTAAATCCTAAAATCGTTTATGCCTCAATTTCTGGTTTTGGCCAAGACGGTCCGCTGGCTAAACGGCCAGGCTTTGATCAGATTGCGCAAGGGATGGGCGGATTGATGTCTATCACTGGTGAGCCTGGCAAAGGGCCAATGCGGGTCGGTATCCCTATCGCGGATTTAACGGCTGGCGGCTTTGCAGCGCAAGGCGTGTTGCTGGGCCTTTTGCGGCGCGAGCATACAGGGGAGGGGCAGTGGGTACAAACATCGCTATTGCAAGCGCAAATTGCGATGCTGGATTTCCAGGCTACACGCTGGCTAATGGATGGTGAAGTGCCGGCGCAAGCTGGTAATGACCATCCTACCTCTATTCCGACAGGCGTTTTTGAAACGAGTGATGGCTTTATCAATATTGCGGTAGCTGGTCAGCATATATGGCTGCGGTTTAAAGAAACGCTAGCTGATCCGCGTATGGATTCAGACAAATTTGCAGATGGTAAAGCACGGTCGGATAACCGTAAGGCGCTTAATGCGCTGATTAATGAGAATTTCTGCACGCAAAGCTCTGCTTACTGGATCGAGAAAATGAACGAGGTAGGAGTGCCTTGCGGGGAGATAAATACGATAGATAAGGTGTTTGAGAGCCCACAGGTTCAGCATCTAGGAATTGCCCGCGACATGGTCAGTACCGAACGTGGCCCAACACAGATTGTAGGTCAGCCCATTATGATGAGCAGCTCAAAATCTGAAATTCGCAAGCCTCCTCCACTCGCAGGAGAGCATAGTGAAGAAATATTAGAAGAGTTTGGCTACAGCAAAGAAGATATTACCGCATTATCGGAAAAGGGCGTGATATGAAATTCTCACAATTAAATGAATATGCGGATGGTAATATCTTAGCAGGCGTTGTGGAGGCTACAGGCCATATTGTTATCAATAATCCTGAGCGTCATAATGCGGTTTCCATGGCAATGTATCAGGCTGCTGCCGAACAGGTTAACGCTATGGCAAGTGATGATGAGGTTCGCTTGCTAATGATAAGAGGGGCAGGCGGTAAAGCCTTTGCTTCAGGCGCAGATATCTCAAAGTTTGAAAAAGAGCGCAATAGCGAGGAACAGGTCGCTGCATATCAAGCAGCTACAGCCAAATTTTATTCTAGTGTCTTTAATTTTCCTAAGCCTACTATCGCCTATATTCAAGGGTATTGTATCGGCGGCGGCATGGCGCTAGCTGTGGCGTGTGATTTGCGCATTTGCGAAGATAAATCACGTTTTGCGGTGCCAGCTGCCAAGTTGGGGCTAGGCTATGGTTTTGAAGGGGTGTCGCGGCTAAATGCGCTGGTCGGGCCCGCTATGGTAAAAGAAATTTTCTTTACAGCTCGTCAGTTCAGTGCCCAAGAAGCCTATGATATGGGGCTTGTTAACAGGGTTTTACCGGCACATATGCTTGCCGCCTATGCAGCAGATTATAGTCGCCGTATCGCAGAAAATGCGCCAATGACAATGGGATCAATTAAGGCGATTACACAAGATTTGCAAAAGCCAAGCACAGAGCGTGATTTGGATAAATTAGCAGAAATGGTGAAAGCCTGCTTTGATAGCGAGGATTATATTGAAGGACGGCGCGCCTTTATGGAAAAGCGTAAGCCACAATTTAAAGGTAGGTGAGCGCACACCAAATTAGCTAGCGGCATGATTAGGGGGAAAAGTTTATGTCAGGCAAAACACTAAAACAACGCATAGGTATTGATATTGGCCGCCGGGTGTCTGTTGAAGATGGGCTGGAATGGGCAGCTAAAAATGATGTGCATTTCATTGATGTGCAGACAGATATTCACCCTAACGCGCTGGAAAGTTTTGATGCTGAACGTATCGCTGGTGTGCGTGCGCTCAAAGAAAGGCACAATATAAATCTAGGTCTACACACGCTTTCTGGGGTGAATGTTGCTGAGTTTTCGCCTTTTTGCCGTGATGCGGTAGATGCGTATCTTAAAGCTTATATTGATCTTGCCCCGCAGGTTGGCGCCGACTGGATTGTGGTGCATGGGGGGTATCACTTTACTGCCTGCCGCACCCTTCGGATGCAAACTGCCATCGACCGGCTGAAACGCATGGCTGGTTATGCCGAAGAAAAAGGGGTGCTTCTGCTGCTCGAAAATTTGAACTGGGAGCCCGTTTTAGCAGAAGTGAATTACATGCCGGTAACTCCAGCTGAGACAATGCATTTCTTAACTGAAATTAACAGCCCTGCTTTGCGTTGGTCTTTTACCGCCAATCATGCTCATTTTCTGCCCGGGGTTGGCATTTCTAATTTCATTGATGCCGTTGATTTTTCTTTCTGCCACGAAGTGCGGCTAGCCGATAATAACGGGTCTTATGAAATTCATCAGCGTCCGGGTGAAGGCACTATAGATTTTGGTGCCATGTTCAAAAAAATTGAAGGGCTTGGCTATAAAGGCCATTACACAAATGGCTTTACAACAATAGATGATATGCTGGCGGGCCGGGACTATATGGTGGCACGAGCCGCAGAGGCAGGGGTAAAAATAGATTAAAAAAGAATAAAAATTGAATTCATTTCGCTTTGTGCAAAACATTCAAACTGAATTCAATTGAAGGGCTTGCCAATAGGGCAAGAAATGGGGTTAACTTTAACCATATTTGGAATAGTGTATACCAAAATAAATTTGTAAATGATATCTGGGAGGATATGACAAATGAAAAAGATGAAGATGCTTTTATCTGCAGGTACTGCTGCTGCTGCCGTCGCTGGTGTGATGGCTCTAACAGCAACCCCTGCGATTTCAGATGACAAGCCAGCAATTGAAGTGATTACACATGCGGGTGCCGGTGGGGGTACAGATGTGAATGCACGGATGATGATGATCAGAACAAGGCGTGAGCTGAAGCAGGATATGGTTGTTGTGAATAAACGAGGAGGCGGTGGTGCTGCTGCGATGAATTATTTTGCAGACAGACCCGCTGACGGAAACTCAATTATTATGTTTACAGTAGGCCATGCTATATCAATGGCGGCTGGCAAGACCAAGCTTGCAATTGATGATATGGCTCCGTTGGGCCGCGGCACTAATGACCCGCAAATCCTAATGGTTAACTGTAAAACATCAAAGTATAAAACGCCGGAAGAATTCGTTGCTGGTGTGAAAGCTGGTGACGCAATCTCTTACGGTGGAACGCAATCTGGTACGATTGACCATATTACAGTTTACCTGTGGGCAAAAAAGATGGGTCAGCCTATGCCAAATTATCTCCCATTCGGCGGTGGCGCTGAGCTTGCAACCCAATTAGTTGCTGGTGCAGTTGATGTGGGTGTTTTAAACTTGTCAGAGGCTGCTTCACCAATTGAAGCGGGTGATATTTGTCCGCTAGTTATTCTAGACAGAAACTCAATGGCTCCAATTCCAGCAGCAAAGACTTCTGTTGAGATGGGCATAGATCTTGAGTTGGCAACGGTGCGAGGCTACGCAACACACGCCGGAGTAGATAAAGCACGTCGTGATGAATTAGAAGCCGCCATGATGAAAGCTATGGGACATTCGCTTTATCAGGCGTACCTGATGAATTCAGGACTTGACTCAACATCACCGATGGGTGCTGAAGAATGGGGTAAGCAGATGAAAGTGATGGTAGGTGAATTTGGTCCTGCCTTGAAAGAGATGGGTTTGGTTAATTAAGGGCAACCCCTTAAACGCCATTAAAATTACTGGCTTTCACAGTATCTATATGCTGTGAAAGCCATCATTTTCTCTTAAAAAATGAGCGCAATTGATGTCTGTTAAAACCCAAATTGTACCGATTTTTCTAACTGCTGTCTCGTTCTCAATTATTTACCTTGCTCTACAGTTGGATTTGTCGCCGCCGATGATCGTTGGTGATAGTATGCAGCCGCGTTCATTTCCTATTTTTTTGATGGTTTTGAATTTAATCCTGACAGGGGCGCTGGCTTTACAATTTTATCGTAACCCGCCTAAAGACCAAGAGCCTATTCTTCGGATTACTTGGTTAACGATGGCTTTGATGGTGTTATTTTATGCTCTCACCGTGTCTATCGATATGTTTGTTGGTATTTCAGTAGTGATGTTCTTGATGTCTCTTATCTGGGGACAGCGCAGCATTCTAATTGCTGCAGCTAACGCAATTATCACTCCGTTTTTAGTGTTTTTATTATTTGATATTGTTCTTCGCATCCGTTTTCCGCGCGGCCTTATCACCAACTGGTATTATGGATAGGATTAATCAAAAATGCTTGAAGCAGTAACAGCTCTTGGTTCGGTCTTTTTTGACCCTTATCTTTTGTTTTTAATTTTTGCTACCACGATAATTGGAATTGTTATTGGTGTGTTGCCTGGTTTGGGTGCGACCACAGGTGCAGCATTGCTGCTACCGTTTACACTAACAATGGAACCGGTTCATGCGATTGCAGTGCTGGCGACTATTTACGTCGCAGCCACTTTTGCTGGGTCAATCACAGCTATTCTTATTAATACACCCGGCACCTCTGCTGCTGCTGCAACAACCTTTGATGGGTTTCCGTTAGCCCAGCGTGGTGAGGCGGGGCGCGCGCTGGGCGTTGCGGTGATGTCTTCTACCTTTGGCGGTGTTGCATCGGTAATCGTGCTATGTTTTGCAGCCCCCTTGCTGGCGAGAGTGGCGTATGAGTTCCGTCCGCCAGAATATTTTGCATTGACCATTTTTGGCTTGTCTATGCTGGCAAGTATAAGTGCTGGTGGGGCAATAAAGAATTTAATGGGGGGTGTGTTTGGCGTTTGGTTGTCCACCATTGGCGCTGAGCGTGTAACCGCTATCGAGAGGTTCATGTTTGGAAATTATGAGCTTTATGAGGGGCTAGGTTTCGTTCCGGTTATGATCGGGCTTTTTGCGATGTCTGAGCTGTTAGTGCAGTCAAAGGTTGCTAATAACGCCGTCGAGTTCGTGAAGATGAAGGCGGTGCAATTGCCAAGTCGAGAGGACTATAAAAAGATTTGGAAAACGGTGCTTCGCTCCTCTGGTATCGGAACTTTCATTGGGATATTGCCAGCAGAGGGAGCAACCGTTGCATCAATGATAGGCTATTCCGAAGCCAAACGCTGGTCAAAGAATAAAGAAGAGTTTGGTAAAGGCTCTATTGAGGGGATTGCCGGTGCTGAATCTGCCAATAACGCAGCGACAGGTGGCGCAATGGTGCCGACGATGGTGCTTGGTATCCCAGGTAGCGGCACAACTGCGATTATTCTGGTTGGTTTGATGGTGCATGGTCTGCGCCCTGGCCCGTATCTGTTTACTGAGCAAGTTAATTCTGTTTATCAGATTTTTGGCTCTATGCTTGCAGCAAATATCATGTTTTTGTTAATGGGTCTCTATGCGGCAAAGATTTTTGCGCGAATATCTCTTGTACCAATTAACCTGCTCTGGCCGATTGTTTTTGCTCTATCAGTTATAGGTGCATATGCGCTTAATTCTTCATTATTGGATGTTTGGATTGCTCTAATATTTGGCGTTATTGGATTTTTTGCTCGTCGTTTTGGTTTTGCAGTAGCCCCAATTGCGGTTGGTCTTATTCTGGGCAAGATGGTAGAGGTTAATCTGCAGAATTCGTTAAAGATGTTTAATGGTGAGTGGTGGCTAATTTTCACTCAGCCGCTAGCGGTATTCTTCTTAATTCTTGCTTTCCTAGGTCTATGTGGCCCGCAAATCTTTGCCATGTACAAAAATTCTAGAAAGTCGTAGTAAGCAAGGGATTAAATTTCAAACTTTGGCAGAGCGTCTAAATTTAGCTCATATCCTAGACCGGGCGTCTCTGGCAAAGAGATAAAGCCATCGTTAACTTCCGGCAGACCGTTATAGATTTGGCGGCAGGCATCAACCGAACTTGCATGATATTCAACCAAGCCGCCATTGCTGACGCCGGCCTGAAGATGCATATTCGCAAACGGCCACGCCCCGCCATTATCCACCGATATATTAAAGCTATCTGCCAGAGCAGCAATTTTCACACATTGCGTGAAACCACCAGAAATGGCCGCATTTGGTTGCAAGATATCAACCGCTTTGGCGATAAGCATATCCCGGAAACGATAAGGCTGGGCTTCATTTTGCCCGCATGCAAGGCGGATAGTAGTATGAGCGCGCAAATCTGCCATAGCCGGAATATCATTCTGGGTGATAGGCTCTTCGAAAAAGGCAATATTATAGGGCTCTAACTGACGGCATAGCTCGCGCGCATGAAATAGGTCAAGGCTGCAATTTGCATCAATAAATAGTTCTGCGTGGCTGCCAATAGCATCACGTACGCTTGCTACACGCCGGACATCTTCTTCGATAAGGCTGTTCAGTGGGCGCGGTTCATCCCGGCGCTTTAACCCGCCATTAGCAACCGTCATTTTCAAGGCATTAAATCCAGCTTCTTGCCAAGCTGCTGCGGCCTCGGCCAGCGCGCTGCGGTCATATACCCCAAAGCCAAAAGTTGCGTAAATCTGACATTTATCGCGCGCCCCGCCCAGCAATTGGTAAATAGGCATATTCAAAGCCTTGCCTTTAATATCCCATAAAGCGATATCAATAGCTGATAGGCTATGCATGCCGATACCTGTTTGCCCCTTTGGCGTTAATCCCCAATAAAGCTTATCAAAGAGCTGTTCATGCAGAAGGGGGTTTTCGCCTATCAGCAAGGGTGCAGCATTGCAAAGCACCATTTCCTTTATGGGCCGTGCAAGGCCAATTGTGGTCAACCCATGCCCGGTAATGCCAGCATCTGTGTCTATTTCTACTACACATATTTGGTGCGCCATATGCTTGGCTGGTGTGATGATATCCAGCGTCGTTGGCACTTCTAGGGCATAGGCTCTGAGGGCGGTGATTTTCATCTGCTTTGCCCCTTTTTCAGCTAAGTGTTTAGTGTGCTTGCCAGTTGCTAACCATATTACAGGCAATAGAAAAAGCAGCTTGCATCGCTTTTACATCTGCCTTGCCAGTGCCAGAGATATCGAAGGCTGTGCCATGTGCAGGTGTGGTAACGGGGAAGGGGATGCCGCCCTGAACCGTGACGCCGCGATCAAAGCCCATCAGCTTTAGCGCAATCTGGCCTTGATCGTGATACATGGTAATAATGCCATCTACATCGCCAGCCTTTGCCTTCAAAAAGACGGTATCAGACGGCCATGGGCCATCCACATTAACCTGACCCTTGCGCAGTTTATCAACCGTAGGCTGGATAACATCAATTTCTTCTGTACCAAAATTGCCATTATCGCCAGCATGTGGATTGAGGGCTGCAACAGAAAGGCGCGGGCGTGATAGCCCAGAACGCTTCAGAACATTATCGATGAGATGTACCGCCTTGGTGATGCGTTCTTCATTCACATAATCTGGAACTTCGCTTAGAGCAATATGGCTAGAAACGCGGCTAGTCCAAATGCCGTCTAGGGTATTTAGCTCTGAGATATAACCCTCCACCCCTAAAAATTCTGCCATATAATGCAGCTCATCTTCATGCCCTAATCCAGCTTCTATCAGAGCAGCCTTATTAAAGGGGCCAAAGGTGATTGCATCAATAATCCCATCTTGGGCAAGCTGCAACGCAGTATTCAGGTTTTCAAGGGCAGAAGTGCCGTTGGCCAAACTGACTTCAGCATGGGTAATCGCATCTGGCGCGATAGTCTCACGCGGGTAATGGGCAATGCCGTCGCCCTCAGTCCAGTCACCATCTAGAGGATTGCATGTGCGCATTTCAAAATCTGCACCAGCCTGTTCCTGACCAAGGGCAAAAAGATGCGCATCACCAATTAAAAGGATGTCTGCTTTTTCAGCTGTCTCAGGTTGGTTAAGCAATTTTGCGATTAGCTCTGGGCCAATGCCGCCTGGATCGCCTGGAATGATACCAATACGTGGTTTTGTCATCTGTTTATCCCCATCATAACTATCTTACTATTAGTGTTTTCTAGAACTGTTGCTGCTCTAAGCTGTGTTATCTTTATCCATAGTGCTGGCAATGTTCGTAATCGCTGTTTCAAGATGTGCACGCAACTCAATGCCAGCTTGCATCTTGTCACGATTTAGTAGTGCATCGGTAATTTTCTGATGTTGGGCAAGGGTATTCTCGCGGCTAACATGCATGCGTGAGGAAACAAAACGCGCGCGAAACAGGCGCGCATTATAATGTCGGTGGGTTTCAATTAGTGGGGCATTGCCGCTTGTTTGAACAATGGCACGATGGAATTTCATATCAACCTCGAAAAAGGTTAGCGCATCTGCTTTATCTGAATTTTCTTGCATGAAATTATTTAGCCCAGATATTTCTTCGAGCGCTTCATTTGAGGCTTCGCTAAAGGCAAGCTCGCCTGCTAGCGCCTCTAACGCCCCTAGTACCTGCAAGTTCTGGCGAATCACCGAAAGCGACGGATTGGCGATAAAGGGTCTGCGCGTGCGGCTATATTCAATTAGCCCTTCGCTTTCCAGCATCCGCATCGCTTCACGCATAGGCGTGCGGCTAATGCCCATAGCTTCGGCTAAATCACGTTCTGGAATAGAGGTGCCGGGTGGTAGCTTTTCAAGTAATATCAACTCACGCAAAGCATCTGCTGTATCTTCACGCAAAGATTTTCTGGTCGCCACCTGAACATCGCTTTCGGCAATGATTTTACTAAGAGGGGAACCCTTGCGCATAGTCTATCGTCCCCATTTTAGCACCAGCGGATCATGCGGGCGCATCAGCTCTAGCAAACCAGCCTTGGTTTGCGGGTGTAAAGGTTCGATAGGATGACGGCAAAAATCAGATTTAATCACACCGCCAGCAACCATCGCTGCTTTGGTAGCGCGGAAACCGCACTGCCGGTTTTCATGGTTTATCACAGCCAATAACCGGCTATAACCAGCAACAGCCGCCTCGCGGCGTCCTTCTAGATGGTCCATAATAACAGGACGGATAAGGTCAGGGATAAGTGCAGATGTCATAGAGCCTCTTGCGCCGGCATCTAAGTCAGCCAACAAGGTTATAGCTTCCTCGCCATCAAAGGGAGCTTCGATAGCAGCCCCGCCTTCAGCGATTAATGCGCGCAGTTTACTCGCTGCACCCGCACATTCAATTTTAAACATCCGTACCATTTCGATTTCATGCGCCATGCGCACTAATAATGGTACGGGTAAATCTACTCCAGAAAGAGGCGCATCTTGTATCATGATAGAGATGCCGACCTCGCCAACAGCTTTAATCTGCTCAAAGCTTTGCTGGGCAGTACCTTTAAGCAAGGCACCGTGATAAGGCGGCATCATCATAACCGCTTCTGCCCCTAGGCTCTTAGCAAAGGCTGCGCGCTCTACAGCTATCTTTGTTGCATAATGGCTGATGGTAACAATTATAGGCACACGACCAGTTGCATGCTCGATTGAAATACGGGTTAGCTTTTCGCGCTCAACATCAGAAATTAAGAATTGCTCAGAGAAGTTCGCCAAAATGCAGATGCCATCCACACCCTGATCAATCATGCAATCAATAACAGCTTTCATGCCATCATAATCAACCTCTCCATTGTCATGGAAAGGGGTTGGAGCGACGGGCCAGATACCCTGATAATGCGCCTGTGTCATAACTCAAACTTTCTTTAGCTACTTTTTTCAACGCTATCAAAAAAAAGATAGCGCAACTCCCCGGAAAGAAACCTATCATTGCGGCATGAAATACCACAAAATCAATCTCTATTCTAAAATGGTATACCAAAAAATAGGCGAAGCGCAAGACCTGAAACCCTGATCGGCTCACAGAAACTTTACAAGCAGAATCAAGGTTCAGCAGCTACGCTACTTGCCTTGCCAATTTGCTGGACGTTTTTCAAAAAAGGCGGTAACGCCCTCTTTAAAATCTGCACTGCCAAAGCACATCTGGATAAGGTCATGGTCATCTGGCAAAGGGGTTGCCTCTTGCAGACGGCGCAGACCCATCAAGGTAGCTTTTAGGGTCAAGGGGGCTGATGCAGCCATGGACCTGGCCAGCTCTTCTGCTCGAGTTTCAACCGCCTCTTTATCTTCGTGCAATTCGGTAATAAAGCCGGCTTGTAAAGCTGCTTCTGCATCTATCAATTGTGCTGTTAGCAAGATATGGGCGGTCCTCGCAGGTCCAACAAGCTGGACAAAGCGGCGCAGATTGGCAATGGCAAGGCAGTTTCCAAGTGTTTTGGCAATTGGCACGCCGAGCTTAACCGAGCGGCTACCTATGCGGATGGAACAAGCGGCCGCAATTGCCGCGCCGCCGCCGGTCACAAAACCATTTAGCGCAGCAATGGTTGGTATCTCGCATTGCTCAATTCCCTTAAGAACCGCTTCTATCATTGCCTCATAATTGATAGCATCGTCCGAGCGCGAGAAGGTTTTGAACTGCGATATATCGGTGCCAGCAGCAAAGGCGGCATCGCCGCCGCCTTTGAAGATAAGCACACGCAGCTTGTCTGCATCCTCTTCCCCGCCAGCGCGCAGGCAGATTTCCTTGATGCGGTCATACATCGCAAAGGTAAGGGCATTACGCCGATGTGGACGGTTTAACGTGATAATGCCAATGCCGTCTGAAGCCTCAAACAGCAGTTCTTCATCTGTGGTTTGGGTTTTATCAGACATTTTGTCTCCCTTTTCTTTATCGCCAGTGCATTTAGCTATTGATGTGCGATGCTATCGGCAATTTAATTTAACAGGTTAATTGCTGGTTTCCTGAAGATAGCTCATCGCAGTGGCAAGTCCGCCTGACTGATGTGGTATGCCTGCTAGCGACAATCCCATCTCAACCCCGCTCAGCGTTCCCATAAGCATTAAATCGTTGAAATCGCCTAAATGGCCTATTCTAAACACCTTACCAGCAACTTTTGACAAGCCATTACCAAGAGACATATCAAAATTTTCCAGAATTGTCGCACGTAGGGCATCAGCATCCTGCCCATCTGGCAACAGAACCGCAGTCAGCACACTGGAATAATATTTAGGGTCTTCACATAAAACCTCTAGTCCCCATGCCTGAACAGCCTTTCGAGTGGCTTCAGCATGGCGATCATGGCGGGCAAAAACATTATCAAGCCCTTCTTCATGCAGCATATCTATGGCTTCTTTTAGCCCGTAGAGCAGGTTGGTAGCAGGCGTGTAGGGAAAAGCGCCAGACTTGTTTGCTTCTATCTGTTCCTGCCAGTCCCAGTAAGAACGGCGCATTCCCCCTTTTGATGCTACATCTATAGCGCGTTCAGATACCGCATTGAAAGATAGGCCAGGTGGAAGCATTAGGCCTTTTTGTGAGCCAGATACAGTAATATCCACACCCCATTCATCATGGCGATAATCCATAGAGGCGAGTGATGAGATGGTATCGACCATCAAAAGCGCATCATGGCCCGCTTCATTCATTGCGGCGCGCACTTCATCAATGCGGCTAGTAGAGCCAGTTGAAGTCTCGTTATGCACGACGCAGACAGCTTTAATTTTGTTTTCTGTGTCTTTGCGCAACCGTGCCTCAATAGCGTTGGCATCAGCCCCCCGTCGCCAATCTGTCGCCAGAAATTCTGTCTCAAGGCCAAGGCGTGTTGCCATTGTATTCCACAAGGTTGCAAAATGGCCAGTTTCGACCATCAGTACCAAATCGCCTTCTTGCAAGACATTTACAAGGGCAGCTTCCCATGCACCGGTACCAGAGGCAGGGTAAATCACTACATGGCTATCTGTTTTAAAAATAGTTTTGATGCCAGATAGACATTCTGCCCCAATTTTAGCAAAATCAGGGCCGCGATGATCAATGGTTGGATAATCCATTGCGCGCAAAATCCGGTCTGGAACATTGCTTGGGCCGGGAATTTGCAGAAAATGTTTACCAGCCTTGTATCCTGTCTTCGCCATTTTTAAGTGTCCTTGCTTTAAAGTTTTATTCACACCCACGTCTTGCTGTTCCAGCAGACCGTTACAAATAGGGGTATGAAATTCGAATCGTGGAAAGAATAATTATAAATTTGATATTGGCATACGATATTCGGTATTCCAAGTGGGGTAGGTTTCCTCACACCATTTAATTTTGCACCTTTTCCTCTTTGTGGAATCGCTTTCCATAATCACTTGACGCTATTAACTCTAATATTTGAAGATTTCTTATGCCAGATGATATGAAAAATCCGTCCGCTGTCGACACGCCAATGAAAGCTGTTGATTTAAGCGGCCTTAAAAAACAGCTTGGATCAAAACTGCTAGATGACCGTTTTTCGCGCGGACGCTATGCAACAGATGCGTCTATTTACCAAATGGTGCCGCACGCAGTTGTAGTCCCTGAAACGCTTGATGATGTGCGCATTAGTCTTGATTTTGCGCGCCAGAACGGGCTGGCCGTTTTGCCACGTGGTGGCGGTACCTCGCAATGTGGGCAGACGGTAAATCATGCGCTGGTGATGGACCAAACCAAGCATTTGAACAAAATTCTTTCGCTTGACGTTGAAAATCGGCGTTGCGTGGTAGAGCCTGGTATTGTTTTAGATGATTTAAATCGCCAGCTAAAGCCGCATGGTTTGTGGTTTCCAGTGGATGTTTCCACCTCTAGCCGTGCTACTATTGGCGGTATGGCAGGCAATAATTCATGTGGTGGTCGCTCGCTACGATATGGGATTATGCGCGATAATGTGCATTCAATTAAAGCGATATTAAGCGATGGAAGTGAGGCTGTTTTTGGGCCGCTGGATGAAAGCACCTTAACAGGAAAGTTAGCTGAAATCTGGCCAGAGTTACAGGCGATGGGGCGGGATAATGAAGCTCTTATTCAGCATAAATTTCCAAAGGTATTGCGCCGTGTTGGCGGCTATAACATTGACGCGCTCATTGACGATGCTATGGCAGCGCGTCCGCATGGCAGGGCAGGAGACGGCATTAATTTAAGCCATCTTTTGGTTGGATCTGAAGGAACACTTGCGTTTTCAACAGAAATTGAGGTGAAGCTCTCACCTCTTCCTGCGAAGAAAATTATGGGAATTTGTCATTTCCCGACCTTCTATAAAGCCATGGACGCCGCCCAGCATCTGGTTAAGCTAGACCCGATAGCGGTGGAGCTGATAGATGATACAATGCTTGAGCTTGCGCGCTCTATTGCAATTTTCAAACCGATTGTAGAAGAGGTGGTGCGCGGCACGCCAGCAGCCTTGTTGGTTGTAGAGTTTGCCGAAGAAGATAGCGAGGAAAACTTAAACCGCCTGCAGCGATTGCATGAAATGATGGCAGAGCTTGGCTTTGGCTGGGACAAGGACAGTGAATGGCAAGGCGGGGTGATAGATGCTGTTGATTTAGGCTTGCAAGGGCGCGTTGCTGAAATGCGCAAATCTGGTCTGAATATTATGATGAGCATGAAACAAGCAGCTAAGCCTGTCTCCTTTGTTGAAGATTGTGCAGTAGGGCTAGAACATCTGGCGGAATATACCGCAGGGCTAACGGATATTTTCACCCGCTATGGCACAAAAGGGACATGGTATGCGCATGCATCGGTAGGCTGTTTGCATGTACGCCCAGTGCTGGATATGAAAAAGGCAGATGATGTTCAAACCATGCGCAATATTGCCGAAGAGGCATTTGAGCTGGTTAAGCGTTATGGCGGCTCGCACTCTGGCGAGCATGGCGATGGTATTGTCCGCTCTGAATTTAATGAGGTGATGTTTGGTCCAGAAATGACCAACCTGTTTCGGCGGGTAAAGCAGCTTTTTGACGCGGACGGGATGTTTAATCCCGGCAAGATTGTGGATGCGCCAAAAATGGATGACCGAGCGCTATTCCGCTTTGCCCCTGGCTATAGCATCAATGACTTTCCAACCCAGCTAGACTGGTCAGCATGGCCTGGCAAAGCTGGTGGCCTGCAAGGTGCCGTGGAAATGTGCAATAATAACGGTGCCTGCCGCAAGCTTTCAGGCGGGGTGATGTGTCCGTCCTTTCGCGCGACTGGCGATGAAAAAGATAGCACAAGAGGGCGTGCAAATAGTCTGCGCTTAGCACTATCAGGCCAGTTAGGCGCTGACGCACTCGCTAGTGATGAGATGGCTGAAACGATGAAGCTTTGCGTATCTTGCAAGGCCTGTAAGCGTGAATGCCCGACAGGCGTGGATATGGCGCGCATGAAGGTGGAAGTTACCGCCCTGCAAGCAGCCAAAAATGGCCTGTCTATTCATGATAAGCTGGTTGCCTATCTGCCTGCCTATGCGCCTTTTCTAAGTCGCTTTTCTGGGCTTGCTAACCTAGCGCAATCCCTGCGCCGCCATCTGCCGATAATCGCACCCCTTCTAGAGCGGATTACCGGCTTTACGGCTAAACGCGATTTGCCGCGCTGGTCGAATAAGCCTTTCCGTGATCAGGAAGTTAGCCAAATAGCTGATAGCAGTAATGCGGTGATTTTGTTTGCTGATAGCTTTAATCGCTATTTTGAGCCTGAGAACCTACGTGCCGCCCAGAAGGTGCTAAACCATACCGGCAAGGAGGTTTTTATTCCAGATAGCCTGCGTGCCCGTCCTGTTTGTTGTGGGCGCACCTATCTTTCCACTGGTCTGGTAGATAAAGCGAGGCAAGAAGCACGGCATCTGGTAGAGGTTTTTTATCCTTTTGCTAAGCAAGGTATCCCTATTGTTGGGTTGGAGCCATCCTGCACCCTTGCGCTGCGTGATGAAGTGCCTGCGTTGCTAGGGGATGAAAAATCACGGATCGTAGCTGAGCAGGTGCAAACCTTTGAAGAGTTTTTAATAGCTTCTGATGCGGAGTTTGAGCTAAGCGGTGATGCGCAAAAGATATATGTGCATGGGCATTGCCATCAGAAAGCCTTTGATGTGCTGACCCCTGTTCACCGTCTGTTGCAGGAAAAAGCAGGCATGCAAATTGAACCTGTTGAAACCAGCTGCTGTGGTATGGCTGGGGCATTTGGCTATGGCACAGATACCTATGATATCTCGATGAAAATGGCCGAAGCTAACCTGTTGCCGAAATTACGTGCCGCAGAGCCAGACGCGCCAATAATTGCTGATGGTACATCTTGCCGTTGTCAAATCGCTGATGGAAGTGGGCGAACAGCAGAGCATGTGGCTAAATTTTTAGCTGACCGGATATAATCTATTAGCGTTTCGCGCTTAAAATCATATCCGCAGCCTTCTCAGCTATCATTAGGGTAGGGGAATTGGTATTGCCGGATGTAATGGTGGGCATAACAGACGCATCTGCTATACGCAGGCCAATTAGCCCATGAACGCGCAAATTGTCATCTACCACCGCTGTTTTATCATGTCCCATTTTGGCAGTGCCTACTGGGTGAAAAATAGTGGTGCTGATATCCCCTGCTTTTCTGGCCAACTCTTGGGTAGTTTCAAATTCTGCACCAGGCAGAAATTCATCTGTTACAAAGGGGGCTAGCGCTGCCTGCGATACAATATGGCGCGTTACTCGAATAGATTGCGCGGCGATATCGCGGTCATGCGGGTCGGCCAGATAGTTTGGGGCTATCTCTGGGCTGTCAAACGGGCTGGCAGAGGCTAAGCTGACCTGCCCGCGCGATTGTGGGCGCAAATTACAAACTGAGGCTGTAAAGGCAGGGAAGGGGTGCAAAGGTTCCCCAAAGGCATTTAGCGAGAGTGGCTGCACATGATATTGCAAATCAGGTGTCTCAAGGCGCTTATCAGACTTCACAAACGCCCCTAGCTGGCTAGGGGCCATCGACATTGGCCCTGAACGCTTAAATAAATATTCTAGCGCAATTCGCATTTTGCCGCTTAGTTTATAGGCATAGCTGTTCAATGTGATGATATCTTTGACTTTGAAAATAGTTCTGATCTGCAGATGATCTTGCAGGTTACCCCCTACCCCCTCCAGCTCATGGCGAACCGCAATGCCATGTGATTTTAACATAGCCTCTGGACCAACACCGGAGAGTTGCATAAGGTGCGGGGTGCCGATAGCCCCGCTGCATAAAATAACTTCCCTGTTAGCATGCGCAATACAGCGCTGATTGTGATGGAAAAAGGCAAGGCCGGTTACCTTGCGCCCAGAAAAAGTCAGATGTTCTGCTTGCGCACCTGTCAGCAGATGTAAGTTCTTGCGTGATTTTACAGGTGTAAGAAAGGCTCTGGAGCTACTCCAGCGCCAGCCTTTGCGCTGATTAACATGAAAATAGCCTACCCCTTCATTATTCCCGCGATTAAAGTCTTTTGTCTCTGGAATGCCTGCTTGCATACAGGCTTGCTTGAAATAATCTAGAATATCCCAAGATAGGCGTTGCTCTTCTACGCGCCATTCACCGCCACTGCCATGCATCTCATCATCGCCAGCAAAATAATCTTCTGACTTTTTAAAATAGGGCAGCACCTCATCCCAGCTCCAGCCAGTATTGCCCATTTGTGCCCATTGGTCATAATCGCGTGCCTGCCCGCGCATATAAATCATGCCGTTGATAGACGAGCATCCCCCCAAAATCCGGCCGCGTGGATAGTTTAACACGCGCCCGTTCAAGCCTGCCGCAGGAGCAGTCTTAAACCCCCAATCTGTGCGCGGATTGCCCATACAATAGAGATAACCTACCGGAATTTTTGTCCAGATATAATTATCAGTTCCGCCCGCTTCCACCAGCAAGACGCGGTTACGCGGATCAGCCGACAGCCGATTTGCCAGAGCGCAACCTGCAGTGCCTGCCCCCACAATTACATAATCAAAATGGCCGTAATCTTCGCGCTGTTTCATCTTTGAATTGCTCTGTTCTGTGCCGTTCTGTGCTGTTACACCTCTATTCAGGAGCGAGGTTTATTTTGCTGCCAATAGCTCTAGGTGGCGATAAATTTCTGTATGGTCAGGCTCACCTCCTAGCGCCTCCAAGGCTTCTTTTAGATAATCAGCTAATTCGTTTGTAAGGGGAAGCGTAAAGCCATTTTCAGCAATTATATCGCTGGCTATAGCCACATCCTTTGTCATTAAATTGAGGGCAAATCCTGAATCAAAGGCTCGGGTCAAAACAAATTTATCAATTTTAACTTCTGTAGTGTTGTTGCGTCCAGTTGAAGCATTAATGATGGTTTGAAATTTTTCTGGGGCGATGCCAAATTTCTGAGCGGTGGCTAGCGCTTGAAAGCTGGTAACAAGCCCGGCAGCTGATACATAGTTATTCAAGGCCTTCATCGCGTATCCAGCTCCGGCAGGGCCAATGTGAACAGGGTTGCCCATTGCTTCTAGCAACGGTTTGGCTTGCGCAAAATCAGCTTCTGTTCCGCCAGTCATAATCATCAAACTGCCGTCCCGCGCTTTGCCTACGCCGCCAGATACAGGGGCATCCAAAGCGCTATGGCCAGTGGGGGCCAGTAAGTCTGCCAATTGCGCGCTGGTTTCTGGATGGCAGGAGGACATATCCACAAACAAGGCCCTGTTGCCAAATGCCAAAAGCGCAGCGATTATCTCCTTCACGGCGCCCCCTTCAGGAACCATAGTGAAAATAATATCACAATCGCTTAGCTCTGATAGGCCGGATGCACGCTGCACAGGGCTTTCTGCAGGGAGTTGCAAGTTGAGGTCGTAGCCGATGATTTGTGTTGTTTGGCTCGCAAGGCGCGGTGCCATCACACTGCCCATTTTACCAAGTCCAATAAACCCTATTTTCATGTATTTCCCACCTGTCATTTTCGATGCTTTCTTTTTATATTGGCGAGGAGAAAGGGGAGCTGTCATTAAAATTTTTTAAAAAAACATCACAAAAACACCCTCTTTACCCTTGCTTCATCGCGCGGAGTTATGCTAAACAGCCGAACAGTTTTCCGCGCATTGCGCTTGTTGTTTGAGGCAAGCTATGCAAAGCGCGGCGTTATCGTATGGTCTGCGCCCGTTTTTACACTTGAAAAGGTTTGGCATTTATGGCTAAAGTGTCGCCCGCACAGTTTGTCCGGCAAGTTAGGCAAGAGGTTTCGCGCATTTCTTGGGCGAATCGTCGTGATACTGGTATTGCTACATTAACTGTTTTTATTATGGCAACCATAGCGGCGGTGTTTTTCCTGCTTGTTGATCTGGTGCTTTCGAACGTTGTTCAGTTTGTTCTCGGGCTTGGGTCTTAAAAAGAGAGCAGGGCTGAATTTTTGGTTTTTTTGAGGATGTCTTAAGTTATGGCGAAGCGCTGGTATGTTGTCCATGTCTTCTCAGGTTCCGAGAAGAAAATGGCGCAGTCTATAATGGAACAGGCTGCAAGCCACGGACTCGATGACCAAATCGATGAAGTTATGGTGCCGACCGAAGAAGTGGTCGAAGTGCGCCGCGGTGCAAAGGTTCAGTCCGAGCGCAAATTCTTCCCAGGGTATATATTGGTTAAAATGGAGCTTTCAGACGCTGCATGGTCATTGGTGCAAAACCAGCCGCGCGTCACAGGTTTTCTGGGCGGCAAGGGCAAGCCTGTGCCGATTACTGCCGCTGAAGCAGAACGGCTGATTAAGCAGATGGATGAGGGCGTTGAGCGTCCACGTAGCACGATATCATTTGATATTGGTGAAGAGGTACGGGTCACAGAAGGTCCGTTTGAAAGCTTTAACGGTATTGTCGAAGAAGCCGATGATGAGAAGGAACGCTTGAAAGTAGCGGTCTCTATCTTTGGACGCGCAACACCGGTCGAGCTTGAATATAGTCAGGTTGAAAAAACAGCGTAGGGAATATCGTGCTGCCTCAGCCAGATTTGGGCGCACATAACAAAAAGATATCAAATGGTCACGAAAGTGACGCACAAGAAGGGTTGATAAGATGGCAAAGAAAATCGAAGGCTATTTAAAGCTGAATATTCCAGCAGGGGGTGCAAACCCCTCTCCACCTGTTGGCCCTGCTCTTGGTCAGCGCGGCGTAAATATCATGGAATTCTGTAAAGCCTTTAATGCGGCCACAGAAAGCTTAGAAAAAAATATGCCAGTGCCCGTTGTTATCACTATCTATCAGGATAAGTCCTTTACCTTTACGACCAAGACTGCACCGGTTAGCTATTTCTTGAAAAAAGCAGCTGGCCTGCCAAAAGGCGGACAAGAGCCTGGGCGTTCAGTAGCTGGCAAGGTAACCCTGTCGCAGGTACGCGAAATTGCAGAACAGAAAATGAAAGACTTGAATGCTGTAGATATGGATGGCGCAGTTGCCATGATCAGCGGTTCAGCTCGGGCCATGGGCCTGGAAGTTGTGGAGGGATAAGATGGCGAAGATGAATAAAAGAATGCAGGCGGCGACCGCAAACCTTGACCGCAACATTAACTACTCGGTAGCAGATGCCGCCCGTTTGGTAAAAGACGGCGCTACATCTAAATTTGATGAAACCATTGAGCTAGCCATTAATCTGGGTGTTGACCCACGCCATGCAGACCAGATGGTGCGTGGTTCTGTTTCAATGCCAAACGGTACGGGTAAAGATGTGCGTGTGGCCGTATTTGCAAGAGACGCGAAGGCCGATGAAGCGAAAGAAGCTGGCGCTGAAATGGTTGGCGCAGAAGAGCTAGCCGAAGCTATTCAAAATGGTGAAGATGGTTTTGACCGTGTAATCGCTAGCCCCGACATGATGGGCGTTGTTGGCCGTTTAGGTAAGGTTTTAGGGCCGCGCGGCCTGATGCCAAATCCAAAGCTGGGTACCGTAACGCCAGATGTGGCTGCGGCTGTAAAAGCAGCAAAAGCTGGTGAAGTTCAGTTCCGTGTTGAAAAAGCTGGTGTGGTGCATGCCGGTATTGCAAAGGCAAGCTTTGATGCAGATAAAATTGCAGAGAATGCAGATGCCTTTATCGAGGCTATTCGCAAGGCGCGCCCATCCGGTGCAAAAGGAACTTTTATCAAGAAAATTACCATGAGCTCAACAATGGGCCCAGGGGTGTTTGTTGAAGATAGCGCTGCCTAATTTTAGGGCAGGGGCTATAGCGCAAACCCCTAAAGACGAATTTTGTCTGGCACACCTCTAAACAGGCGTCCAGACGAATGCAAGGGAGCAGCAAAGGAAAAGCATAATTGCTTGACCCAAACTGTTCCCATCCTGTCCAAGACTGCAGGAGGTAGCATTAGCTGCCTTAATCCCCTGCATAGACAAGTAGCATTGAGCATTTATGCTTAAGCTTTCTGTGGGCAGGCCAATGACAGACCGATTAGCATCGCTGATAGGTTTGTTGAGGTGAAACCGAACAGAAAGGCTGATTTTCAGCCCCTGTTCAAAACTGAAGTGGAGATGATCAGGTGAACCGGAACGAAAAAGCCGAACTGATCGAAACACTGCAATCAACTCTGTCTGAGGCAACAGCTGTTGTTGTTACCCACCAGACTGGACTGACTGTGGCCGAAAGTAGCGATTTACGCGGCCGCATGCGTGAGGCTGGTGCTGGATTTAAGGTAACCAAGAACAGGCTGACCAAGATTGCTTTGCAAGGTACAAAATACGAGGACATTACCGATTTGTTCACAGGGCCAACAGCGATGGGAACATCTGCTGATCCTGTGTCTGCGGCCAAGACCCTCGTAGCCTTTGCAAAGGAAAACGACAAGCTAACCATCGTTGGCGGCTCCTTGGACGGCAAAGTGCTGGACAAGGCCGGTGTTGAAGCTCTGGCGACATTACCTTCTCTGGACGAGCTTCGCGCAACGCTAGTCGGGTTGTTGAACGCACCAGCCACAAAGGTAGCACTGGTTGCACAAGCACCAGCTGCCAAACTGGCACGCGTGATACAAGCACGGGCAGATCAATTGCAGTAGGCATGTTGCCTTAACTGATCAGAAAGTTTAAGCCAAAAGGAGTTAATGATGGCTGATATTGAAAAAATTGCAGAAGACC
>JADHLI010000006.1 GCA_016780775.1 Alphaproteobacteria bacterium | reverse complement strand
CTTCTTTAAATCCTGTTACGCCTTCGCCAACCGCTAAAACGCTGCCAACCCCTTCATTGCCCGGCACAAACACATCATTTTCAGGAAAAGGATAGACGCCAGAGGTCTGATACACATCCAAAAAATTCAACCCCATTTTTGTTTGCGATACAGTAACCTGACCTGCAGCTGGGCTAGGGGTAGGCCGGTCACGCAGCTCTAATACATCTGCATTCCCAGGTGTTTCTGCACAAATGAAACGTCCCATATTCTTTCTCCTCAAAATGATATTTGCTTAAAATTGGCCATAGCGCCTAAATGACAAAACGCGACAACAATCTAATAATAGACCCGCTTTCATAATTGTCATGTTGTTTTTGGCTTGTCAGTTGCTTGGATGTCTAGGCAGACTATTAAAGATATTAACCATCCTAAAGTTGCCTTTTTCAGTGAGGGGTAAAATCCATGATTGCTAGCTCTAGCCGCGCTTCTGCCTTGCAACCCAGCCTGATACGAGAAGTTGCAGAAACAGGCATGGGTATGCAGGATATTATCCCATTATGGTTTGGCGAAGGGCGCTGGCCAACTTCTAAAATCGCAGTTGCCGCTGCCCAAAAGGCGCTTGCAGAAGAAGATCATTTTTATCAGCCTAATAGCGGTAAACCTGCTCTGCGCCGTTGTTTGCAACAATACATGAATAGACTTTATGAGCTGAATTTAGATATATCGTCTATCACAGTGACTGGCTCTGGCATGCAAGCGATGATGTTGAGTGCGCAAGCCCTAACTGACCCGGGCGATAAAATTATAGTAGTTGGCCCGGCTTGGCCAAATTTAGCAGAAAGTTTTAAAATTGCTGGCGGCGTGATTACGTTCATCCCGCTCATGCCTGAAAATGGGTGCTGGCATCTAGATTTAGACAGATTGCTAGACAGCCTAACACCAGATACCAAAGCAGTGCTGGTAAACTCACCCAATAACCCAACAGGCTGGGTGATGCCAGCGGATGCCCAAGAGATAGTGCTAAACCATTGCCGCAAACATGGTATCTGGATTATTTCAGACGATGTTTATTCGCGTCTTTATCAGCATGGAGATGCTGCCCCGCATATGATGCGCCTTTGCGCGCCCGAAGATAGGGTGATCTCTGTAAACAGCTTTTCGAAAGCCTGGTCAATGACAGGCTGGCGACTTGGCTGGCTTGCTGGCCCACCAGAATTAGAGCCAATATTCGCACAGCTCACTGAATATAATATTTCCTGTAGTGCTGGATTTGTCCAAGAAGCTGGCCGGGCGATGATAGAGCATGGGGAAGAAGAGGTGCGCCAATTACAAGCACGCCTAAAGAAAAGCTACCAGCTGACCAAGGCGCGCCTTCAAGCTATTGTGGAGGTGGATTTTATCGATCCTGATGGTGCATTTTATAGCTTTTTTTCTATTAAAGGCATGACCAATAGTACTGGCTTTTGTAAAGCGTTACTTAAGACTGCAGGGGTGGGACTTGCCCCTGGCCTTGCTTTTGGCGCTGAGGCGGAGGGGTATGTTAGACTATGCTATGCGCAAGAGCCCGCCTTATTAAATGATGCCTTTGACCGATTTGAAGCAGGCTATAAACAAGCGATCATAGACAGCCATTAGCGCCAATGAGCAACTAAATAAGAAATAACTAATATATAAAGGTTTCGAAGAAAATGGAGAGTGCAATGTATATCGATCAAAATGAAATGACCAACTGGCTAACAGAAATGTTTACCGCCGCAGGCTGTCCAAAAGAAGAGGCCATATTGATCGCTACCCATTTGGTGGACGCAGATGCATCTGGCCATCCAAGCCACGGCATTGTGCGGGTGCCACGCTATATGGAATATATCAAAGAAGGAACAGTGCGCCCAGTTTGTGCGCATGAAACCCTTATGTCGTCTGGTAGTTTGCGCCTCATTGATGGGCTATATAGCTTTGGTCAGGTTTTAGGTCATCATGTCGTTGCACAAGCAAAACAGATGGTTGCACAAGATGGACTTGCCTTAATAGGTTTGCGTAATGCTGGACATTTAGGCCGCATTGGCGGCTGGGCAGAATTACTAGCAGAAGCAGGGCTAGTCTCGCTGCATTTCGTCACCGTTGCTGGTTCCCGCATTGTTGCCCCATTTGGCGGACGCGAAGCGCGTATTTCCACTGCTCCTATTGCTATCGGGATACCACAAGATGATGGCAATCATTTTATCCTAGATTTTGCCACTAGCCGCGTTGCAGAAGGAAAAATTCTAGTCAGCCAAAAAACAGGTACTAAATTACCTGCCGATGCGATGGTTGATAAAAATGGCGAAGATTCAGACCAGCCTGTCACTATTTATGGGCCAAGCGCGACAAGCTCTGTGCCAAATCCGCGTGGCGGCGAGGGAGCTATTCAAACTTTTGGCCAACATAAAGGCTCTGGGCTAGGGCTGGCATGTGAACTTCTGGCAGGCGCGCTGACAGGGGCTGGCACTAACGCACATGACCGCCCCTTTTGTAATGGCATGTTATCGCTTGTTTTCAAAGCTGATGATTTTGATACCGAAAACGCTATGCAACAAGAGGTTCAAGATTTTATCGCCTCTATTCGTGACTGTCCACCCCGCGAAACAGGAAAGGCTGTGCTTATTCCAGGCGATCCAGAACGGGCCAAGCGCGAGGAAGTAAGCGTCAAAGGGGTAAGTTTAAGCGAGGCTATTATTGACCAGCTAAAGACCATATCTGATACGCTGTCTGTGCCGCAACCAGATGGTTTGAGCTAGACAGACTAGGGTGGGAGCTAGCCTTAAGTTCTAGATTTCTCAAACGCGGCCCATGCTGCCTCAAACCTCTGAAAATCAAAGCCAGGCTGGCTTGCAGCTTCCAGAACAATGCGCTCACTTGCCGCTAGCTGGTCAAGGGCGGTAATCATATCCCCCAAAATTTCAGCAGGGATAACACAGGCACCATGGCGATCTGCATGGATAAGATCGGCTGCGCGCACCTGCATGCCAAACACCTCCACCGGGCAATCATAATCCAGTACATGCACAAAACCATGGCTAGGCCCAATAGACCCTGCCAGCACTGGAAAACCTGTTGGCAAATCACCTAAATCGCGCACCAGCCCGTTCGTAACCACCCCTTCAAGACCAAAGCCTTTATGAATACTGGTATTGATCTCGCCCCAATAAGCGCCACAAGCTTGCTCATAGTCGGTATCTTCGATAACCACAATGCCCGGGCGCGCACCTTCCGCTACATAGCGATAATAGCCCATCCGGCGTTCCCGCAATACCTCAGCACTATCCTCTGGTGGCATCTTGCCCCTAATTTTAGCTGTCAACGCATAGCCAACTAATGCGGGTGCTTCTGGCTCTGTGCTAACCAGCTGCTGGCGGGTAAAATTAGCAAAGCCACGCTTTTTCTGCGCTACCTCAATGGCATTACAAATCGTAGGCGTATCTACTGCCCTCAATCTTCCTAATAATTCTGTATCGATAGCCATTAGCTGCTTACTCCCCTGTAAATATTTAGAATATCAGTAACAAATTTATTCTGCTGTCCACCCACCATCAACTAGCAGGCTGGTACCTGTTATCATGGCGGCTGCATCTGAGGCTAGAAACACAACGCTGCCCATAATATCTTCAACCTCTGCTACGCGGCCTAATTTAATCTTGCCCATAATCCATGCGCGTTTTTCAGGGTCATCAAATGTCGACTGAGTAAGGGCGGTACGCACAAAAGTCGGGCAGACCGTGTTAATACGCACACCAAACTGTCCCCATTCAATCGCCATTGCTTTGGTAAAACCCTCAACACCAAATTTAGATGCGCAATAAACAGATCTTTCCATACCGCCAACATGCGCCATTTGCGAGGTTATATTGATGATAGATCCGGGCTTGCCAGCATCTATCAACTGGCGAGCAATAGCTTGCGAAAGAAAATAAGCGCCGCGCAAATTTACATCCATTACAGCATCAAAATTATCTGCTTTTGTATCTAGAGCCGGGCTATGTTTAGCTATTCCGGCCGAATTAACCAGAATATCAAAATGGCCTAGCGCGTCCAAGCTTTCTTGCATTTGCGCTAAATCACTAACATCCATAATAGCAGCACTGGCAGATAAGCCAGCATCTCTAGCAGCGGCAACAAAATCATCTAGCTTATCTTTAGATCGCGCTGCGACAACAACATCTGCGCCATATTCAGCTAGGGCAGCTGCACAGCCAAGCCCGATACCAGATGACGCGCCAGTAATAAGTGCACGCCGTCCATCAAGGCGAAAAGCAGGGGTTTTAGGAAGTTCCATATGTTTAAACTTTCTTGATGTAATTTATATGGATTGCCGCTTATTCGGCGGCCTCGCCATAAGGTACATTCTGGCCACCATATCGGCGCACCCTGATATTGCACTGCTCTGCATGTCCGACAAACCCTTCCAGCATACACAAACGCGAGCCATACGCCCCTATCATTGCAGCGGCTTCATCTGTCATTACTTTCTGATAGCTGTGGGTTTTAAGAAATTTACCTACCCATAATCCGCCTGTATAGCGCCCAGCCTTTTTTGTTGGCAGGGTGTGATTAGTGCCAATAACCTTATCACCGTTCGCAACATTAGTGCGCGCACCTAAAAATAAGGCTCCATAACAAGTCATATTTTCCAAAAACCAATCGTCTCTGTCAGTCATGACCTGAACATGCTCTGAGGCAATATCATCTGCAACTTCAAGCATTTCATCATAGGTGTCACATACAATCACCTCACCATAATCCTGCCAGCTGACAGACGCTGTATCTGTGGTTGGCAGAATAGCTAAAAGCCTATCAATCTCGCTAAGGGTCTCGCGTGCTAATTTTTCAGAATTGGTCAACAAAACAGCTGGCGAGTTATAGCCATGCTCCGCCTGACCCAAAAGATCAGTGGCACATAACTCTGCATCAACGCTCTCATCTGCGATCACCATCGTCTCGGTAGGGCCAGCAAATAAATCGATGCCTACCCTTCCATAAAGCTGACGTTTAGCTTCAGCCACATAAGCATTCCCAGGCCCCACCAACATATGCACAGGGTCAATTGTTTGCGTACCCAGCGCCATGGCCCCAACGGCCTGTATTCCGCCTAATACATAAATTTCATGCGCACCGCCTAAATGCATCGCAGCGATAACAGCTGGATTTGGCGCGCCATTGAAAGGCGGGGTGGCGGCAACGATACGCGGTACACCCGCTACCGAAGCAGTTGCCACAGACATGTGTGCAGAAGCCACCATTGGGAACTTACCGCCAGGCACATAACACCCAACCGACTGCACTGGAATATTTTTATGCCCCAGAATAACACCTGGTAGGGTTTCCACCTCTACATCGCGCATACTATCGCGTTGAATCTGGGCAAATTTTCTGACCTGCTCTTGGGCAAATTTCAAATCTTCCATATCGCGGTCGGACACTTGTGCCATCAGCGCTTCAATTTCCGAAGCAGAAAGGCGGAAAGCTACTGGGCTATATTTATCAAATTTTTCCGATAGGCTGCGAACCGCAGCATCACCTTCTGTTTCGATAGATGCCAAAATTTCTTCGACATTCTGTCTAACTTGTGCATCATCTTCTGCGCGTGCTGTTTCTGTTTTACCGTTTTTCAAATACCGAATAGCCATGAAAATCCCTCATAAAATATGCGCTTTCTTAGTTGCGCCTTAACCCTCTTCTTAATGTAGCCTTTATAGTAGGCGAGAAAAGTTCTTTTTTGAAAGAAGAGATATATCTCTTTCCTACCTAACGAAATAGCGGTGCTAAAATAGCCGCAAGCTTTTCTGCCTGCTTGGCGATAGTGCCGGCTCCAATAACATCGCCCAGGCTGTTCGCCGTCATCGCACCGAGGGCATGTAAATTGTCATAAGGTTTTTTCAGGCTATCTAGTACTTTGTAATCAGGGGCAATGCGCGCGCCGCGCTGGCTGATATCTGGGGCAATGATTTCTGCCTCCAGCAAATTTGCAATCAGGGGACAACCCGCAGGTCCAGTGCAATTTACCACCTTGTCTGCAGCTAGCTCACCACCATCTTGCAAGCGCACAATAAGCTTACTCCCTTGCTCTTTCAAACCGCTAACCCGGCCCTTAATCAGGTGAAGCTGGCCTTTATTAATCATCGCTTGGGCGGCATCAAAATTTTGGGGTGCAGATCTGAACCGCGCTAATTGCCACCAATGCCCCATATGCCGCAATAGCTGTTTTTTCGCTGTATCGTCCAAGCCTTGCCATGCAGAATTTAAATCTATGCGAAGCGCTTCAAAACGAGATTGCCAAGCCGGGTCTGTCCAATTTCGTGACCCTAGCGTGTTTGAGAAAAATTTCAAAAACTGGCTAGCTGAAGAGATATCATCTGGCCACCTAACAGGCGTTTCAATTTTCCAGTCCGTTTGTTTTGGCGGTAAAACAGGGAAGGGCATCACAATCTCAATTCTGCCCATATGTCCTTTTTTTGCCAGACTATAAATGCCATCCATCGCGGTTAGCCCGCCGCCAACAAAAACAACTTTATCTCTTATATCGACGCATTCCAGCCATTTTCCAGACCACGGTATTTCCACCACCTTTTCTGCTGACAGGCCGGCAGGGATATCACATGGCCAACGCGGCACAGGATTGCCTGTTGCCAGAACTAGCTGATGAGCGATAAGGCTGTCACCAGAAGCAAGATTGAGCTGCCAGCCCTTTTCCTGCCGCCCTAGAGAAGCGACATGGCTGTTGATAAAATTCAGCTTATCAAAGCCCTTTATGCGCTTGCTAAGATGCGAGAGATAACGCGCAAAATCAGACCGCCTGTAAAAGGCTCCTTGAGGATTATGCGCCTCGCTATCTTCTATTTCTGTGGCCGCCCAACTCAGAAAATCATCTGGCTGGTCAGCAAATATACGCATTATTTGGGCTCTGACATTTAGCCTATAATCACCATGCGTGCAGCTATAAGCAGCACCATACCCAAAGGGAGGTGGGCCAATAATGGTGATATCCGTGGGCTTTAAGGCGTGCGTTTCTAGCAAATGCGCTGCCAGACAAAAGCTGGCAAATCCACTGCCAATAATGACTAGCGGATGCGCGGCACTATCTAGGGACTGCGCGGACACTCCTCACGCCTCCTAAGCTAAAAGAATAAAGGAGTGGTCACGCCTCTACCGGCCCGCCCTGTTCTTTCCAAGCGCCAAACCCGCCCACATTCGATACATTCTGATAGCCCATTTCAACCAGTGTCTTTCCGGCAAGCGCTGCCTGCCCACCTGCCGCACAAATCAAAATCACTTCTGCGTCTTTTTGCATAGCTGGCTGGTGAAACTGGGTATTATCATCAGCAGCAAATTCGATAAAGCCACGTGGGATTCGCAAAGCACCTGCAATCGTACCTGTTTTGGCAATATCCATACCATCACGCACATCAACAAAGACCACATTGGCCTGACCATGACGGGCGATACCAGCGTCTGTATCAATTTTTGATACGATAGCATTCGCTTCTGCGAGAAAATCTTGTGCAGTCTTTGACATAGTGTCTCCATAAATTCAAAAATAAAAAGTAGGCTTATAACTATCGGCCGAGCCTGTCCTGCTTGTCAAAATTTTCCTGTAAATTTTTTTTTCACCGCGCCGCAGCAGACGGGCCAGAAGTGGCAATATAAACACCTATGGTAGCAGCGATAAGACCCAATATATCGATAACGCTCAGCGCCTCTCCTAAAAACAAATATCCCATCACAGCCGATACAGGAGGCACCAGAAAAAACAAGGTGGCTGTCTGGCTGGCAGAACCAATTTTTATCAAATACATTAAAATCGTAAAAGCACCAAAGGAGACAGCTAAAATCTGCCAACCCATCGCATAGATAAATTCAGATGTGAAATTGATAAAAGGTGTTTCGAATAATGTCATTACACCTAGATGAAAGATGCAGGCAGCCAGGGCTTGATAAAAGTTTGATACAGACAAAGGCAACTTGCCACTAAGCTTTTTCTGCCAAAGCGTGCCAATAGTTACTGCGATAAGGCCTGTCATTGCCGAAGCAAAAGCGATTATTGGAAAGCTGATGCCGATATCAAGACCTAAGACGGCTGCTGCCCCGCCAAAGCCAAGCGCAATACCAAGCCATTGCCGCCATGTGACCTGCTCACCCAGCACAGGCCCCGCAAGAGCGCCTGTTAAAACAGGCTGCAAGGAAACCAGTAAAGCTGCCATACCAGCAGGCATACCTTTAGAAATTGCGAAAAATACCCCGCCTAAATAAAGCCCATGAAACAGCATGCCTGTCGCACCTGCTTCTAAAATATCTGTTAGCGGGGCCCGCACCTTCTCTTTTATAATCAGCGCAAAAATTAAAAACCCTAGTGCGACTATAGCAAACCTAAACCCGAGCGAAGCAAAGGGGCTAGCATCTTGAACAATCACCTTGCCGGTTATAAAAGCAGACGCCCATAAGAGTACAAATATTAAAGGAAAGCCTCTGAGCATCACTGCTGCCGCTTCATTTTAAACTGGCACATATAAATCATGCCCCTTATCGTGCCGTTTAATCTGTAAGCGGCCTGTGGCAACAAGATGGGTTAGATGCGCGCGCGCTTCACCAGAGGCAAAATATAATTCATGATCGCCAAATGCGCGCCCAAATAATACATCCATCGCTAATGCCACACTAAGAGGCTGGTTTTGTGCAGCATCTTCTAGCTGCTGTAGACGTTCATGGTGATGTTCGATCAAGATAGTTGCGCGCGCACCGCCATCACGAAATGGCCAATCATGACCTGGAAAAATAGACATATCTGCTGGCAGAGAAGTCATTTCTTCAAGATAGGTAAAATAATGAGAGAGCGAATCAAAATCAGGATTTCGAATATCGGCAGAAATGTTAGGCGATATCCGCGGCAGGAGAAAATCAACACTTAAAAACAGGTTGCGCTGACAATCCATCAGGCTGATTTGAGCATCTGAATGACCGGTATCAATACGTACTTCCCATGCGCCTGCGCGGGTGTGAATAACCTCACCTGCTGTAATTTCTTGGAATATCGGCAATGGGCTAGCATTAGCACGGTAACGGCTGCCATTCTGGGCAACGCGTTGGGCAATTTCTGCTGGCAGGCCATACCAGCGATAGGTACGTGACAAGATAGCCCCAAATTCTTGCGGCGCTAGATCATACAGCCAATGCCCATGTACCGCTTCATCTGAGCTGGCAAAGCAAGGCGCGCCCGTTAGTGATGCTAGTGCCCCAGCATAGCCCATATGATCAACATGATGATGCGTTATAAGAATAAAAGCGACAGGTTGGCCAGAAAGCGGGCCCTCCAGCAACATATGCCAGTGAGCCGCGGTGACCTCATTATTCACCCCAGCATCGATAAGACACCAGCCATCTTGTGTATCCAGCATATATAAATTGATATGATTAAGCCGGAATGGCAAATCGAAACGCGCCCAATATAAATCGTCTGCAAGCTGCGTTAATTTACCTGTTTCCGGAACTGGAATATCAAGGGGTATCATGCATCACGCCTATTTACTCGCTTCTAATACCTCAAAAGGGTCTGGTTTTTATGAAAGCGTGACCTTTATCTCGCCAATATTTTCAACCCCGCCTTCCAGCACATCACCGGCAGTTACCGCACCGACACCAGCTGGCGTTCCAGTCATAATCAGATCGCCAGCTTTTAGCGTTACGGCCTGGCTACAAAAAGCAATAATATCGCGTACATTCCAGATCATATCGCTCAAATCTGCTTGCTGGCGCATTTTCCCATTTACGCGCAGCCAAATCTGACCATTATCAAGCGTTTTCTGACCATCAGGCAAAGCAGATAAAGGCTGAAGGCTGGACATTGGTGCAGAATTATCAAAGGCTTTGCCCCAGCACCATGGACGGCCTTTTTCCCGGTGCGCAATCTGTTGATCACGGCGGGTAAAATCAATGCCAACACCCGCACCCCAAATATGTTCCATCGCTTGTTCAGCAGGGATATTTGCACCATCCCTCCCTATCGCAATCACCATTTCAATTTCATGATGCAGGTCGCTTGTTAGTGGCGGATAAGGGATAGTTGCGCCATTTTCAGCAATGGCATCTGCTGGCTTAGTGAAGAAAAAAGGCGGCTCTTTTTCACTAAAGCCCATCTCTTTGGCATGCTCACCATAATTGCGCCCAACACAAAAAATACGCCGAACCGGAAACTGATCTCCTGAACCTGCAACAGGAATAGCAGCTTGCGGATGTGATGCGATTACATAATTTGACATGATAACCCCTTAACTTTTTTAAACATAAATGAGATGCACAACTCCATGACCAGTAAAGGTGACCGGCAGGATCTGAGCTGGAAAATGAATAATACCCCCTCTTCAATCAACCATAAAAACAGGCTAGACGACAACTAAATTTTTTACCAAAGAGCCTGCTAGTCAGTTTTAGAAGAGGCCCTATCTGTGCCCTGTTCTGTAATGTAGCTTGCTGAAAACACCACCAGCAGACCAGCGGCTACAATCAAGCCCATACCAGCAAATTCACCCAGCCTGAAAATATTTCCCCACAACAACCAGCCAATTATACCTGCCGAGATAAGATAGCTATATTCAAAAATGCTCATATAGCTGGTTTCCGCCATTTGATAGGCCTTGGTGATCATCAAGATACCGAGCACAGACAGGCCTGTCATCACCGCTACCCAGAAGTAAATTTCTGGATTTGGCCAAACTAGCCCCCGCAGTAAGAAAGCGGTTTTATCTGCCCCTGAAATATTGCCAAGATCAAGCGCAAGCGCCCATAAAAACCCAATAATCCCGATCATGATAAAATAGGCCATTGAAAGTGTGTAAGGACTTTCCTTAGCACAATATCGACGCGTTGTAAGGCTAGCGCCTGCGTAAAAAGCACCTGCTAAGATAGGCAGAATTTGAATAGGGCTAAAGCCTTGCATATCTGGGCGCAAAATAAGCCATACTCCAAAACTGCCAAGCGCCACTGCAACTATCCGGCGCCAACCAGGTCTTAGCCTGAAAATAATCACTGAAAATAACAATACAAAGACAGGGGAGGTAAATAACCCGGCACCGGCTAAGGCTACTGGTAGAAAAGAAAGCACAGAAAAAAACAGGGCCATGGATAGGGACAAAAATAGCGCACGCCATAAAACAGGGCCCCAGCGTACAGGCCGCAAGCTGAAGGAAATAAATTCACGCAAGACCAGAAATACCGCAACAGACATAGCCGAGCGCAGAAAATGATATTGCCCAAGACCAATATCGTCAGAAACTAGCGGAACCAGATTATCGGATAATCCCATAATGGATATCCCGCCAGTTAGCAGGCATGCTGCTAGCAAGAGCGGTGGCAGTTTGCCAAAAAATACCCTGATAGGAGAAAAAAGAGGGGGTGCGTTCATAAATCTTGTTCTATACCCCAGTTAACCCTTACTGGGAAGAGGGCAGATGCCTAGCTACCACCGCCAGCATAAGGGGCAGAAACAGCTGTAGTCATCCAGATAAGCTGGTTTTCTGGCGCGCTTTCATCTTGCGTGTTATCAGCTTTATAATCTGCATCCGGTGCAAGCGAAGCTGGCAGCGTGCGCAAAGTCCAGACATAACCATAAGCTGCACCATCACGTGCACGAACGGTGATAACAAAGCGCGCTTCTGTGTTACTTAGCGCCCGGTCATTTATCACATAGTCCTGCAAACCGATAAGCGGGGCATAAGCAGGCAGGTCAAAAAGCTGAGAAAAGCGACTGATAGGGCCTGTCATTTTTCGGTTATCAGGATGGGCAAAGCGCCAGACCTGTTCAATGCCAGCACGCCTGTCCGTGCCGGCAGCTTGTAGCCCCAGCAACTGAATTTCCACCACCTCTTCTGGCGAAAGCGTGCTTGCTGGTTCAATAAAATCAGATGGATTTGCCGCACTGTTTGCGAACGCAGCTATCCCCCCCTGAATAGAGGCTGCACCAAAAGCGGCAAGCATGCAGAATATGCGAAGAACTTTCATCATAAACTGCTTACGCACCCGCACAGCTTTTAGATGAACATAGTGTTTTATGATACCATTAGATTTTTATAGATATTGGGCTAAAGCGCGCAAATCTGGAATGATATGGTTTGGTGCATCTGGCAGGCGTTCAACGGGCATCTGGGCACGGTTAGCCCAAATGGCTTGAAACCCAAACTGCCCAGCTGCACAAGCATCCCAGCCATTTGACGAGACAAACACAATTTCTGCAGGCTTTGCATCATAGCGATCAAGCCCAAGCTGATAAACCTCTGGTGCAGGTTTAAAAATACCAACATCTTCAACCGATAACAGGGCATCTAGCTTGCCCATCAGACCAGCGGCGCTAAAGGCTTTTTTCAACATATCATGATTACCGTTTGATAAAACTGCCGCTGGCAAGCCTTTGGCCGCAACTGCATCCAGAGCTATTACCGCATCTTCATAAGCAGCTAGCTCACGATACAGCTTGAGCAAGGCATCACGCATTTCCGGATCAGACAAACAAAGAGCTTCCATCGCATAATCCAGCGCATCTGAAGTTATTTCCCAAAAAGGTTTATAACTGCCACTAAGCGAGCGTAGCCATGTATAATTTAACTGGCGGGTGCGCCAAATAGAAGCTAATTCTGGCCAGCAGCTTTGCAATTTTGGAAAACGACCAGAACCAGCTAATTGTGCGGCCGCCGCATCTACATCCAACAAGGTGCCATAAGCATCAAATAGAACAGCTTTAATCATTTATCTTTCTCAATTTAATGCCAGCGCGTCTGGTAACATACAAGCTTAGCAAAATGATTAGCATCGCTAGAACCGTCATAGGCGTAATGCGCTCATCTAGGAAAAAGAAGCCTATCAGCACTGCAACAATCGGAATCAGATAGCCAACATTTGCCACAAAACCTGCCCCTGCCCGTCTTATCAAAACATAACGTAGCGAAAATGCAAAGGCTGTGGATACAACCGCAAGCCATAATAAAGCACCCCACACTTCTAGTGACCAGCTTTGCGGGGTTGGGGCTTCCAGCCATAAGGCAGCTGGCACGCTAATAAGCGAAGAAAGCGCCAAACTACAAGCCGCTAATTGAACAGGTGTTAAAAGCTTAACACCGCGCACCATCAAATTTCCAGCCGCATAACAGCCAAAGGCAACAACCAGAGCGATTTGGCCAAGCAGCGAGCCAGTACCCAGCTTTTCGAGGCCGTCCTGCATTAAAATGATAATTCCAACCAGCCCTAATAGAACACCAGCCAGCCTGCCCTTTGTCATCAACTCATCACGGGTGATAAAATGTGCACCAAGAACCGTTACCAGCGGTCCAGCCCCATTTAGGAGGCCAGCAACTGCACTATCCACAGTTTGTTCAGCCCAAGAGATCAAAAAGAAGGGCAGAAGCGTGCCTACAAACCCGATAGCCAGCAAGCGGCGATAAGGCAGACGCGCAAAATCCAGTTTCACCCCCCCTGAAAGCGCGAGGAAAACAAACAAAACCAGAAACCCTACCAGTGTGCGCACTGCCACAAGGCTAAACGGCCCTGTGCTATCCACTGCTATTTTTATTGCACCAAAGGCAGAACCCCAAATAATCGACAAAACCAGTAGGATCACAAAATCTAGCGGCTTTGGACGGATAAAATCATGGCTCATAAAAAGGCCTTTCACGCTAGCTGAAATGCAGCAAAGCACCAAAGTGTTAAAGAAGAGTAGTGCTAGCGACTACCAATAAGGCACCAAGCCAAGCGCCCCATGCAGGGCACCGTCCTGTTTTATACCAGATAAAGGGCAGAATCATCACAGGACTGGTCGCAGACAAAATGGTTGCCTCTGCAACATTGCCTGTTTAAAGGGCTTTTAAAAGCAAAAACACACCAAAGCTAAGGCCAAAAAAACCATTAGCAAGGATCAAAAAAGACAGCTTAATATCCGGCATTAAAGGATGCTCTGATTTACGCCTGTCAAATGGCCATGTTAGCCAAAATACCAGCCCTGCGATAGAGACCCGTATCAGCCCCACAAACATAGGGTCGCTTCCAGCACTCATCACCGGACGTAGCAACAATACGCCAACAGCCTGACCAGAGGCAGCAAGACACCCAGCAGCTATCCCTATCCAGAGCGGCGGGGTTATTGCCTCCCAGATATGCAGAAGATCCCGCCTTTTGCCGTAAATAATGGCACAACAAATACCAGCAAATCCAATAAGAATTGCTAATATTTGAAGACCAGACAGAATTTCATCCAGAAATAGCCAGCCCAGAATAGCTGCTATCGGCGCATTAGCGGCAAATAAAATTGCGGTGCGTCTAGGGCCTAAGCGGCGCATCGCCACAAACAAAAAATAATCCCCTAATACAACCCCGACAATACTGGATAGAAAAACTGGCAACCAGAAAGAGGAGGGCAGGGCAAAATTGCCGCCAGTTAGCGCTATCATAATGACCAGTAAAATAGCTGCTGCCAGCATTCTAAGACGATTAAAATGCAATGAGCCAAAGCGTAAGGCTGCCTGATGACTGAACAGGCTAGCCAACGTCCAGCTAAGCGCCGCACCTAAGGCAAAGAGATGGGCAAGCGCCATTAATTAATCACTCACTATCTTATCTAGCGCTTGGCAGAGATCCCGCCATAAATCATCATAATGTTCCAGCCCCACAGACAGCCTTAAATGGCTCTCGCTAATAGATAAGGCTAACCGTTCACTATCGCTAAGATTGGCGTGAGTAGTGCTAGCGGGATGACAAGCTAGTGATTTTGCATCCCCTAAATTATTAGAAATATCGATGAGGTTCAGGCTATCAAGAACAGTAAATGCTGCCGCTCTGCCGCCCTTGACTTTCAGGGCGATTAGCGAGCCAAAACCAGACATCTGGGCTTTGGCCAGCTTATGTTGTGGGTGAGTTTTATGACCTGGATACAACACTGCTTCTATGGCTTTATGCTCTGCCAGCTTTTCGGCTATTCGAGCAGCAGTTGCCGACATTGCTTCGATGCGCAAGCGCAAAGTTTTCAACGACTTTACCAGCACCCATGCATTAAATGCGCTCATTGAAGCGCCTGTTTGCCGATAAAAAGGCTGAAACACCTCTTCAATGAACGCTTTATCTGCCAACACCGCACCACCTAGAAGTCGGCCTTGCCCATCTAGATGTTTGGTGGTGGAATAGGTAACGATATCGGCGCCCAATTTCAGAGGCGACTGGTGAATGGGCGTAGCAAAAACATTATCAACGATCACCTTTGCCCCAGCCTTATGTGCCAACGCTGAAACAGCTGCAATATCTACCAGCTGCAAAACTGGATTAGACGGGCTTTCCATAAATACCAGCTTTGCCGGCTTTGCTAATGCCGCCTGCCATGCGGTAATATCGGTGCCATCTATCAGCTCAGTCTGGATGCCCCAGCGCGGCAATATTTTTGTTAGAATCGCATGGCAAGCGCCGAATAATGCCTGACTGGCCACAACCCTGTCGCCGGCTTCTAGCTGGCAAGCCATAGAGGCAAAAATCGCTGCCATACCTGTTGAACAAACGCGGCAGGCCTCTGCGCCCTCAATAGTGGCAAGCCGTTCTTCCGCCATTTGCAAAGTTGGATTGCCATAGCGCGAATAGATAAAATTATCTACCTCTCCTTTGAACGCTGCCGCAGCTTGCTCGGCGCTATCATAAACATAGCCAGAATTCAGAAACAACGCTTCTGAAGTTTCCCTATTTTCTGTTCGTGCAAGCCCTGCTCTTACCTGTTTGGTATCGCTGTGCCAGTCCTTAGAAGATGCCATTTGTTATCTCTTCATTTTTAATAAGCAAAAGCTGTTCTTACAGCTTTTCCTTTTCGGTGTCCGTCCAAATTACAGCCTGGCCAACAATACGCTGACCCTCTTCTATCACCAGAACCGGATTACCATAAAGCTTATAGCCTTGGGCAAGCGCCTCACTTACGCGCTGACAAAATTCTGCATCATCCGGGCCGCTTAAAAAGCGATATCGCTTATGCGTTGTCATTTCCATAACTCAATATCATGAAGCCATTAACCAAATGATTAAAATCTAAACAGGAATTAAAAATTAACGAGGCATGCTAGCAGCGCTTTATTACACTGAACTGGGCGAGGTGAGTTTAACTTCGCGGCGCATGTTTTGCAAGAATGCGTTGCAAAGTCCGCCTATGCATCTTCAACCGTCTGGCTGTTTCAGAAACATTGCGATCACATTGCTCAAACACACGCTGAATATGCTCCCATCTTACCCGGTCTGCACTCATCGGATCTTCAGGCGGTTGCGGCAAATTTCCTTCTTGTTGAAGCAGAGCCTTTTCAATGGCATCTGGGTTTGTCGGCTTTGGCAAATAATCTAACGCCCCAGCCTTTACAGCCGCAACCGCAGTAGCAATATTGCCAAAGCCAGTTAGAATTACGATGCGACAATCCGGGCGAAGATTGCGTAATGCAGTGACAATTTCTAGCCCATTTCCATCTTCTAGCTTTAAATCCAGCACCGCGAAATCAGGTGCAGTAATTTGGATTTGCTCTCGGGCTTCTTTGACACTAGCTGCTTGCATCACAGAAAAACCACGCTGAGCCATGGCGCGCGATAAGGTTCGGCGCAACGCATTATCATCATCCAAGATCAGAAGTTCTTTTGCCATCTTGTCTTTTGCACCTAGTTTGGAAGGGTCAAATTAACACCGTAAAAGAGGCTGCCAACACAGCATCTCCTCTATTTAAATGGGGCATTTGTTAAGAATTGCCAGACTATTAGCTGACTATTGCCCGCAAATAGATTTATAATAAAGAGTCGCGTGACATATGTATAACAACCTGTGCACCCCCGCCAGATGGCGCATTCACAATTTTCACGTCACCATCTAGCGCTTCAATGAGCGTCATCGCAAGGAACAAGCCCAGCCCCTTATGCCCTTCGCGCCCCTCGCGGCTGCTATTCCAAGGCTGACCAACACGCGACAGAACAAGCGGGGTAAAACCCGGACCATCATCACAAATCTCAATCGCAATAGCTTTTTGTGACCAGCCAAGGGCGAAGGTGATTTTTTTAGCGGCATAATCATTGGCATTATCAAGCAAAATTTCTAATGCATATTTCAAATCAGGAATAGGTTTGGCCATTGGCTCTGGACTATCATCAAGTGCCTCAGCTTTGAAGCTCACGCGCCCAATTAGCTCTGCTAATTTAGGATCCAAAAGTGCCTGTATCATCTGACTTACTGGCAATGCTACATCACGAGCGAGCTGGTCTGTTTGCGCATCCCTATCCAATTCACTCAGGATGGTACGGCATCTCTCAACCTCATCATTTAACAGGCTAACATCCTGCAACACCTCATCATTACTATCAATTTTTCCCCTCAAAGAAGCTTTCATATCATGACTAATAACTGCGATAGTATTTAGAGGAGAGCCAAGCTTATGCGCGGCTGCGGCCGCCAAACTACCCAGCACAGTCGCGCGCCTATCACGCTCTAGCAACAACTGCATCGCCGCCAATGCCGCATTTGCCTGACGGGCTTTATCCGCCAGATACCAAACATAAAATCCTATAAAAACACAAGAGACTAAAAGGGCGGTAAACAGACCACTTAAATATAAAGCAGGAAGCGCAAAATCAGCTTCGGAGAAAGGCAAAGGAAGATAGAAATGCGTGACCATAATCGCGCAAAATCCAACCAATAGCACCAAATAGACCGTTGCCCTAAAATCTAGCAAGGCAGCAGAGACCACAACAGGAGCAAGCAATAGCATCGCAAAAGGATTGGCCATCCCGCCAGTTAGATATAAGAGCCCCGACAGCTGCAAGACATCAAAAGAAAGCGCTAATAGTAATTCTGGCCGGCTCGTCACTGTTTGATAGCGGCTACGCCAGCTTTGCCATAGATTGACCGCTGCGCCTACCGCAACCAGCCCAAAGGCACTTGAAAACGCACCTTCATAGCCGAAACCAAACGCCACAATAACCAGCGCAATAGTTTGCCCTGCAAGCGCAAGCCAGCGAATCGCAATGACCGCTTTTGTGTCAATAACGGAATGCTGCGTTATCGAAGGGCTTTGGGTTTGCCGCTGCGAAATGGCGTTGCGAAATTTAGCGCCTAATCCGGTCATCAGATATCCAGATTAGAGACTTTCAGCGCATTTTCCTGAATGAAGTTACGCCGCTCTTCAACGGCTTCACCCATCAGCGTCGAAAAGGCCATATTTGCCTCTTCTTCCTCATTTACACACACTTGCAAAAAGGTCCGCTGATCTGGATCTAGCGTGGTCTCCCAAAGTTGATCTGGGTTCATCTCACCAAGGCCCTTATAGCGCGCTATTTGCGCCCCTTTCTTACCAAGCGCTATTATTTGCGCGGCAAGCTCGGACGGGCCCTTAATTTCAAATTCAGCGTTTGGCGTGACAAAGACTGACCCTTTGGCGAAAATCTTTTGCAACACAGCAGCCGCACTATCTAATTGCCGCGCTTCACTGGTCAAGATGAATTTACGGTTCAAATAATGTGTTTCGGTGATGCCGCGAAGGGTACGGGATATGACAATATGCGCGCCATCTGCGCCTGTTTCAGCCGCCGCCTGCCAGCCACGTTCCAGCGGATCAGATATCTGATCCAGACGCTTAGCAAGATATCCTGCAGCATCCTGATTACCAAGCATTTCCATATTGATGATACCAGCAATAGCGGCCTGTTCAATCACCTCACGGTTGCTGATCTGAACGGTTAGCTGGTCAATAGTGCGGCTTAGCTGAATACAGGTTTCAATAATATCACGAAGTTCTGCACCCGCAATTTGCAGTCCATCTTCATTCCTCAAAACCGCATCTTTTAGCCCTGCGGTAACCAAATAATCATCCAAAGCAGCCTGATCTTTCAAGTAAACTTCAGAACTACCTCGCTTGGCACGGAATAAGGGTGGCTGGGCAATATACAGATAACCGCGCTCAATAAGCGGGCGCATATGCCGAAAGAAAAACGTCAAGAGAAGCGTTCTGATATGCGAGCCATCCACATCCGCATCTGTCATAATAACAACTTTATGGTAGCGGATTTTTTCTGGGTCCATCCCATTTTCAACATCATTGCCGACACCCGCACCAATAGCGGTAATAAGCGTGCCAATTTCAGCAGAAGATAGCATTTTATCCAAGCGCGCGCGCTCCACATTCAGGATTTTACCTCGAAGGGGCAAAATAGCCTGATTGGCTCTATCACGACCCTGCTTGGCAGACCCACCAGCAGAATCACCCTCCACCAGAAATAGCTCTGATTTAGAAGGGTCACGTTCCTGACAATCTGCTAGCTTGCCAGGCAGGCTAGCAACATCCAAAACACCTTTACGGCGGGTAAGCTCACGTGCCTTTCGTGCCGCTTCTCTGGCAGCAGCAGCCTCATAGGCTTTGGAGACAATTTTACGCGCTTCAGCAGGGTGCTCTTCAAACCATTGCCCTAGCGCATCACTTACAGCCTGTTCAACTATCGGGCGCACCTCAGAGGAAACCAGCTTATCTTTGGTTTGCGAAGAGAATTTGGGGTCTGGCACTTTCACCGAAACAATAGCGGTCAAGCCTTCACGCGAATCATCGCCTGTCAGCGTGACCTTTTCTTTTTTAGCGATTCCTGAATCTTGAGCATAATTATTGATGATACGCGTCAACGCACCTCTAAATCCTGCCAGATGCGTGCCGCCATCGCGTTGCGGAATATTATTGGTGAAACAGAGCGTCGATTCATGGAAACTATCGGTCCAAGCAAGGGCAAGTTCGACCCCGACATCTTCTTTTTCTTGATCTGCATAGATGGTTGGATGCAGTGCATTACGCGATTTATTTAAATAATCAACAAAGGCTTTTAAGCCGCCATCATAGTAAAATTCGGTAACTTTCTGTTCTGCTTTGCGGTCATCTGTTAGGCGTATGCGCACTCCTGAATTCAAAAAGGCAAGCTCACGCAACCGGTTTTCTAGCGTTGTGAAATCAAATTCAACATTTGAGAAGGTCTCAGTTGAAGGCTTGAAAGTAATTTCTGTTCCAGACTGGCCTTCTGCAGCGCCAGTGACTTCCAATGGGGCAGTGGCCTCACCATGCTCAAAACGCATTTCATGCTTGCTATCATCGCGCCAGATCCGTAACTCCAGCCATTCTGATAGCGCATTTACCACTGATATACCCACCCCATGCAGGCCGCCAGAAACCTTGTAGGAGTTATTATCAAACTTACCCCCGGCATGGAGCTGGGTCATAATCACTTCGGCGGCCGACACCCCTTCTTCGGCATGTATTTGGGTTGGGATGCCGCGCCCATTATCAGATACCGAAACCGAGCCATCGCCATTTAGTGTCACCTTGGCAATATCACAATGCCCAGCGAGAGCCTCATCAATAGCGTTATCGACTACCTCATAGACCATATGATGCAAGCCAGAGCCATCATCTGTATCCCCGATATACATGCCAGGACGCTTACGCACCGCATCCAGCCCCCTCAAAACCTTGATGGAATCGGCGCCGTAATCGTCATTTACTACCGCATCATCTGACATTATTTTTTGCTCCCCATTAGGCCGCACTAGCTGCGCAATTGGCCATTTTCAATCCAAAAATGAGCGGCAATGCCTTTGATATTATCAAACGCTGTTGCATCTGCTCCACTATACCATGTTTGTGCTGCCATCTGCTGACATAAACCAAAAAGTTCTTCACGGCGCCCTTCATCTAAATGTGCAACCACATCATCCAGCAATAAAATGGGTGGCCTGCCTAATCGTGTATGCTGGAGTTTGGCATGCGCCAGCACCATCGAGATAAGCAAGGCCTTTTGCTCACCAGTAGAAGCTAGGTGAGCTGACCGTCCTTTATAGTTGAGCGTAAAATCTGCATCATGCGCGCCAGGCATGGCACTCTCGCCCCTACCTCTATTTTGCTTCGCTTGCGATAAAATCTGATCTTCAATATCAATCGCTGGCTTACCCGCTTCTAGCCCTTCTGCAACTTGGCCTGTCATATACCCCGAGATAGCCGGAAACTGACTATCCTGGTTTTGAGAAATCTGACAAATATCTGCCAGCATCTGGGCTCTGGTTGCCATTAACGCAACACCTGTTTCTGCCAGCAGCTGTTCAATAGCCTGCAGCCAGCTTTCATCTGCTATCTGTTCTTGCAGCATGTGATTGCGCTCACGCCATGCTTTCTCATAGCGTAGCAGGCGCCCATTATGAGCAGGGTCAAATGTTATCGCTAGCCTATCTAAAAACCGCCGCCGCTGTGAAGGCGAGGCCAAGAACAATCCATCCATTTGCGGGGTTAACCAAGATAAGCTTACACAATCCAGCAAATCTCCTTGCGTCGCTGGTGCATGATTAATGCGAATACTGCGCCCTTTCTCGTTTGCATCCGCTAGGCCTGTACCAATAACTGCCGGCCCATCATGGCCAGTCAGCTCAGCAAAAACGGTCCAATTTGCCGAAAGATTAGACGCATTGCTACGATAGCCAAGCTCATTACGCGGAGCGCGCCGCAAACCACGCCCAGGAGCAAGTAAGGATAGTGCTTCTAAAAGATTAGTTTTCCCAGCACCATTTACCCCTGTTAGCATCACAGATTTTGCATCTGTGGTGAGCTGCAATTGGGCATAATTACGAAAACCAGTTAACCGCAAGCTCTGAATACGTACCATTGGCGCTATTTCCGGCTTTTTACTTGCACCAGTTGATGCAGGATAGCTAACGACATTATTTGCCACATCACCTGATCGCAAATTTTGGTTATCAAAGGCTTCCAGTTTCACTTACCCGTCCCTGTATCAGGGGTTTTGCATGGTTTTACGCAATTGCCATATTCAATTGCCATATTCAATCGAGGGCTTAATCAAGGTTTCAAGGCTTGGTATCTAGGCCTAATTTCAGGCTATCACACACGCATTGGCATGAGCACGAACAGATTCTGGTCATCCTCAGGCGTTGAAATTAAACTTGGCGAGCCGGAGTCAGACAAGGCAAGCTGCATCACATCCCCTTCAACCTGTTGGGCAATTTCCAACAGATAACGCGCATTAAACCCAATATCCAAATCTTCGCCTGTGTAGCTAACCTCAATTTCCTCCACCGCAGAGGACGCTTCAGGCGTGCTCGCTGACAGGGTAAGCAAATTGGTAGTAAGGCTAAGCTTCACCGCGCGAGATTTTTCCGATGAAATGGTAGAAACACGGTCAACAGCAGCGGAAAATAGGCCTGTATCAACACTCAAAATCTTATCATTCCCCTTGGGAATTACGCGGGTATAGTCAGGAAACGAGCCATCAATGAGCTTTGAGGTTAGGCGCACGTGACCAAAAGCAAATTCGGCTCTGGTTTCTGATAAATTAACTGACACCTCACCATCTTCATCATCTAGCAATTTGCGAAGTTCACCAACAGCCTTGCGAGGCAGAATAATCTCTGGCATGGCCTCTGCACCTTGCGGCATATCCATCTGTGCTAGGGCTAGGCGATGCCCATCTGTTGCCACGGCCGCCAACGCGCCACTATCGCTTTTATGAAAGAAAATACCATTCAGGTAATAGCGGGTTTCTTCATTTGAAATGGCAAAGCGGGTGGTATCTATCTGATGGCGCATATCAGCAGTTGTTAGACTAAAATGCACGGGCAAATCGCTAACATTAAAAGCTGGAAAATCTTCCACCGGCAAGGTAGGCAATGTAAAGGCTGAACGCCCTGCCTTGATAGAGGCATTACCATCCGCCACACTGACCTCTACCTCTGCACCATCTGGCAATTTGCGCACAATGTCATAAAACAAATGCGCCGGCACTGTACAAGCGCCTTCCTGCTGAACAGAACAGCTGATTTGCTCTGCAATATCCATTTCCATATCTGTCGCGGTTAAAGACAATTGCCCTGCCTCAGCGCGCATCACAATATTGGCCAGAATTGGAATTGTATTTCGCCTCTCAACAACAGAACTGACATGCCCGAGAGGACGCAGTAAACTCAATCTGTCTATGGCAAATTTCATCCGTACATTTCCCTTAATTTGGAAGTGGTTTTTGAATTAATCTATTTTGACACACAAAATATAGCAGTACAAATAAAATCACGCACCAGATATATGGTAAATTATCCCTATTTTGCGTGCTGTTTTTACAGATTTTACATGAACGGGCAAATTATCCAGCTGTGTAACGATTTGACTACACGCAAAAAGCAGAATTTTTAGTCTGCCAGAACCGATTTTAGCAGGCTTACATCATCTGCCAACCCTGCATCTGCTTCCATCAATTCCTCAATTTTACGAACCGCATGCATGATGGTGGTATGGTCACGATTGCCAAACTGGCGACCGATTTCAGGATAAGATAGCGAGGTCAAATTTTTAGCTAAAAACATAGCAATTTGGCGTGGGCGAGCGATCTGGCGGGCGCGGCGCGCCGAAAACATATCCGCAACTCTGATATTGAAATGAGCGGCTACCTGCTTTTGGATATCATCAATGCTGATTTTGCGGTTGCTAGAACGAAGCAGGTCGCTCAACACCTCTTTGGTATTCTCCACCGTTACCGCATGCCCTATCAGGGTTGCATAGGCGGTAATCCGGTTAAAAGCGCCTTCAACTTCACGGATGTTTGAGGTAATTTTGCGGGCTAGAAAATCCAGTACCTTATCTGGAACATCCACCCCTAATTTTTCGCGGCGTGCCTGCAAGATACCAAGGCGCAATTCATAATCAGAGGGGTGGATATCTGCTACCATGCCCCAGCCTAGGCGCGAGCGTAAACGCTCTTCCATGCCAGACAGATCTGTTGGCGATTTATCTGCAGATAGCACAACCTGACGCCCATCTTCGACCAGCGCATTAAAGGTGTGAAAAAATTCTTCTTGGGTGGAATCTTTACCAGAAATAAACTGTACGTCATCCACCATCAATACATCTACCGAGCGAAACTGCTCTTTGAAAGACATCATATCGCGATAGCGCAATGCGCGAATAAAACGATACATGAACTTTTCAGCAGATAGATACATCACCTTGCGATGCGGCTGGCGGAAATGAATTTCCCATGCGATAGCGTGCATCAGGTGGGTTTTGCCTAACCCCACCCCGCCATATAAAAAGAGCGGGTTATACGTAGCTTCTGGGCTTTCAGCAACGCGCTTGGCAATAGCAAAGGCTAGCTGGTTTGGCGCGCCAACAACAAAATTTTCAAAAGTGAAGCGTGTATCCAGCCCTTCAATTCCCGGGTGAGCACGTGTATCTGCTTCTTGAATCTGGGATAAACGCGGCGGATAAGGCGCATGAGCGGATGCGCTCGCCGAACCTTCTCTCGCCGAACCTTCTCTCGCCGAACCTTCTCTGGCCAAACCTTCTCTGGCCGAACCAGACCCAGCATCATGACTAGTTCCAAGAGGGTATGCTGATTCTATTTCGCTCGCCAAGACAACCCGTATATTTGGGCGCGCAGATGTTTCTGTTGCGGCCAGCAGACGAATCTTATCCAAATAATTTGCCAGAACGCGGTCACGCAAAAAGCTAGTTGAGGCTTTAAGAATTAAATTCTCGTTAGTAAATTCCTTGACCAGAAGAGGTTTAATCCATGCACGCCATTTCGCATCTCCCAGCTCTGTTTTCAGTCGGTGCGATACGCGCTGCCATAACAAATTTTGCTCAGCGAGATGCAGGGCGTCCTTACTTTCATTCTGAGGTTGCCGAATTACTGGCAAGTCCTGACGGCTAAGCGATATGGACGCACCGCTCTGGTCAGGAATGTCTTTGTCAGATGGCGCCATAGATAGATACTCTTTGCTACGCTCAGCTATAAATTAGCTCTGGCGTCTGGTTTATTTATTATTTTTTTTAAGCTTTTGCGAGAACGTTTGATGCGCATTTTACGGTGAAAATACATAGCGCAGTCCCGAGGAGCCCTAACCCTGAAAGTAAACAGAAACGCCCCCTTCTTTCAAGTCACCAAACGGCAATTTTGGTAAAATAAATTTAGTTTTTAGGCCGTTTTTTTGCTTGACAGTTTAGCATGATAAAAACTGCCAAAATCATTAATAAAAAATATTTTCCCATAAAGAAGAGAGACTTAAGAAATCCGAATCAAAGTGGTCTGGGAACTGTGGCGGCTAACTTCGTAAATCTATATGCGCGTGGGTCTAGCCCTTGCTGGCTGTAAAATAAGTGCCCCAATAGCGCATTAAAAAAGGGCCCCGTCATAAATGCCGTGCCCTTTTCAAATAATATGTTTTATCCGTTAATTTTTTACGCGCTAACAGCCTTAACACGGGCCGCTAAGCGGCTAACTTTGCGAGAGGCGGTGTTTTTATGCAGAACGCCTCTGCTAACGCCGCGCATAATCTCAGGCTGGGCTTCTTTAAGCGCTGTTTGCGCTGCGGCCTGATCGCCAGAGCTGATAGCGGTCTCGACTTTCTTAATAAAGGTTCTAATCCGGCTAATCCGGCTTTTATTAATCTCAGCGCGATTCGCGTTACGGATGATCCGCTTTTTTGCAGATTTATGATTAGCCATAAAGCTGTACCTCAAAATAAATGTTCGAATGTCGGCGCAAGATACGCGCAAACCCGTTGCTAGGTCAAGCTTTTTATACAGAACAGGGTTGTTTGCACCAGAACCTATTCCAGCGCAAATCCTGCGAATCACCTTATTGCGACCAGCTCACCTGTAAAAAGACTTATCAGTGTTGGCAATTCGGGCAGTAAAAACCAGATCGACCGCCCTGCCTTATAACCTTTATCGGGGCGCTGCAGCTATTACAAGGCTCCCCGCCGCGGCCATATACTTGCAAACTTTGCACAAAATATCCAATTTCGCCACCAGGCTGAACATGGTCACGCAAGCTTGTCCCGCCTTGTTCTATCGCCGCATTCAATACGTTGCGAATCGCAGGCGCTAATCGCTGGGCACGTTTGCCAACCACATTACCAGCTTGCCGGCGCGGGGATATTCCAGCCTTAAACAACGCTTCGCTAACATATATATTGCCCAGCCCTGCAATCAGCCTTTGATCCAGAAGCGCTGTTTTAATAGGCTGCTTACGCCCGGCAAGTACCTCGTCTAGATAAGTTCGTGAAAACGCGTTTGATAGCGGCTCAACCCCCATTGCAGCCAACAATGGATGCGCCGCCTCATTTCCGCTTTGTAACAGGTCAAGATGGCCAAAACGGCGCGGATCTGAAAAAACAAACCAATTGTTATTTGCCAGCTCGACAGAAAAATGGTCATGTTTGCCAAAGCTATCTGGACAATTATCATATATCCGGATGGCACCAGACATGCCAAGATGAATAAGCAAGGTTTGCTGTCCAGATAAAGGCAATAGAATATATTTGCCGCGCCGCCACGGCATACCAAAAATTTGGCCTGTTAGAATTTCATCAAGCCGCTCTGGCAACGGCCAACGCAGATCGCCGCGCGTCAGTCTGACAGAGCGGATCTGCTGGCCAGTTACAACTGGCTCTAAGGCGGTGCGAACGGTTTCAACCTCTGGTAATTCAGGCACTCTTCAATTTCCCTTGCAACTTCTTTATAGTCATGGTGTATCAGGGATCTGCTGATTTTTCCAACTGTGATGAAGCCAGTTTTGGTTCAGGCTATTTCACCCATTTAAGCGTATATAAAGGGCAAGATTAAAGGTGAGGGGTATCTAAGGTGGCAACAAAGACCCAAAAAGAGGTAATTGATTTCGGCTTTTCAGAAGTTCCGCGCGCCCAAAAACAAGAACGGGTAGCCGAAATATTCTCATCTGTTGCCCCTTCTTATAATCTGATGAATGACCTGATGAGCGGCGGGGTTCACCGGCTCTGGAAAGATGCGTTGATGGATTGGATGGCGCCGCGGCCTACCCAAAGCCTTGTTGATTTAGCTGGTGGTACTGGCGATATTGCGCTGCGCTTCCTAAAGCGGGGCGGCGGGTCCGCGCATATTGTCGATATTAATCCAGAAATGCTAGCAGCGGGGAAAAAACGGCGTGACTTACAAAGCTTCGCAGATCAGCTAAATTGGACAACCGCCAGTGCTGAAGCGCTGCCTATTGCCGATAAGTCAGCTGACCGCGTAACCATAGCTTTTGGTTTGCGCAATGTAACGAGCCGGGAAGCGGCACTTGCAGAAGCCTATCGTATTTTAAAGCCGGGGGGGCGTTTTTGCTGTCTTGAATTCTCGCATGTTGATAACCCAGCTCTGTCCAAGCTCTATGATTTTTGGTCTTTTCAGGCGATGCCACGTTTGGGGCGGTATATCGCCCGTGATGAAGCTGCCTATCGCTATCTAGCTGAATCAATCCGAATGTTCCCGCGCCCAGAAGCATTAGCGGCCTCTTTTGGAGAAGCAGGGTTTGCACAGATACGTATCCGCAGCCTATCTGGCGGGATTGCCGCCATTCATTCCGGCTGGAAACTTGATTAATGGATATTTTGCTGATTCTTTGGCGATTACCGCGCACAGGCTTTATTTTGGGGCGCGCTGGTGTTCTGGGGCATTTAGCAAAAATTGATATGCTTCCAGATTGGTTTTGCCGTCTGCTGTTAGTACTAAATTTTCTGATCGCAGGGCGCAAATCACGAAAAGATGCCGGTCAGGCATTATGTGAAGCTTTGCAAGCCCTAGGGCCGGGCTTTATTAAATTTGGCCAAGCGTTGGCAACCAGAGCAGATTTAATTGGCCCAGAGCTAGCAGGCGGGTTAGTACAATTACAAGACAGGCTGCCGCCTTTTTCAGGCAAAAAAGCGATTAAAATCATCGAAGATTCATCGCAAAGGCCGCTTCTAGAGCTGTTCGCCTCTTTTGATGAACAAGCCATTGCCGCTGCCTCTATTGCACAAGTTCACAAAGCCTATCTGCCAGATCGGCGCGTCGTAGCGGTGAAGATATTGCGCCCCGGCATTGCCAAACGCATGCGCCGTGATGTGCGGTTTTTCCGCGCCATGGCCAAATTGACCGAAGCGGTCGCTCCAGGCTTGCGCCGGTTAAGGCTCGTCACTGCGGTTCAGCAATTTGAACAGCTTTGCGACATTGAGCTTGATTTGCGCATGGAAGCAGCAGCAGGAACGCGTCTGCAAGAAAATATGGCCAATGATAAAGGTATCCGCATACCCGATATCGATCTTGAACGCACTAACGGCCATATGTTGGTGATCGAATGGATTGATGGCATCCGCATTGATGATGTAGAAGGCTTGCAAAAAGCAGGGCATGACATCGCTAAAATAACCGAAGCAGCGGCAACCAGCTTTTTTAATCAGTTGTTTCGTGATGGCTATTTTCACGCTGATATGCATCCGGGCAATATTTTTGTCACCGCAGATGGGCTGCTTGTTCCGATAGATTTCGGCATTATGGGACAGCTGGATTTCGCAGACAGGCTATTTTTAGCGCGGTTGCTAGATGCGATTTTGAAGCGCAATTATGATGAGGTGGCGCGCCTGCATTATGATGCTGGCATGCTTGATGATAGCGTATCCCTAGCTGCTTTTTCACAAAGCTTGCGTGCCGTTGCCGATCCAGTGCTTGGCAAGGCGCTTGGCGATATTTCGCTTGGCCTTGTACTTGGCCAGATATTGCAAATCTCGGCACGTTTTGACATCTCGGTTCAACCGCAATTCAACCTCCTGCAAAAAACCATGATGATGGCCGAAGGGGTAGCCAGAAGCCTGAACCCTAGCGCTGATATGTGGTCCTTTGCGCGCCCGCTGGCTAGTGACTGGATTAGCTCAGAAGATAATATTCGCGCACAAATAGACCGGGTGTTATCAGATTTACGCCAGCTTTACCTCAAACTCCCGCAGATTCTAGAAAAGCTAGATAAAGCACCTGCGCCGCCGCCGCCAACCCCAAAATGGCCCTATCTTATCGCTGCTATCTCTGTTTTGATTGCCCTTTACAGCACCCTTAATATTCACTAGAATGTGAACATCTCACAAATTTGTGAAGCTTAGCTTTCTATTGAAGCTTTTGGGGCTAGATGAGCGATTTCAAAACCATTTTAGATGCAGCAATTCAGCAGCTTGGCGGCAATGAAGCCGTTCAAAAATTATTAGCTGTAGGGGCAAGCGCGCTTTCTAATTATCGCCAGCGTGGCCAACTGCCGGCAGCAAAGCAGGCAATATTAGAAGCTGAACTCACCCAGCAGGGCTGGTATCTAGATTTAGAAGGCTTGCAACTTACCCCCTTAAATTCTGGCCAGCAAAAGCGCATTTTGTTGCTGATAACAGGCGGTATCGCGGCCTATAAGGCGTTGGAGCTTGCCCGCCGATTGATGGATAGGGGCTATCAGATACGCGGTGTGATGAGTAAATCAGCAATGGAGTTTATCACCCCGCTCAGTCTGGCGGCGCTAACAGGAGAGAAAGTTTATTCTGAGTTATTTTCGCTGACCGACGAAGCAGAAATGGGACATATCAGGCTCGCACGCGATGCTGATATTGTTCTAGTAGCACCAGCTACCGCTAATTTTCTGGCTAAAATGGCACATGGTCTAGCCGATGACCTGGCTAGCACCATCTGTCTTGCAACAGATTGTCCGGTGATGATAGCGCCTGCAATGAACCCAATTATGTGGGCACACCCTGCAACACAAGCTAATCTGGAAACCCTAAAAAAAAGAGGCGTAACCTTAATAGCACCAGAAGATGGAGACACGGCTTGCGGGGAGATAGGGACAGGCAGGCTGGCCGAAACAGCTGTTATTATTGCTGGCATTGATAGGCTGCTTGCCCCCCAAAAAATTCTCTCCCCACTATCTGGAAAATCGGCAGCGGGGTTACTAGGGCGGCATATCCTTATCACCTCTGGGCCTACTTATGAGCCAATTGACCCGGTGCGTTATATCGCTAATCACTCTTCTGGCAAGCAAGGGCATGCACTGGCAGAAGCTTGTGCCAAAGCAGGGGCAAAAGTCACACTTATAAGCGGGCCTGTCCAAATACCAGACCCAGAAGGGGTAGAGACCATCCATGTGACGACAGCTCAACAGATGTATGATGCCTGTATCACAGCCCTGCCAGCAGATTGCGCGATTTGTGCTGCCGCCGTAGCTGACTGGAAGGTCGTTAATCATGGCACTCAGAAAATAAAAAAAACAAAAGCTGGCACACCACAGCTACAATTAGCTGAAAATCCAGATATTCTTGCCAGCCTAAGCCAGCACGAAGCGCGGCCAGCTTTGGTCATTGGCTTTGCTGCGGAAACAGAAAATCTGAACAGGAATGCAAAAGCTAAACGAGAACGCAAAAAATGTGACTGGATTGTTGCTAACGCGGTAGGCGGCACAGGCCAAGATGCTGTGTTTGGCAAGGATACTAACCGTGTTACAGTAATAGATGCGCAAGGCCATGAAGATTGGCAACAAACAAGTAAAACACAAATAGCCGAAAAATTAATTACCAGAATAGAGGCATGGTTTAATGAGCGTTAAAGTGAGTTTTCAGAAATTGCCGCATGCACAAGACTTGCCCCTACCAGCTTATGAAAGCGCCGGCGCAGCAGGCGCCGATATTCGTGCAGCCTTGCCAGACGGCCCGCTTTCGCTTGCACCTATGGCACGCATAGCTATCCCTACCGGCCTTGCAATGTCGCTCCCTGCTGGCTATGAAGCCCAAATCAGACCCCGTTCAGGGCTCGCCATAAAACAAGGATTAAGCCTTGTGAACACGCCTGGCACAATAGATTCTGATTATCGCGGTGAGATAAAAGTTATTGCCGTTAATTTAGGCGATACACCCATAGAAATAACGCACGGCATGCGTATCGCTCAAATGGTGATCGCACCCGTCATTCAAGCAGAATTTGAAGAGACCAAAACATTGGATGACACCGAAAGAGGAAGCGCAGGGTTTGGCTCAACCGGCGCGTAACGCCCGTAAGATATTAGGAAAATATTAGGAAGATATTAGAGAGATATTAGGCAGATATCATGCTGTTAAGTGATGCAGAAATCGAACGCTATGCCCGTCAGCTAGTAATGCCAGAGCTAGGTGAGGCGGGGCAGACAAAACTGCGTGCGGCGCGGGTGCTGGTTCTAGGGGCAGGCGGGCTAGGCGCGCCAGTTATTGCCGGGCTTGCTGGTGCTGGGGTTGGCCACCTTACCATAATAGATGATGATATTGTGGATATTACCAATTTAAACCGGCAATTCATCCACCAAACAAACCGTCTGACAGTGCCAAAAACGACAAGCGCGTATGATTTTATTCGCCAGTTAAATCCTGATATTTCTGTCACCTGCCAGCAGGTACGTTTTGATGCGTTGAATGCAGATGCGCTCGCATCTGGCCATGACCTGCTGATAGATTGCACCGATAATCCAGAAACACGCTATCTGGCCAACGCTGTTTGCCAGCAGTTAGGCATGCCACTTATTTTTGGCGGGGCAGTACGCAGTGATGGACAAATAACCAGTTTTGTGCCGAACAACCCGAAAAGTCCGTGTCTGCGGTGTATTTTCCCGCAAACAAGCCTTGATTATGACCAAGCCCCGAATTGTGCTAATGCCGGCATATTGGGCAGCACAACCATGGTCATTGGAGGTCTGCAAACAGCAGAAGCATTGAAAATTATCGCCAATTTTGGCACGCCCCTAATCGGCAGGCTCTTATTATTTGATGGGCTAGCCAACAGCTTTACTGAAATTGAAGTAGCGCCCGATCCTGCCTGCCCGGTTTGCGGCAATGGATAAAAGCTATCCTGCACATAAAAGGGTGCTAAAGCATTGCAGCTAGCACCCTGTCTGGCGGCGTATGACCATCTAAAAAGGTCTGAATATTGATAATAACCTTATCACCCATCGCATGCCGCCCTTCAATGGTAGCAGACCCAATATGCGGCAGCATCACGACATTATTTAACGACCGCAAGCCCTCCGGAATAGATGGCTCATCTGCATAGACATCTAGACCTGCCCCAGCAATTGTGCCAGCTTCCAGCGCCTGCGCTAGTGCGATCTCATCGACAATTTCGCCTCTAGCGGTATTAACCAAATAGGCATGTTCTGGCATCAGCGCAAGGCGCTCTGCACTTACCAGCCCTTTCGTTGCATCTGTATAGGGGCAATTAACAGAGACAATATCCATACGCCGCAACATCTCGTCCAAATCATCCCAATAGGTAGCTTCTAATTCTGCTTCAATCGCGGGATGCACCGCATTGCGGTTATGGTAATGTACAGACATACCAAAACCATGAGCGCGCCGCGCAATCGCCTGTCCAATTTGACCCATACCAATAATACCAAGTCGCTTGCCATTAATTCGGTGACCAAGCATGCCGGTAGGTGACCAGCCTGTCCAATTGCCTGAACGCGCACGTCCATCGCCTTCAACCAAACGTCGCGGCACGGATAAGATCAACGCCATGGCTACGTCTGCTGTATCTTCGCTTAGCACACCTGGTGTGTTGGTAACCGTAATGCCTCTTTGTTTTGCTGCGGCCAAGTCGATATGATCAACGCCTGTGCCAAAAGAGGCAATAAGTTTTAACCGCTCCCCAGCTTGAGAGATGATATCTTGGGTCAGCTTGTCTGTCACCGTTGGTACCAGCACATCTGCTTCTTGCATGGCCGCAACAAGCGCTTCTGAGCTAAGCGGGGTATCATGCGCGCTAAGCTCAGCATCAAACAGCTCGCGCATACGCGTTTCGGTAACATCGGGCAGTTTCCGGGTTAAAACAACTTTCGGCTTCATCAACAGCGTTTCCTTGTAAAAAAGCGCATATACGTCAATAATATAAACTGATCATTATCATTTGCGAGTTTTCTTGTAACCGAAGTTACGCTATCAAGTATAGATGTCTCTCCAGATAGATCGAACAAAAAATTAGACACCTGCCATGCAAGTAAATTTTGAGTATAGCGTAAAAGGGCTTATCCGCGTTATGGGATATTCACTAAAGAAAAATCAAAGTGCCATTTTTCCCTCAATTTGTAGAAAAGAAGCAAGCTTTGGATTTAGTTTCAGCACGCTAATAATAGCCTGTGCGCTGAGTTTTTTAACTGCCATGCCTGCCCTAGCTGCGGATAAAGGGGATAAAAATTCGCTGCGAGAGCGCACAGTAATTCGCGGTTCCGGCTATCCGGTGCCTCGTTTTGTAACCTTGAAAAAAGATTTAGCCTATATGCGCGTAGGGCCGGGGCGTGAATATCCCCTAGATTGGGTTTATGTGCGCCAGAATTTACCCCTAAAGGTGATTTCCGAATTTGATGTCTGGCGCAAAGTTGTCGACCATGAAGGCACAACCGGGTGGCTACATAGCTCTCTATTATCGCTAGAACGCTATGGTCTGATAACAAAGGCTGAAATCAAATTACATGCTAGGGCTGAAGACAGCTCTGATGTGGTCGCTATCGCTGGGCGCAACGTATTGCTGGAGGTCCAATATTGCGATGGCCAATGGTGCCGGCTAGCAGGAGACGGCGTGCGCGGCTGGACAGAACGCCAGAATTTCTGGGGTGTATTGGACAATGAAAATATAGAATAAGAAAAATTTTAGGCTTCCTGTTTGGTATTTACAGCGTTCTGAGCTAAAACGGGGAAATAAAATAACTGTTATCACTGAAAATTAAGGTAGGGCTATGGCACTCACCCATCAAAATAACTTTTCCTATGATGAATTGATTTCCTGCGCAAAAGGTGAGCTTTTTGGCCCTGGCAATCCACAATTGCCCCTCCCGCCAATGCTAATGACTGACAGGATTACCACTATCACCGAAGATGGCGGTGCTTATGATAAAGGCTATATCGAGGCCGAGCTTGATATTCATCCTGATTTATGGTTCTTCCCCTGTCATTTTGAAGGCGATCCAGTAATGCCAGGCTGTCTTGGCATGGATGGGCTATGGCAATTAGTGGGCTTTCACCTCGGCTGGCTTGGCGGGCTTGGGCGTGGGCGAGCGCTATCTGTTGGTGAGGTTAAATTTACCGGCCAAATTCTACCCACTGCTAAGCTGGTTACCTTTCAGCTAGATATCAAGCGGGTTTTGATGCGCAGGCTAGTCATGGGCATTGCAGATGGCCGCGTTTTATGTGACGGCGAAACAGTATTTGAAGCCGCAGATATCCGTGTGGGTCTGTTTGGTGCTGAGGAGGCAAAATAATGCGGCGTGTTGTTATTACAGGTATCGGGATTGTCTCTTCTATTGGCAATGATGCAGAAGCAGTTACAAAATCTTTGCGGGAAGCGCGCTCCGGCATTGTCGCTGCCCCAGACTATACAGAGCTTGGCTTCCGCTCACAGGTAAAGGGCGCTGTAGATATTGATTTAACGGCACATATTGATCGCAAGCAAATGCGCTTTATGGGTGAGGGCGCAGGCTATGCTGTTGTTGCCATGCAACAGGCTGTTGCTGATTCAGGTCTAGAGCCTTCTGATGTATCAAATCCGCGCACCGGCCTTATTGCCGGCTCAGGCGGACCATCAACCGCCAATATGCTAACCGCTTTTGATACCACACGCGAGAAGGGCCCGAAGCGTGTTGGCCCTTATATGGTGCCGCGCTGTATGTCCTCAACTGTGTCTGCCTGTATCGCAACCTTCTTTGAAATTAAGGGCGTGAATTATTCAATCTCCTCTGCCTGTTCTACCTCTGCACATTGCATTACCGCAGGCGCAGATGCGATTCGCTATGGTATGCAGGATGTTGTTTTCGCTGGCGGCGGTGAGGAATTGCACTGGACGTTATCGGTGCTGTTTGATGCGATGGGGGCGATGTCGTCAAAATATAATGACACACCTAGCATCGCTTCACGTGCGTATGATGCAGATAGGGATGGATTTGTAATCGCTGGCGGCGGCGGTATGGTCGTGCTGGAAGATTATGAGCATGCTAAAGCCCGGGGCGCTAAAATTTACGCTGAGATTGTTGGTTATGGCGCTAATTCAGATGGCCATGACATGGTCGCACCTTCTGGTGAAGGCGCCCAGCGCTGTATGAAGCTGGCTTTAGATGGCTTTTCGGGGAACGGGCTTGAAATGCCTGTGGATTATATCAACGCGCATGGCACCTCAACACCGGTAGGCGATGTTAAAGAGCTAGAAGCGGTTCAGGCTGTCTTTGGCCCACGCGGCTATCTGCCTGTTGTCACTTCAACTAAGTCGCTAACCGGTCATTCGCTGGGTGCTACTGGCGTACAAGAGGCAATTTATACATTGCTGATGATGCAACATAACTTCATTGGAGCGTCTGCCAATATTGAAAATCCTGATCCAGCTATCGGGGATATTCCGGTACCACGCCAGCGTATTGACGATGCCCAGATTAATCTGGCCTTATCGAACAGCTTTGGATTTGGCGGCACAAACGCCACGCTAGCCCTTGCGCGGCTATCTGAGTAATATTTTGGCTGTATAATATTTAGGAGCAACTCTTTCATGGGTATTCTGGCTGGAAAAAGAGGCCTTATCATGGGGGTCGCGAATGAGCGATCAGCAGCATGGGGCATTGCGGAAGCTGCAGCTGCAGAAGGGGCAGAGCTTGCCTTTACCTATCAGATTGAGGGGTTTAAAAAGCGCCTTGAGCCGCTTGCCGCCTCTATTGGCTCAGACATTTTAATAGAATGTGATGTTGCCGCAGAAGACGGAATTAAATCAGCGTTCACCCAATTGCGTGAACATTGGGATCAATTAGATTTTGCGGTACATGCTATTGGCTTTTCCGATAAGTCTGAGCTAAAGGGCGCTTATTATAATACTAGCCGTGATAATTTTGAGCAAACCATGCTGGTCTCTGCCTTTTCCTTTACCGAATTAGCAGCAGAAGCACGTCATATGATGCCGCAAACAGGCGGCGCGTTGCTGACCATGTCCTATTTAGGCGGGGTGCGCACCACACCAAATTACAATGTGATGGGGGTAGCTAAAGCTGCATTAGAAGCCTCCACGCGCTATCTAGCCGTGGATTTGGGACGTAGCAATATAAGGGTGAACACCTTGTCAGCAGGGCCAATGCGCACACTTGCTGGATCGGCTATTACTGGCGCACGCCATATTTTCCGCCATTCTGAAGAACAAGCACCCCTTAAACGTAACCCTGATATTCAGGAAGTTGGCAGGGCCGCAGCCTATCTTCTATCTGATCTGGCATCTGGTGTAACAGGCGAGACCCATTATGTGGATGGCGGTTATCACCATATTGGTGTGCCAGCAGAAATTGCCGACACCTAAGATAATCTCATAGCGCTAAATCAAAAAAGCCGCCCAGCATAGTTCTAGCTGAGCGACTCATTTTAACTTTATATCGGGGGTGAGGTTAGGCGTCCTCGCCATTATCAGCTTCTAGATCAGCACCTGTTTCCTGATCTACCCGCTTCATAGACAGCTTAACCTTGCCTCTGTCATCAAAGCCGATAACTTTCACCTTCACCATGTCGCCTTCTTTACAGACATCTGTGGTTTGGGCGACCCGCTCATTCTTCATTTCCGAGATATGTACCAGACCATCGCGCGCGCCAAGGAAGTTTACAAAAGCACCAAAATCAACAGTCTTAACAACTTTACCATCGTAAATCACACCTAGCTCAGGCTCAGCAACGATATCCCTGATACGTGCGATAGCGGCATCACTTGCAGATTGGCTAATCGCAGCAACAGAAACACTGCCATCATCATCAATATCAATTTTCGCGCCTGTTTGCTCAACAATCTCACGGATCATCTTGCCGCCCGGTCCAATTACATCTCTGATTTTATCAACTGAGATTTTAAAGGTTGTGATCTTTGGTGCTGACTCTGCCAGACCATCGCGCGCGCCCGTTAGGGCTTTGCCCATCTCACCCAGAATATGTAATCGTCCATCGCGTGCCTGACCAAGGGCAATATCCATAATTTCTGGCGTGATGGACGTGATTTTAATATCCATCTGCAGAGCGGTAATGCCTGCATCTGTGCCAGCAACCTTAAAGTCCATATCCCCTAAATGATCTTCATCACCTAAAATGTCAGACAGAACGGCATAATCATCACCTTCTTTAATCAGCCCCATTGCAATACCGGCAATTGGACGTGCCAACGGCACACCTGCATCCATCAGCGCAAGGGAGGTACCACAAACAGTCGCCATAGAAGACGAGCCATTTGATTCAGTAATTTCTGATACGGCTCTGATAGTATAAGGAAACTCTTCTTTCGAAGGCAGAAGCGGATTAATCGCCCGCCATGCAAGCTTGCCATGCCCGATTTCACGGCGGCCAGGAGAGCCAACACGCCCAGCTTCACCTACCGAAAATGGCGGGAAATTATAATGCAGCATAAAGCGAGAACGATACTCACCTGTTAGCGCATCTATCATCTGCTCATCCTGACCCGTGCCAAGGGTAGAAACCACCAATGCCTGTGTTTCACCCCTGGTAAACAAAGATGAGCCATGTGTGCGCGGCAACATACCAACTTCGGCAACAATGGGGCGAACCGTTTTGGTGTCGCGCCCATCAATACGCTGGCCTGTTTTCAAAATAGACGAGCGGACAATATCTGCTTCCATTTCTTTAACAATAGACGACACCAGAACGCCGTCTGCATCTTCACCTGCAAGCTCGCTAGCTTCTGCGCGCGCTTCTGCTAACGCTTCCTGACGTGCAGATTTATCAGCAATTTCGTAAGCCGCAGCTAGCTTGCCCGCCAACCCAGCTAGTGTATCGCGCATCGCAGCCGCTTCTGGGGCTTCCACAGGCAAATCACGCGGCTCTTTTGCAGCAACTTCAGCTAACTCAATAATAGCGTCAATTACAGGCTGCATATGCTGATGACCAAAATTTACTGCCCCCAACATCACTTCTTCAGACAGCTCTTCTGCTTCTGATTCTACCATCAGCACACCGTCTTTGGTGCCAGCAACAACCAGGTCAAGCCCAGTTTCTTCCATTTCTGCCAAGGTTGGATTTAGAATATATTCGCCATCCTTATAACCTACACGCGCACCCGCAATTGGACCAAAGAAAGGCACACCAGAAAGCGTTAAGGCAGCAGAAGCACCAATAAGCGCAACTATGTCAGAAGCGTTTTCCATATCATGTGACAACACGGTACAAATTACCTGTGTCTCACACTTAAATTCCTTTGGAAATAGGGGGCGAATCGGACGGTCAATCAGACGGCTAGTAAGCGTTTCATGCTCAGACGGTCTGCCTTCGCGCTTGAAAAAGCCACCTGGAATTTTACCCGCGGCAAAGGTCTTTTCCTGATAATTTACAGTAAGGGGGAAGAAATCCTGACCAGGCTTTGCTTTACGTGCTGCAACAGCCGTACAAAGTACTGTGGTCTCACCCATGCTGGCCATAATGCTGCCATCTGCCTGACGCGCTACCTTGCCAGTTTCAAGAACGAGGGTTTTTCCCCCCCAATCGATTTCTTTTCTGAATATTTCGAACATCTAGTTTATCTCTTTTTTCTGTTTCATTCGGTTAATCTATATAACGTTCATGATGAAGCTAAAGGCCAGTAAGCATGACTTACAAAGACCTTCATCTAAAGCTATTGCCATCTAAAGCTATTGCTGAGAATTTTTTGGGGGTGTCACTGGACGTTTAATCGTCAAAAGACTCTCAGTCTGGTCTTTTACCGCCCGCATAAGGCTTATCTCGCGGTTTTTCTCAATTACTTTTCATCATCTATCATTTCTGCGAGCAGATATGACATGCTCGCCAAACAAAAGCAACTAGAATATCAGGTAAACACTCTAGGACAGTTACACGAAACGGATCTGCAATATTAAGCGTGCGTTTAAAAAACACAGCTAGCAGACCCATTTTGTATATTATGATTAGACCAAATAGTTGGTGCTAAGCGGATGAGCCAACCAATTAGCGGCGTAGACCCAGCTTTTCGATAAGCGCCTTATAAGCAGCTTCATCGCCTGCACGGATATAATCCAACAGGTGGCGACGCTGACCAACCATCTTCAAAAGACCGCGCCGAGACGCAAAATCTTTTTTATGGGTTTTTAAATGTTCGGTCAGATAAATAATGCGATCTGTCAGAATAGCGACCTGAACCGCTGCTGATCCTGAATCATTCGCACCCTTGCCAAACGCTGAAATGAGCTCAGCTTTGCGTTCCTTCGTAATCGACATCGCATACTCCTTAATGCTAGCGCTGTGCTTTAAACACAGCTTGGTTATAAATTAAGCACACGCAAGGGCGATAAAATGGCGTCTTCAATTTCTATCAGCGCCACTGGACGCTCATCAAAAACAGCTATCGCTCTGTTTGGGTGCTCTATGTCGTTTAAATCTGCAAAAGCTTGGCGAAGAATTGCTAGGCGTTGCGGATCTAAAGACAACTTCTGACCAAATCGAAGCCGGGTGGCTTCTGTGTCTGTTAGGGCTACTGCCGGGATGTCGTCCAGCACAGTCATAATAGACAAAATCGGGTTAGATGCGCGCGAACCTTGCCCTATTTCGTGCAGAAAATCTAGTGAAATCGCATCTTCTAGATGAAATTTCCCAACCGAACGGCGCTCAAGGGCAGTCACATAAGCAGCAGTTTCCAGAGCCCGGCCAATATCACGTGCTAGCGAGCGTATATAAGCCCCTTTGCCGCAATGCACCTCAAAATGTGCGGCTTCGGCTTCTGCTGATATTAGGGTAAGCCTGTCAATGCGGATTTTACGTGCTGCCAGAAGCGGAACTTCCTTCCCTGATGAGGCAGAACCCTCTCCATCGGCAGCTTTATCACGTGATCTAGCCAGCGCATATGCACGCTTGCCTTGCACTTTCACAGCCGAATAATCAGGCGGGATTTGATCTATCATGCCTGTGAATTCGGGCAGAATATCTGTAATGTCTTTTGTCGTTGGAATATGTGTTGAAGTGCGGGTAATCTCGCCCTCGGCGTCATCTGTCTGTGTCTCAGCTCCCCATTTCACTGAAAAACGATAGGATTTCTCAGCTGTCATTACATAGGATATTGTTTTAGTTGCCTCGCCAAGCGCAATAGGCAGAACACCGCTCGCAAGCGGGTCAAGCGTGCCAGCATGACCTGTCTTCACCCCATCAAAATGACGTTTGACAAGTGCCACCACTTTAGCAGAGCTAATGCCAGCTGGTTTATTAATCGAAAGCCAGCCATGTGGGCCGGGAGCTATATGCATATCTGACAAATCTGCCTTAGTCCTTTGACCTTATGCCAGAGAAAAGCCGTGCCATCTTATCTGCATTATCATAGGAATCATCACGCACAAATTTAAAACTAGGTAGACGGCGCAGATGCACACGCTTAGCAACTTCATGGCGCAGAACCGGTGCATATTGATTTAGTAAAGGCAAAACAGTGTCCATATCCTGCCCACCAAGTGTCATCACATAAACACGCGCGAAACTCAAATCTGGACTAACCGATACTTCCGATACTGTTATAGACACAGAATCTAATTCCGGAATATGCGTTTCCTGCCGCATTAAAATAGACGCAAGATGGTGACGCAAATCCTCGCCAACCCGCAATTGACGCTGGCTAGGCTCGGCACCGGATGATTTCGATTTTTGCACCATAATACCTTTGCCTGCCTCTGGCATATTTAACAAATTGGGTATTCACGCCCCTAAAAAACCTTAATCAAGGGTGCGCGCGATTTCCCTTACCTCGAAACATTCGATCATATCCCCTTCTTGAATATCGGAATAATTATCGAATGCCATACCACATTCCATACCATCGCGGACGTCTTTAACCTCATCTTTAAAGCGGCGCAGAGTCTTCAGGCTGCCTTCATGGATAACCACATTATCCCGCAACAATCTGACCTTGCAGCCCCGCTTGATGATGCCTTCGGTGACCATACAGCCGGCCACTTTGCCTTGCTTGGAAACCGAGAAGACCTGTCTGATTTCAGCATAGCCAATGAAGCTTTCTTGCTGTTCTGGGCTAAGCAGCCCACCCATCGCGCCCTTTACCTCGTCGATCAGCTCATAGATAATTGAGTGATAGCGTATTTCAATACCATCTCTTTTTGCAAGATCGCGCGCTTGCGGGATGGCACGCACATTAAAGCCAACAACCATCGCATTTGAGGCCGCAGCAAGAGATACATCTGATTCAGAAATTGCACCCACACCGCCAGTTAGAATACGAACCCGCACCTGTTCCGTCGCAAGCTTATCAAACGCGGCACGAATAGCTTCAAGAGAGCCATGCACATCTGTCTTAATTACCACTGGCAACTCTTCTGCCTCACCAGCAGCAATAGCGGTAAGCATCTGTTCAACAGAACCACGCGCTGAAATAGCAGCTTCTTTGTCACGGTTGCGGCGTTTACGATATTCAGCAATTTCACGGGCCCGTGATTCTGTTTCCACCACGACGAACATATCGCCTGACATAGGCGTGCCATTTAGACCCAAAATTTCAACAGGCTGACCAGGCAAAGCTTCTTTTAGCTGTTTACCACGTTCATTCAAAAGCGCACGCACGCGCCCTGATTCAGCACCCGATACGAAGATATCCCCAATATGCAGGGTGCCGCGCTGGACTAATACCGTTGCAACCGACCCGCGGCCACGTTCGACCTTGGCTTCAATAACACTACCTTCTGCAGCGCGGTTTGGATTAGCCTTCAGCTCCAGCAATTCAGCTTGCAGCATAATGGCTTCTTCTAGCTTATCCAGACCTGCACCTGTGTGCGCGGATACATCTACGCATAATACATCGCCGCCAAAATCTTCGGTGATAATCTCATGCTGCAATAAATCACTTCTAACCCGCTTTGGATCTGCCTCTGGCTTGTCACACTTATTCACGGCAACAATCACTGGACATCCTGCCGCTTTGGCATGATTAATCGCTTCGATGGTTTGCGCCTTTACAGAATCATCTGCTGCAACGACCAACACCACGATATCAGTAGTACTCGCACCACGAAGACGCATTTCGGTAAAAGCTTCGTGACCAGGTGTATCGATAAAGGTTATCAGATTGTTAGACTTCGTCTCAATTTGATACGCGCCAATATGCTGGGTAATACCACCAGACTCGCCGCCCGCCACATCTGTTGCGCGGATAGCATCTAGCAAGCTGGTCTTACCGTGATCAACATGGCCCATCACGGTTACAACTGGTGGGCGCGAATGCAGATCCGTTTCGTTATCTTCCTCGCCAGACAGACCTTCTTCAACATCTGATTCTGACACACGTTGAACTTTATGACCGAATTCCAATGTTACTAGCTCGGCAGTTTCTGCATCAATCGTTTGCGTAACCGTGGCCATAATACCTTGCTTCATCAGCTCTTTGACCACATCTGCGGCGCGCTCAGCCATACGGTTTGCCAATTCCTGAACCGTGATCATGTCCGGGATCACTACATCGCGAACCTGTTTTACCTGCGGCTGGCTTTCACGCATACGCGCTTTTTCGCGTTGGCGTCGCACCGATGCCAATGAACGCTGACGTCCATCGCCATCTGACAGCGCCTGCGATATTGTCATTTTTCCTGAACGTCTGCGGTCGCCGTCACGCTTTACCGGTGCTGGCCGCATTGGTGCTTCAGATTCGTTCGTTTTACGGCGACCTCTAGCAGGAGCATCCTCACGGATAGGCGGTGGACCCTTTACCTGAACATCAGGTTCTTGCTGGCGCGTTTTGGCCTGACGGGCGGCATTTTCGGCAGCCAGTCTTTCAGTTTCGGTCTGGCGCTGGGCAACAGCCTGCTTTTCAATCGCTTCGAGTTCTGCAAGTTCTGCCCGGCGGCGGGCTTCACGTGGATCTAATGTTTCAACCTCTTCAACAGCGGCATTATCTTCTGCGGGTGCGTCGGCATCTTCGGGCGCATCGCTGCTGGCATCTTTAGTCTTTGTCAGTCCATCTTGCAGGACTTTCATTCGGTTGGCACGCTCTTGTGCAGTTAGGCGGTCATCCGCTTGCGGGATTTGTTTATCCTGCGCTGGGGCTGCATCTTCAACAGGGGTTGCAGGGGCAGGCGTATTAGGCTGGGCTGGGCGCACATTAGCACCGCCGACCCGTTTGCGCCGAACTTCAACCTGCACCGTTTTACCGCGACCAGAACCAACCATTCCGCCACGAAGATTTGCAGGGTCAACTGCACCGCCACCGAGTGAAAGCTTGCCACTTCCTGACAGGCTTAGTTTTTTCGGCTTGTTATTTTCTTCACTCATTGATGACCTTTCCCGTTCAGCTTTCCTAAGATGCCCCAACTATGGGTTTAAGTAGGGTATCTGGATTTCAGCCTCTCGCACCTTTGTGCATGGTAATACACCTGCTTGCCCCTAAATGACAAGCTTTCCTCACGACCTATTCTCTTGTTTTTGTGTTTGCGTTACTGCCCGCCAACGCGCCAAATCAGCCAACAGCGCATCTATTTGCTTTTGCTCTGATAAATGACCTGCCTCTAGCACACCAGCGTAAGCCAGTGATTCGACACCCGCAATATGCCCTAGAATGTGCGCAGGTATCGCTTTCTCGCACCAGCCAGGCTGCACTAACTGTCGCAACGAGGCAGCCTCGCGCTGGCTTGCATCATCTGCAATTAAAAGTCCTTCTAGTCGCGATGCAGCCATTTCCAGCTTGCCGCGTCCTATAATCAGTAAGCCGCTTTTCCGCATTAAACTCATTCGGCTGATCAGAATTTGGGTCAATTGGCTGCCGAGCAGATCCATAAACCCATCTTTTATTTTAACAGGATGGCGTAAAAAGCGCGTAAACAGGTTTTTTGATATCGCTGTTTCCAGATGCTGTTTTTCAGCTTTAACCCATGCACCACGCCCACCAAGCCGGCCATAAATATCGGCAACCAGCTCTCCTTCAGGGCTAGCAACAAAACGGATTAGGTTTTCTTTTTCAAAAGACTTACCTGTGGCCAAACAACGCCGTAGACTGGCCGCCTGTGCGGCCGCCTCGCGGTGTTCTGTAGATGGCGCTGTCCGTTTCATCATAAATGCCTATCAGCTCTTTTCCCAACATCACTGGGCGTCATCTGCAGATGCAGATAGCTCTTCTTCACCATTTTCAGCGCTAGCTTCTATAGCAGCTTCCGCAGCAGCATCCTCTTCGGCAAACCAATGCGCACGTGCAGCCATAATGATGTCGCCAGCAGCAGCTTCATCTTCAATGCCATGCTCGCCCAATAATTCTAGCAACTCTTCGCTATCCAACTCAGCCAGATCATCCAGACATAGGACTTTATTTTCGGCTAGTGTCAGTACCATCGAAAGGCTTAGATATTCAGCCTCTTTCAAATCGTCCTGTACTTTTAATTTGGTTAGCTCTTTAGTAATGCGTTTGGCTTCGGCCTCTGAGAATTCAACCGCACGATTTAGGAGCTCGCCTGCGATATCTTCGTCAAAGCCTTGGATAGTTGCTAGCTCTGATACTGGTGTTGCGACAATATCATCAATAGAGACAAAGCCCTCAGCGACCAGTAGATGGGCAATAACATCATCAATATTCAGCGCTTCGATAAAGCGGGTTGAGCGCGTTTTGAACTCTTCTTGACGGCGCTCGGATTCTTCTGCCTCAGTGAGGATATCAATATACCAGCCTGTGAGTTGTGAGGCGAGGCGCACATTCTGGCCGCGCCGGCCAATGGCCAAGCTTAACTGCTCATCCGGGACAACCACCTCAACACGGCCGGCCACTTCATCAACTACCACCTTTGCAACTTCTGCAGGCGCTAGCGCATTCACAATGAAGGTAACCGGATCTTCTGAAAATGGAATGATCTCAATCTTCTCACCCTGAAGCTCGCCAACCACCGCTTGCACACGGCTACCTCTCAAGCCTACACATGCACCAACCGGATCAATAGACTGATCGCGGGAAAGCACAGAGATTTTTGCTCTACTTCCTGGCTCTCTTGCGACTGCCTTAATCTCAATTATCCCATCATAAATTTCAGGGACTTCCTGAGTGAAGAGTTTGGCCATAAATTCATTAGCTGATCTAGAAAGAAAAATTTGCGGGCCGCGCACTTCCTCGCGAACATCCACAATATAAGCGCGCACCCTATCGCCCTGATTCAGGTTCTCGCGCGGGATCATTTCTTCGCGGCGCATCACCCCTTCAGCGCGGCCCAAATCGATCGTCACAGAATAGCTTTCAGCGCGCTTCACGGTACCGAGAACAATTTCGCCAACCCGATCTTTATATTCTTCATATTGACGCGCACGCTCAGCTTCACGAACTTTTTGCGAGATAACTTGCTTAGCAGTCTGCGCGGCGATGCGGCCAAACTCAATTGGTGGCAGTGGCTGTTTTAAAAACTCACCAGCTTCCAGATCATGTTTACGCCCTTCTTCAAGGCCCATTTGCGTTGCATCATTTTCGACTTCTTCGACAACTTCTGTCCATCTCTCTAGCTGAATAGAGCCAGATTTACGATCGATCATGGCGCGGATATCGCGGTCATGGCCATATTTTGAGCGGCCTGCCTTTTGAATAGCCTCTTCCATCGCAGCAATAACCTCCTCACGCTCGATAGATTTCTCACGCGCTACCACATCAGCGATTTGCAACAATTCCAGACCGGGGATTGAAGATGTATCCATTTGACCTAAGCCTCTTCTTTATTCTTTCGTGCCTGCTTTATTGTTTTGGCAGGCTGTTTCTGGGTTGAAAAAAATTCTGTTGGATCGATTTTCGCAGTATCAATTTGATCTAAGGAAGCACTTACACGCCCCGTGGCTGTTTCGATATGGATGACCCCATCATCATCGATACCCACAAGGCGGCCACGATAGCGCTTCTGCCCTTCAAGCATCTGCTTTAGGGTTATTTTCACAAGCTCACCTGCAAAACGAGAAAAATCTTTTTGCCGCGTTAATGGCCTATCCATCCCTGGCGAGCTAATTTCTAGCTGATAAGCATCCGATATCGGATCCTCTACATCTAAAACTGCCGATAGATGGCGGCTGATATTTGCGCAATCTTCCACTGTCATTTCACGCAAATCTACCGGTTCTGCCATAATCTGAAGCTGGCCACGCGCGGATTTACCAGCCCCGCCCATATATCGGATGCGCACGCACTCAAAGCCCAAATCAGCAAGGGCAGGTTCAATAAGCTGTTCCAGTTTTTGCGGTATCATCGCTTAAAATCATCGCCTAATTTGTAAAATTCTTCTAACAACACCGTTTTGGCTCTGCTCATAAGCGACACAATTATCATGTGCCTTTTGCTATCTGATGATAGGCAATAAAAAAGGCGGGCTAACTGCCCACCGCTCAGCAAATCCGAAACGTTTTTTTGCACTATACCGCTTTTCAGCGCATAGTTCAAGTTTTTGTGCCATAAGCACAACACGCTAGCAAAAAAAGGCTAGCGACGTTCAAACTCAAACCAGCTAGGCAAGCGTCCTTCAGAAAGGCCCTTTTGCATATAGCGTGTTTGCGGCCAGCCTTGCGGGCGAGCACGCCAATCCTCTGCACATCTAGCTCTCCATTCAAAGCTTGGATGGCGCACGGCTTCGGCAAGCAGCCATGATTTGGCGATAGGATGGTCACTTGCCATGCGCAGCAAGCCTTGCGGGCGCAGCAATCCAGCTAGACTGTCCAGCATTTTTGGATTCAGGATACGCCGTCCAGCGTGGCGCGCTTTTGGCCATGGATCCGGAAACATCACATAAACACAAGACAAGCTTTGTTGCGGCAATTGTTCCAGAATAAGACGCACATCATCTGGCCAGATACAGATATTTTTCAGCCCCTTATTTTGGATATGCCGCAACAGGCTGACCACCCCATTAACAAAGGGCTCTGCACCAAAAAACAGCTTTGCAGGTTCCGCCGCCGCAATCGCGGCTAAATGCTCACCGCCACCAAAACCAATTTCCAACACCAGATCTGCTGGTGTTTCTGTACTTTTATGCAAGGATAAGCGCTGTTCTAGCCAATTTCTGTCTAGCTTTTCTGGAAGTTCTACCTCTGGCAAACGGGTATCAAGCAAGCGCTGCATATTCTGGCTTAGGGGGCGTCCTTTACGGCGGCCATAAAACTGTATTTTTTCTGCACGTGAAGGGGTCATTGCCAGCCTAACTCAATTTCAATCTTCAACCAGAAAAAACCCTTTTTGTAACCAAAAAAGCCGCCCTATAGAGCCGCACGCAGCTTATCTGCTAAATCCAGAGCTTCCCAGCTGAAGGTACCTGCACCAGCTTCGCCTGCACGCCTACCAAAATGACCATAGGCTGCAGTAGGGGTGTAAATAGGATTATTCAGCCCTAAATGCGTACGGATGCCGCGCGGCGTTAAAACCATAACCGCATTGCTGGTTAGAAGAGCAGATAGCTTGGCTTCATCTACATTTTGGCTTCCATGAGTGTTTACATATACAGATACAGGCGCAGCAACGCCAATAGCATAGGCAATCTGGATGGTACATTTATCTGCCAGACCTGCCGCGACAATATTTTTGGCTAGATATCGCGCTGCATAGGCAGCTGATCTATCTACTTTTGTGGGGTCTTTGCCAGAAAACGCGCCGCCGCCATGTGGTGCTGCCCCGCCATAAGTATCTACAATGATTTTACGACCCGTTAAGCCTGCATCACCGTCAGGACCACCAATCTCGAACTTACCTGTTGGATTAATCAGGAAATCTTCAGCGCCAACCATCCAGCCTTGCGGCAGGATATCTGCGACCAGCGGCGTGACCAGTGCACGAATATCTTCAGTTGAAACGCCGGGCTTATGTTGGGTAGAAAGCACCAACTTATCCACACCAGAAATTGACCCATCCGCATTATAGCGCAAGGTAACCTGGCTCTTAGCGTCTGGGCCTAGAAGCGTGTTCACATCAGCTTTACGGTGCGCCGCTAGCTCTTTTAGAATTTGGTGCGCGTAATGAATAGGGGCTGGCATTAGCTCTTCTGTTTCGCGGCAAGCATAGCCAAACATTAGTCCTTGATCGCCTGCACCTTCATCTTTTTGCTCGGACTGGTCTACCCCTTGCGCGATGTCGGCTGATTGTTCATGCAAATAATTTTGGAATTCAAAATGCGCATGATGAAACTTTTCCTGCTCATAACCAATTTCTGCGACGGCCGCGCGAACCGCATCTTCAATTTTTGAAAAGATTGTCTTTAACTTCTCTTCTGAGGCGCGCACTTCACCTGCCAAGATAATTCGGTTGGTAGTCGCCATAGTCTCACATGCAACACGCGCTTCAGCTTCTTCACGCAAAAATAAATCTAAAACTGTGTCTGAAACCTTGTCACAAACCTTATCTGGATGCCCTTCTGAAACGGACTCAGATGTAAAAAGATAGCTCACTGTAGCGCTCCCATCAAAACAGGTGTTTAAAAATCATTCCGCCATTTATTACTTTTTTGATACGCAAATTCAAGAAAAACTGCTACGCCAGCGAGCCAAAAAACCATCAGCCAAAACAGGATAGAGCGGTTTTGAGCATAAAATGGGGCTGGGGCTGGCTTGATATGCGGCAAATTCAAAACTGCCTGCACCCCCAGCTTTGTTTTGCCTAACAAGCGACCAAAACTGTCAAAACCACCCGAAATCCCTGTGTTTGCGAGCCGGTAAACAGGCAAGCCTTCTTCGATAGCCCGGAGCCGGCTTTGGGCAAAATGCTGATATGGGCCGGTACTCTGGCCAAACCATGCATCATTGCTTAGCGTTATTACCATATCTGGGCGACGACTATCTTTTGCAATAAAGCTTGGGAAAATAATTTCATAACAGATCAGTATACGAATATAGCCAAATGGCTCGATAAAAATATCTTCAGCAGGGGGGCCGGGGGTAAATTCTCCCTGCCCTGCGATAGCACTAACAAAAGGTATTTGACGAAATGGAATATACTCACCAAAAGGTACTAAATGCTGTTTGTGATATTGGCCTAACAATCCGCCTGAGTGATGCAAGAAGAATGCAGAATTGAAAAAGTTATTTTTACTATCAGCAGATAAAATTCCCGTTAAAAGCACACCGTCTGCAGGAGTTATCGCACGGGCGAGTGCCTGAACACCTTCTTTTTCATCACGCCAAAAACCAGCTATTGCCGCCTCTGGCAATAGGGTGAGCGCGGCTGGAGATGCCGGCTGACTGGCAAGCTTTATTATCCGCGATATATGTTCAGGCTTGCGATCTCTATCCCATTTTTCGATTTGCGCAATATTGGGCTGTATTAGCCTAATCATGCTGTCTTGTGCCTCTAAAGGCGGCAAACCAGCAAACCGCATAATGCCAAGCCCCAACATTAAAAATAAAGGCAAGCCCATCCATATTGAAGCCGTAAAAGCGCGCAAGTAAAGTGCGGCAGCCCCTGTGATAAATAAGCTAGCCAGTAGGTTCAAGCCATGCTGGCCAGTATATGCCGCCATCTGCGCCAGAAGCAGGTTTTCAACGAAAATATGCCCGATTACATTCCATGGAAATCCAGTTAGCACATATGAGCGCAGCCATTCAGCTACTCCCCAGAAACAGGCCAACAAAACCAATCTTGTCGCACTATTAACGCTTAATCTTAGTGCCAGATAGCCAGCAGCCATCCAGAAAAGTGACAGTAAAAGCGGCAAGCCAAAAATAGCAAAAGGGAGCAATAATAGCTGTGCTCCGCCTTTGACAAACAAAGAATTGGCAATCCAATATAAAGAGGCTGTGAACCAGCCAAACCCACCCACCCCAAACAAAAGCGCGCCAAAAGCTGGACGCGAGGCACACATTGCGAAAACGATAGGAATAGACAGCAATAAAGCTGCCAATATCCATCCTGTAGGCGGTAGGGCAAGGCTAGCCCCAGCCCCGCAAATAAAAGCCATGATTATTTTAATAAAGGGGCGTTTCATGGCCTAATATGATAGGATGATGGAATGGATAAAGCACAGATCATACGCCTGATTTCGCAGCAGGCAGGCGCGCCTCATTCAAGCTTGACTTCAGCCCTCTTATTCTAACCAGACGCAAACGGCGCGGATCTGATTCAAGAATTTCAAACTCTAATCCACTGCTATGATGCAAAATCTCGCCGCGCACAGGTACATGCCCTGCCAGCGCAAAGACAAAGCCGCCAAGCGTATCTACTTCATCGCGCTCATCACTTTCCAGCGTGATGCCAATATGTTCTTCCAGCTCTTCTAATTCCAGCCGCGCATCTGCAACCGCAATATCTTCAGTCACTCGCTCAAAGCGCGGCGCTTCTGTAACATCATGCTCATCTTCAATTTCACCAACAATTTCCTCAACCAAATCTTCGATAGTGATAAGGCCGTCTACGCCGCCAAACTCATCAATAACAAGGGCCAGATGCTGGCGTTTAAGGCGCATTTCCTGCAACAGGTCTAACAATCTTATGGCTGGGGATACAAACAATACTGGTCTCAGAAGTTGGCGCAAACCAGGCTGTTCAGGGCTTAGGGAATGGGCAACCAAATCTTTGATATGAAGCATCCCGCGCACATTATCCCGGTTGCCTTCATAGGCGGGAACGCGGCTATGGGCAGCTGCGCTTATCTGGCGAAACACCGCTTCAAACCCCTCCGAGATATCAATCGCGACAATATCTGCACGCGGTACCATCACATCTTCTGCTGTAATATCACGCAAGCCCAGCATATTGCGTAACAGCAAGCCTTCCTGATTATCAAATTCTGTATCAGTCTGGCTGATAGAGGTTTCAATTAGCCCAGTCAGCTCTTCACGCACAGATGTCTGCTTGCCAATAAATGGCCATTTACGGCTAAGGGTAAGAGCATTAAACATGGTCATTATCTTCTTTTTTAATAGTAGGCTTCAAAAGATAGGGATTAGGAATATTCATCTCTGCTAGGAGCTGTATTTCAAGAGCCTCCATCTCTTCGGCTTCAGCTTCATCTTGATGGTCATATCCGACTAAATGTAAGAGCCCATGTAAAAATAAATGCGCCAGATGATGTTCAACGAGCTGGCCATTATCTGCTGCCTCATTTGTAAGGGTCTCAAAACCAAGTGCCATATCACCTAGAAAAATAGGCTCTTCTGGCAGTGTATCTGGGAAATTATCGTGGGCTGGAAAGGACAGGATATTGGTCGGTTTGTCCTGTTGCCGGAATTGATTATTGATGCCTGCCATCTCGCTATCATCTGTCCATAAAACAGAAATAGTGCAATTAGAAATCTTTGTCATTTTTGCGAATTTGTCTAATAGCGCAATACATAGAGGCTGGCCAGATTGCAAGAGCACCTTCCATCGTGCATCAGCAATATTATTCTCCACCTGATTTTGAGCTGGGCTAATCCAGTCAGTGTCTGGAATGATTTCTGGACTGATTTCTGGACTGATTTCTGGGCTGATTTCTGGCTCAGCGTCCAGATCCGCGTGGGCATCGGGTGGACTGTCGCTATCCTCGGATAGGCCAGAGGCGCCAGAAACATCTGCGCTAAAGCTCTGTTGCGAAGTGGTATCTGGATGCGTCACGTTTTTATCTATGCTCAAAGTTTCAAATTAGTGTGAATAAAATAGCTATTTTTGTCCAGCGTCATAGGCTTTCAAAATGCGTGCCACAACAGGATGGCGAACCACATCTTCTCCGCTTAAACGAGTAATACCAATTCCTTTAACATCTTCTAGGCGGTTTACCGCATCTGAAAGGCCGGAAAGCTGGCCGCTTGGCAGATCTATTTGCGAGAGATCGCCGGTGATAGCCATGCGCGAATCTTCGCCCAAGCGGGTTAGCACCATTTTCATCTGCACGGGTGTTGTATTCTGCGCCTCATCAATAATGACAAAGGCGTTTGACAAGGTACGGCCACGCATAAAGGCGAGCGGGGCAATTTCAATTTCGCCGCTCGCCAGCATTCTATCTACCTTATCAGACGGCATCATATCATACAGCGCATCATAGAGTGGACGCAAATAAGGGTCGACCTTCTCTTTCATATCGCCGGGCAGAAAGCCTAACCGCTCGCCAGCCTCTACAGCTGGGCGCGATAATATAATCCGCTCTACTTGACGGCGTTTAAGAAAATCTACCGCCCATGCTACAGCCATATAGGTTTTACCTGTGCCCGCAGGACCAAGCCCAAACACTACCTCGTTATTATGCAGTAATTTGAAATAACCTGCCTGTCCGGCTGTACGCGGGAATATCTTTTTCTTCCAAGTGGTCGCAAACAGGCTTTTATCAATAGGGGTGGTTGCCGGGTTTACCCCATTTTCGGTCTGCCGCAATACATCATCAACCAAGGTGGTGCTTATCTCATCCTTATTATCTTGGGCGCTGAGCTGCTTATATAGACTGGTGAAGGTTTTGCTAGCCAGCTCTACCTTATCTGAAAGACCAGTAATTTTTATCTGGTTGCCAAAACTGTCCATACTGACACTCAGAGCTTGTTCAATGCGGGCCAAATGTTGGTTATGCTGACCGCAAATAATGGTCATCAGAGTATTATCTTCAAATTCTAGACGAACGGTTTTCTGTGTCTCGGACACGCTTATGCTGCTCCTTTTGTACTAGCGGCTATAGGGGTGCAAAGAAGGGAATTTTGCCGCGCTTCAGTGATATCCAAATCCATAATACGGCCTATCCAGCTTCCCTCTCCTTCTAGATAGACCGATTGCATAAATGGGCTACGCCCAGTCATCTGCCCATCCCTGCTTCCTTGCTTTTCTATCAGAACTGGCAGCCGCATGCCTTCACATTTTTTATTGAAAGCAAATTGCTGGGCATCTAGAAGCTGTTGCAAGGCAGCTAGCCTATCTGATTTTACCGGCTCATCAATTTGGGTTTCTGCCCCACTAGCAGGGGTGCCTGGGCGGGCACTATATTTAAAGGAATAAGCAGAAGCATAGCCAATATCAGAGACCAGCTTTACGGTATCAGCAAAATCTTGATCACTCTCACCCGGAAAGCCAACAATAAAATCCCCTGACAGCGCAATATCCGGACGCAACGTCCGCAAACGGTCAATAATGCGGCGGTAATCATCTGCTGTGTGGCGCCGGTTCATCGCCGATAAAATAGTGTCCGATCCGGATTGTACAGGCAGATGCAAATAAGGCATCAGAGCCGGAATATCACGATGCGCAGTCATTAACTCTTCATCCATATCCAGCGGATGTGAGGTGGTGTAGCGCAAGCGCTCTAACCCATCAATTTCAGCAAGCTCGCGCAGCAAACGCCCCAGCCCCCATTTACCGCGATTATCCACAGGCGTGCCATGCCATGCATTCACATTTTGGCCTAAAAGCGTAAGCTCTCGCGTGCCGCTGGCGACAAGCCGCCGGGCTTCATCCAAGATTTGAGCGGCCGGGCGGGAAAACTCTGCACCTCTGGTATAGGGCACAACACAAAAGCTACAAAATTTATCACATCCTTCCTGCACCGACAAAAAAGCTGCCGGCCCTCTGGGCGCCGCCTCTTCTGGTAGAAAATCAAACTTCACTTCTTCTGGAAACTCGGTATCAACCACAGATTTTCGAGCTGCAGGGTCTGCTTTGGCAACCAGTTCTGGCAGACGGTGATAGGTTTGCGGACCAACCACCATATCTACATAAGGGGCGCGGCGGGTAATTTCCTCACCCTCAGCTTGCGCCACACATCCTGCCACCGCAATCAACATCTGGCGATTTTGCTGATCTTGTGCGCGCTGTTTTAGCACCCGCAACCGCCCAAGATCAGAAAATACTTTTTCCGAAGCTTTTTCACGAATATGACAGGTATTTAAGATAACCATATCTGCGTCTTCAGGCGCGTGCGTTGGCGTATAGCCGGTAGGCGCAAGAACATCTGCCATCCTTTCGGAATCATAGACATTCATCTGACAGCCAAAGGTCTTGATATATAGTTTCTTCATCTATCTGCGATCATCCCCTATCTGATCTGATTTTGCAAAATAAAAGTTACCCTTTTTTTGCGCGGTTGCCACTCATACCTGTAGGGCTATATTTGCGTCAAGCACTGGTTAGTGAGCTATGGGTAAGTGTTTTTCCATAACCAGCGCGTCTATCTGGTCAATACCCCGTTGATAATAGCGCTCGCGCCTGCCAATTTCTTTAAAATCAGCGTTTCTGTAAAGTTGCTGGGCAACATCATTATCTTCTGCAACTTCCAATATTATCTTTTCCTGTTCTCGTGCTATGGACAGCTCTATACCCGCAGATAATAGCCTTTTTCCAATACCCTTATTTTGCGCGGTAGGGGCAACACAAATTTCTAGAATATCTGCGCTCTCACCAGAGCTCAGCAAAATGATAAAGCCTATGATTTGTGCATCTAGACACGCGACGGCCCCATAAACTGCCTTACTTTTCATCAATCTTGTCAGTATCTTAGCTTCGGTAGCCATTTTTTGGGGATAGGCGGCAAGATATATGTCTTCAATAGCAGAAGCCTGTTCTGTTAGGTGCGGTACTATCTGAGCAGTCCCAGACTTATTTGCCATTCTCACTATCCGTTATTTCTCAATTCAGGGGCCATCATTTCTTAATTCAGGGGCGCGCACCGCCAAGTTTCGGGGCAGCAATGTAAAGAGGCTCTAACCCTGCTAGGGTAAATTGTGCAGGGGCATGCAAGCTAGCCAGCGCAAAATAAGCAATATCGCGAGCATCTAAATAATGGCTGTGAAACTTCACATTATTATCTACAATTTTTTCCTCTCGCAGGTCAGCCAGTTCCGTATTTTGTTTAAATCCCTCTTCATCTAGCCCACATATAACCAGCTTATTTACAGTTTCTTCTGCCAAAACCTCTATTATCAAGGCTTTTAAGCTGGCTATATCATAATCCTTAATTTCGTTTAAAACGCCTAATTCGGCATCAAATAGCTGGGCGAAAAACGTGCCTCTACGACTGTCAGCAACGCAGAGATAAATTTGATTATCCCCTATTTTATTGTGCCCAGCTGCATGATAGGCCAGCGCAGATAGACCGCTGATGCCAAGCGGCTTTGCCCCTGTTGCCAATTGATACCCTTTGGCAGCAGACAAACACACCCTGAGGCCAGTAAACGAACCTGGTCCACAGCCAGCAGCAATATGGGTGATGTCCTCTAGCTGAACACCTGCCTTAACCGCTGCTTCATCTGCCAGTCCTATGAGTGTTTCAGCATGCCCGTGACGTGCTTTATGTTCCTGAAAGCCCGCTATTTTTTCATCGACCATAATGGCCGCAGAAGCCGCATTACCACTAGATTCAAGTGCTAATATTATGGCGCTATCTGTTTTTGTATCTTGCGGCATTTCTCATTGCTCTATCTTTTTATCTGCTCTTCTACCTATCTGTTGTTGCATAACAGGTCAAAAAAAATTAATCTTTGGCCAGTGTCTGAGGAGTGCATAAATGACCACTAATATTAGCTTTTTCTTGATGACGGCGTTGCAAAAGATCGCAAACAAACTGCCAATGCACGTGATTACTGCCGTTACATTGTTGGTGGTTTCCATGCTCACTATTTTATCTCCGCAAAAGAGCTTGGCACAAGAACTAGCACGCGATAGCGCTTCTGTGATTATGTATCACCGTTTTGGTGAGGACAGATATCCCTCAACCAATATCCGCATCGCCCAATTTGAAGAGCATTTAGAGCTTTTAACCAATGGTGATTATACTGTTTTGCCGTTGCCTGATATAATTGAAACCTTGCAAGCTGGCGGTACGCTGCCAGACCGAACCGTCGCAATAACCATAGATGATGCGTATTTGTCTGTTTATGAGCAAGCTTGGCCACGCTTAAAAGAACTTGGATTGCCCTTCACCATATTTGTGGCGACTAACCCGGTAGAGAAGAATCGGCGCGGCTATATGAGCTGGGACATGCTGAGAGAGCTACAAGGTGAAGGGGTTACTATTGGCTCACAAACCCATACGCACCCGCATCTACATCGTAAATCAGCTGATGAAGTGCGTCAGGAAATTACAACTTCCAACCAGCTATTCTTAGAAGAGCTAGGCTTGCGACCAGAGCTGTTTGCCTATCCGTTTGGTGAATATTCAAAATTTGTTGTGGATATTGTAAAAGAAGCTGGCTTTGTTGCCGCCTTTGGCCAGAATTCAGGTATTATGCATAGTCAGGACAGAATGTTTGAGCTGCCTCGTTTTGCCTTTAACGAAAATTACGGCACAATGGACAGGCTAGAGCTTGCAATAAATGGTTTGCCGCTGAAAATCAGCGATCTGACGCCAGAAGATATGGTCTTAACCGAAAATCCGCCACTCTACGGCTTTACCCTGCATGAAGGTATGCGCCCACAAGGGCAGTTGCGCTGTTTTGCCAGTGGCTATGGCAAGGTTGATGTGTCGCTTATTGGTCAGCGTGCAGAAATCAGGCTACCAGGAGCATTGAAAAATGGCCGCTCACGCATCAATTGCACGATGCCTGCTGGCCAAAATAGATGGCGTTGGTTTAGCCGCCAATTCTTGACAGATTAGGGGCTGGATATAACGGTCTTTAAAATATCGGTGCTTTTAGTTTTATCTCGTTAAATCGATTAAAATCATTTTGGGCGATCACCGTTTGTAGCGTTTCAACATATTCATCGCCTATCTCAGCGTAGACAGATAGCTCTGCCAGCACCTCATCAAATCTAGCGCTACCTTGTCTATATAAGGCTCTATTCTGACGAAAGCCTTCATAGGCGTAAAAAGAATTTAAGTTCAGCATATAGGCTCGTACTGAAGCTAGTAAATCTGGAAAGGTGCGCACCGATGCCCGGCTATCGCTTGCCTGCTTAGCCTTGATCCCCACCTTATCATTCCAGACCCATTGCCCAAACAACGCATTACCAGCAATGGTGAACCGCGATTGCCCCCAGCCAGATTCAACCGCAGCCTGAGCCAGAGCCAGCGATACCGGAACGGGTACAACGCGCAGGCGTAAAGCCTGATAAAGCGCTGCATCTGAAGCTTCTATATCAATCTTATATTGCCCAGCAAATCGCTCTAACGTTGTTCTGTCACCGCGCTGATAGGCCGTGTTAATATTTTCTCTCTGGCTAAGAATTTCATCATTTGCGCGCAAAATCAGCGGCAGCAAAATCTTCACAAACACTTCTTTGCGCTCCCCTACTTCTAGCGGGGATAGATTTGGCATTCGCGGAATAAATACGCGCGGAATAACTCCATCCCGCGCTGTGGGCAAACTATATTTAACTGTTTGCGGAATCGGTGGGCGCCGGGTTGGCAGGCTCAGGAGAGTTGATTTTGAGCGTGCGCTTTGTGTGCGCTGAAGCCCTTGTGATAATTGTGTACTGGCAACCTCTAATTGTCGGTCAAGCGCATCCTGTTCAGCAACACTAAGCCCTTGCTGGCTTCTCAAATCTTGCAAGCGAACTAATTCTGCTTCAAGTTTAGCGATTTCAGCAAAGAGCCTCTGATTGCCATACTTTAGGGCAAGAAAATGTGGAGGGCTGATAATTGCCGGTAATAAAAACCCTGCGCAAATGCACACAAAAAGAAATCCAGTGAGGGATTTGTTAGATAATTTTAATGAGACCGGTTCATGAAGGGACACAGCTCGAATTATCCTGTTCTGCATAAAGGGCGCTGTGGAAAGCGCGTTGCCTATTATTCGGTTGGGCGCACCTCAACCACTTCCGGGATATAGTGACGCAACATATTCTCGATACCCATTTTCAAAGTCGCTGTTGAACTAGGGCAGCCTTGACAAGCACCGCGCATCTGCAAGGTTACCACCCCTTCATCAAAAGAATGAAAGGTGATATCGCCGCCATCCATTGCCACGGCGGGGCGCACGCGCGTATCCAGAAGATGTTTAATCTGCTGCACTACCTCATCATCATCACTATTATCCGCATCGCTATCCTGAGCAGCGTCCATAACAGGCAAGCCAGAAGCAAAATGTTCCATGATACCTGCCAGAACAGATGGCTTTAGGGCAAACCACTCCATCTGATCTGCCTTGGTGATAGAGACAAAATCACCACTTAGAAATACTGATTCTACGCCATCAATACGCAGTAACCGGCTGGCAAGAGGAGAGGTTTTAGCTTCGTCTGATGAGTTAAATTCCGCAGAATTACCAGGCAATACGTCTACGCCTGGAATAAATTTCAACGTCGCCGGATTAGGTGTATCTTCTGTTTGAATAAACATAGGTTTCATCCTCAATTGAGTACAAATCTGACAGATATAAGGGTAACGATACTCACCATCATCTTTTGTAATGAATATAAACTAACCGTGGTGATATGGGAAGGCTGGTGCGCATTATCAAGGCCGCAACACCGCTTGCCAATATGTTTAGCACGGTATCTGCGATAAATTCTTTAGGCAAAACCAACCAGTTTTTTTACCTCTGCCAAGATGGGATCAGCTATAGCTTTTGCCTGCTCAGCACCTTTTTCCAATAGCGCATCAATTTGGGCATCATCCTCTAAAAGCTTATTCATCTCTGCACTAATAGGCGCAATTTGCATAACAGCTAATTCAGCTAAGGCTGGTTTGAAAACACCGAACCCTTGGCCGCCAAACTCAGATAGGACGTCAGCCTGCGAGCGCCCAGATAATCCAGCAAAGATGCCAACTAAATTGGCCGCCTCTGGCCGCCCTTCCAGCCCATCCATTTCAGATGGCAAGACTTCAGGGTCTGTTTTCGCACGTTTAATTTTCTGGGCAATATCATCTGCGCTATCTGTTAGATTAATACGGGTAGCATCAGAGACATCAGATTTGCTCATCTTTGAGCTGCCATCACGAAGGCTCATCACACGTGCTGCAGTCGCTTGGATTTGCGGCTCTGGCTGGGGAAAAAACTCGGCATCAAACATGGAATTGAAGGCAGCTGCAATATCACGGGTCAATTCTAGATGCTGCTTTTGATCCTCACCTACAGGGACATGGGTAGCTTTATAAGCCAAAATATCTGCTGCCATAAGCGTTGGATAAGCATATAAGCCAACCGTAGCATTTTCACGGTTCTTACCAGCTTTTTCTTTGAACTGTGTCATCCGGTTAAGCCAGCCAAGGCGCGCCACACAATTAAATATCCATGCCAACTCTGCATGCTGAGGTACACGCGACTGGTTAAACAAAATCGACTTTTCCGGATTGATCCCAGAAGCCATAAGACAAGCAGCCACCTCGCGGATGGAACGGCGCAGCACAGCTGGGTCTTGCGGGACGGTTATGGCATGTAAATCGACCACACAATAGATACATTCAAAATCATCTTGCAGGGCTATCCAGTTTTTAATTGCGCCCAGATAATTGCCCAAATGTAAATTTCCGGTTGGTTGTACACCAGAAAAAATACGTCCATTTTTTGCTTCACCCATGTCGGTCTTCCCTGCCTCTTAATTTGCTCACAGCAAAAAGGCTGCTAAGTGGATGTCGAATTTATTTTAAGATGTTCTGCTATAAAAAACTAGTCTTAGAAGGCCGGTGAGCCAGCCAGTTAAGAAATAAATTGCCCCGCCTGACAACACCAGAACAACCAGCCCACCTGTTTGGCTAGATATTACAGCGCCAACTAAAGGCATCAGAAAATATAGTGCTACTGCCATAATAGCCGAACAAAAACCTGAAAGCCAAATGGTGCGGAGCGGCCTACTTTCCAGCCGGCCGGCACGCCCAAGCCAGATAAGCTGCCAGATAAAGCCCATCCAAGACACCAGCACGGTTGCAAGCGCTAGTCCAACATGCCCGAGAATACGCATCAGATAGAGGCTGAGAGCAATGTTTAATGCAACCGATATCAGCGATATGATCATTACCAGCCGCGCTTTTTGCAAGGCATAGAGCGCAGCCGCAGTTAACTTTAACCCAACAAAAGCAGGCAGGCCAATAGCATAGGCCACCAACGCAGCCGCCGCAGCCCTGCCATCTGCAAGGCTAAAGGCACCCGACTGGAATAGCCCTATAATAATAGGTTCTGCGATTATCAATAAAGCAGCCGTAGCAGGCAAGACAAGACAGGCTGCCGGCATAATCCCTGCGGATAATTCTTGTGCGAATTTCTGCTTGCGCGCCTTTTTTTCTGTACCTGCTTCGATAGAAGATAGACGGGGTAACAATGCTGTACCAAGCGCAATCCCCACCAGACCTAGCGGCAACTGGGCAATCCTATCTGCATAATAAAGCCAAGATATCGCACCAATTTGCAGGAGTGAGGCAAGAATTAAATCTACCAATAGATTAATTTGGGTTGCACCCGCACCCAGTGCTGCTACCACAAAGCCTTTCCACATAGCGCGTGACCCTGCAGACATTTTGCCAAATCGCCATTTCGGAGTCAGTGATTTACGCCGCAACCCTGCTTGCAACAACGCCATCTGGCATAAACCTGCCAGCAATAATGCAATACTAAGCGGCAAGGCAAGCATCGCGGGGCCTGTTTCTAGCGCAGCCACACTAAAGGGGATAGCTATCGCCCCCGCGATTAAGAAGAAATTCAATATCACTGGCGGCAATGCCCCAGCGATAAATTCATCTGCACTATTTAACAAAGCTGCCCAGAGCGCAACAAGCGATATCATGGGCAAATAGGGTATGGTGAAACGCGCTAATTGAACAGCTGCGTCAAATCTTTCTGGGGTCGCATTAAAACCTGGCGCCAGCACCGCGATAATCGCAGGCATAAATATTTCCATGACAATAACAATAGCCGATAGCGCTAGAAGCAAGGCCGTTTGCACCTCTGCTGCTAGAATAAGCGCAGCAGGTTGACCCTGTTTTTCTCTGGCAAGGGTATAGACAGGTAAAAAGGCGTTGGTTAATGCGCCTTCTGCGGTAAGGCGGCGAAACAGATTAGGTAATTTAAAAGCAACCAGAAACGCATCTGCTGCACTACCTGCCCCTAAAAAATGGGCAAAACAGATGTCCCGAATAAACCCTAAAATCCGCGAGATGAGGGTTAACCCGCTAATCTGGGTAAAAGCACGCTTTAGGCTGATGCGGCTCATTCAGGCATCCTATTCATCATCGCCGCTATCTTCTGCAAAGATAGACATCAAGGTCTGTTTTATTTTAGCCTGTGTTGCTGGCTTTTCAATTTGCAGCCCATAAACATCTTTTACATAAAAAACATCTACTGCCTTCTCGCCATAGGTAGAAACAGTGGCTGAATTTACCTGCAAACCAAGCTGCAGCAAATGATATGTAATCTTATATAAAAGCCCCGGCCTATCCGCACCATTAACCTCAATAACCGTATGGGTTTTACTACGGCCATTTGTGACCAAAACCCGCGGCGGTACTGTCATAACTTTCAGGCGTGCGGAAAGCTGGGAGGATTTCTGGCGAAGCTTATCAAACAGCGAAATATCGCCTGCCAGTGATTGTTCTATCAAATTAGCAATGCGCTGTTGGGTACTGATATCGGTAACAGCCCCCCGATTTTGATTCTGAATACGAAACTGGTCCAAAATTGTGCCATCATGGCGTGTGTTAATTCGTGCATTCATAATACTACAGCCAGACATGGCAACAGAGCCGACTATGCGGCTAAACAGGCCCGGATGGTCTGCTGCCATCACGATAAGAATAGTTGATTTTTTATCTTCATCTACTTTGAAATCAACGAGTAATTGTTGATCTGAGCGGTCAAATTTTGTTGCCAATCTTGCATGGTACAAATGTGATGATGTGGTGAAATTTGTCCAATAACTAGGATAGAATAAGCTGGCATGTGCCTCAAACTGCGCATCATCCCAATCGGTTAACTGATCTCTGGCTTCCTGCATGGCATTTATCGCCGCACCTTTGGAAACCTCTGATGGGGCTGCCCCGCCCAGCACCGCCTCTGAGCGATGATACAGATCGCGCATCAAACTTGCTTTCCAGCCATTCCAGATATCAGGGCCAACTGCCTGAATATCAGCAACCGTGAGCACCAATAACAGCTTCAGGCGTTCAGGTGATTGCACTTCTTCGGCAAAATCAATAATAGTTTGTGGATCATTCAGATCATAGCGGAAAGCGGTTTTGCTCATTAGCAGATGTTTTGATATAAGCCAGACAACTGTCTCTGTTTCTTCTTCACTAAGGCCAAGCATTGGTGCAATTTCACGCGCTACCTCAGCCCCAAGAGCTGAATGATCCCCGCCTCTTCCTTTGGCAATATCATGCAGGAAAATGGCCACAAATAACGCCCGGCGCGAGGAAATCTCATGAATAAGCTGACTTGCCATCGGCGCGACATCAGCGAGCTGACCCTGTTCAATTTCGCGCATGATACCAACCGCACGCAGGCTATGCTCATCTACCGTATAGCTATGATACATATCAAACTGCATCATGCCGACAATCCGACCAAAATCAGGCAAATAGGTGCCTAGCCAGCCAGCTTCGTTCATTAATCGCAAAACCCGTTCAGGATTACCCTTCCCACTAATAATTTGCAAAAACACCCTATGAGTTTGCAGGGTTTGTAACTGCGGAGTTTTAGTGGCGCGCACAGCTCTGGTTAGGCTGCGTAATGTATCGGGATGAATATCCAACTCATGGATAAGGGCAAGGTAAAATATCTCGACAATCCGGTGCAGGTCATCGCGAAAGCGCATCGTCTCTGGCAGATGCAAGCGCCCTTTTTCAAGAACGAACGGTGCTATTTCAAGTTTAGCTTCAGCACCACTTGCCCAGAATTTTTTTAATGATAGGCGCGGACGCTTGTCAAAATCAGTCTCTAGTGCCGCACAAAAAATACGGGTCAAATTGCCAACATGGCGCGCAGCCAGAAAATAACGCTTCATAAAGCGTTCGACACCGCGCAAACCACCCCTATCAGAAAAGCGCATTTGCGGGGCAATTTCCATCTGCGCATCAAAACTAAGCCGGTCATCCTCGCGGCCATGATGCAGATGCAGAAAACACCGAACAGTCCATAAAAACCTTTGTGCAGAAGCAAAGCTTCGTGCTTCTGATTGGCGGACAATGCCTGTATCCAATACATCACTAATGCTGTTCACGCCGTAGGCAAATTTAGCAATCCAGAACAAGGTATGCAGATCGCGCAAACCGCCCTTACCATCCTTTACATTTGGCTCAACCGCATAACGGGTGCCGCCAGTGCGGATAATACGTGCATCCCGCTCTTCTAATTTGGCACTAACAAACACAGCCGCTGGCTGGCGCCCAAGCCATTTTGAAAAAGCTGCCATCATTTTTTCACATGCAGCGCTATCCCCGCCAATGGGACGCATTTCTAGCAAGCTGGTGCATATGGTTACATCTTCATCTGCTGCGCTTAGATTTTGGCGGATAGACCGGCTAGCATGGCCAACCGTTAGGCCCATATCCCAAAGTAGATATAATAGAAACTCGATCAAAGGTTCTTGCTGCTTGCTGCCGCGTTCTGGCATTACAAATAGCAGGTCAATATCACTATGCGGGGCTAGCTCGCCGCGGCCATATCCGCCTACCGCCATCAACCCAAATTTAGGCATCGTTTTAAAAATATGTGTACAGGCCAGATTTAGAGCGCCACGGATCAGAATATCCAGCGCATGCGCATGCGCACCAACATAATCAGCGCCATCACGTTCAGTCTGCAATCTTTTTGCAAGGCGGGTGCGGGCATCTGCCAGCTGAGCCTTCATTTCTGTCAGCACGCCAGCACGCAACTGGTCTTTATTTGCTGTCTCTTTAGCTAGCTGTTGCAGATCTTGATTATATTTTTCTTCATCAATCGCCTTAAATATACCAGCATCTGCTTTGGCAATCGCTGTTTGCAAGGGGGACATCCATGACTGCCAAACCGTAACGGGCATCATTGTTTGTTTAATCGCAACTGAAGAAGTCAATTGTGCATCTCGCTTTGGTTTTTTACCTAAAAATCTTGGTTAATCATCGCTATCAGCTAGGGCTGATTTCAAATCGTAAAGTACCGATAGCGCTTGTTTTGGCGTCAAGCTATCTGGTTCTAAATCGGCTATCATCTGGCGCAGCTTTTCCATTTCCTCATCTATTTCGCTAGCGCTATCATAGACATCATTTTGACCATTTTCAGGCAGGTCAAATAAGGGCAGGGATCTATTCTCGCCATGCAAATTCCCTGCTTCTAGCTTGCCTACCAGCTGAGCAGCCCGCTTCGTGACTGATTTTGGCAAGCCAGCAAGGCGCGCTACATGAACCCCATATGATTTATCAGCCGCACCACTAGCAACCTGATGCAAGAAGATGATTGCCCCTTTCCATTCTTTGACCTGCATGGCATGTGGGCGCAGGCGCGTCAATTGGCCTTGCAGGGCTGTTAGCTCATGATAATGGGTTGCAAACAACGCGCGGCAACCGATGTTATCGTGCAAATATTCAAGGCAAGCCCACGCAATAGCTAGCCCATCCCAAGTAGCTGTGCCGCGCCCAATCTCATCTAGAATGACAAGCGACCTGCTGGTTGATTGATTTAGAATAGCAGCGGTTTCCACCATCTCCACCATAAAGGTTGATTGCCCACGTGCTAAGTCGTCTGATGCGCCAACGCGGCTAAAAATCTTGTCGACAATCCCAATTTCGGCAGATCTTGCAGGGACAAAGACACCTGCTTGTGCCAAAATGGCCATATGCGCGTTCTGGCGCAGATAGGTGGATTTACCAGCCATATTAGGGCCTGTTAACAGCCACAGATTAGCACCCTCAGACAGCATACAATCATTGGCGATAAATTGTGCATCATGGCCAACTGCCTGTTCCACCACCGGATGCCGCCCGGCTTCGATATTAAAGCTGGTATCCTCGCGCAATTGTGGACAGCAGTAATCATATAAATCTGCCAGCTTTGCTGTAGAACAGGCGACATCCAGTGCCGCCACCGCATCTGCACACGCCGCAATAACGTCTTTTGCTATGATAACTTCACTCACTAGCTGGTCAAATAAATGCACCTCCAGCGCCAGCGCTTTATCCGAAGCTGAGCCTAAAGCCTGTTCCATCTCAGCGAGTTCAGTAGTGGTAAACCGCACTGCCTGAGCTGTAGTTTGCCGGTGAATAAACTGTGTATCAGACATCAGCTTATCTGCGTGAGCCGCACGCACTTCAATATGATATCCAAGCACATTATTATGTTTGATTTTCAGCGTTGAAACGCCTGTTATTTCGGCATAATTGGCTTGCAAGCCTGCTATCAAGCGGCGACTTTCATCGCGCATCTGCCGCAATTCATCTAGCTGGCTGTCATAACCCTGCCGGATAAAATGCCCGTCTCGGGCCAGCAAAGGCAGCTCATCAGCAAGAGCAGGGGTGATTTTTTCTGCTAGCGGGGCCGGTGTTTGCGCAATTTCTGCAAGCGCCAAAATATCACGCTGGCTTTCAGCAGTACCAGAGCGGTTTAACAAAAGCGAAAGCGAGCGTGCTTTAAACAGCCCTAAGGCAAGAGCAGCTAGATCGCGCGGACCACCACGTGAGGTTGCTAGCCGCGAGAGGGCCCGTTCAATATCAGGTATGGTGGTTAAGATATCGCCTGTTTCTGAGCTGATAATCGGATTCTGGGTAAACCATGTTGCTAGCCCTAGCCGCGCCTCTATCTCGGCACGGCCAGTTAAAGGGGCAGAGAGCCGTGTATGCAGAAGTCGTGCGCCGCCTGCGGTACTGGTTTTATCAATCGCTGATAATAGGCTACCCTTGCGCTCTCCAGTTAGCGTTCGCGAGAGCTCTAGTGATTTTCGGGTCGCGGTATCTATAACCATAAATGCATCTGGCCATTGCGCGGATAGCGGCTTCAGATAAGGCATGGTTTCTAGCTGTGTTTGCCGCAGATATGCTAGCAGGCCGCCTGCTGCAGAAAGCATCTGCGCACTAAACTGCCCCATCCCTTGCAAGGTGGAAACATCATAATGGGCAAAAAGCGTCTCTTCTGCTTTACGGTGATTAAAAGCAGAAGGGCGGAGGCTTGTGCCTCGCTCAGCATTCACCAACGGCTCTATTTTTTCTGCTAGGTCTTCTGGATAAACAAATTCAGCAACATTTAGCTGCGTTAAAATGGTATCAATATCTTGGCCAGCACATTCCTGAACCTGAAAGCTGCCTGTAGACATATCTGCCCACGCAAGCGCAAATTTATCGCCAATCCGGCCAATAGCAGCCAGAAAATTATTCTGATAGGCATCTAATAGCCCATCCTCTTGCAATGTGCCGGGCGTAATGACGCGCACTACATCGCGGGGTAATGGGCCTTTACCCCCTCTTTTTTTGAACGCTTCGGGCGTCTCTGATTGCTCACATACCGCAACCCTGTGCCCAAGTTTAATTAATTTTGCCAGATAGCTATCTGCTGCATGCACCGGTACACCGCACATTTGCACCCGCTTGCCATCAATCTCACCGCGATGGGTAAGCGCAATACCAAGCGCTTCGGAAGCAATTTCCGCATCGTGCAAAAACATTTCATAAAAATCACCCATGCGATAGAAAAGCAGTATATCTTGATACTGTTCTTTAACAGCAAGATATTGCGCCATCATCGGGGTCAGCTTTTGCGAATTGTGAGTTTTATTCTGTTTCAAACGCTCAGAGTTTCGATTAAGTTGATAGCTAGGGTCATCCACTGGTTCACCTAAAACCTTCTTTATACATATTTATGAAAAAAAGTAGAAACATCACATGAAAAAATCATTTAAAAAAGAAGCTTTGCAATTCCATTCTGATGGCCGGCCGGGAAAATTAGAGATTACCCCAACCAAGCCATTGACCACACAGCGCGACCTGTCGCTCGCCTATTCTCCTGGCGTAGCAGAACCCTGCCTTGCGATCGAAGCCGACCCTAACCTTGCTTATGACTATACAGCTAAAGGCAATATTGTTGCTGTTATATCAAATGGGTCTGCTGTTCTTGGTCTTGGCAATATTGGCGCCATGGCTTCAAAGCCAGTGATGGAAGGCAAGGCGGTCTTATTTAAGAAGTTTGCCGATATTGACGGTATGGATCTAGAATTAGATACTCAGGATGTAGACAGGTTCGTGGATGCCGTTAGCCTGCTTGGGCCTTCTTTTGGCGGCATTAATCTAGAAGATATCCGTTCTCCTGAATGTTTTATTATTGAACAGCGCCTGCGCGAGATGATGGATATTCCAGTATTCCATGATGATCAGCACGGTACCGCGATTATTGCGGCGGCTGGCCTGATAAACGCGCTACATCTGACTGGGCGCGAGATGAAGGATATTAAAGTTGTATCAAATGGGGCAGGTGCTGCGTCTATCGCCTGTGTAGAGCTGATAAAAGCTATGGGGGTCAAACATGAAAATGTGATTTTATGTGACCGTTCCGGTGTTATTTATCAAGGCCGTGAAGAGGGCATGAATCAGTGGAAATCTGCGCATGCTGTAAAAACAGAAGCGCGCAATCTGGTAGATGCCTTAAAAGGCGCTGATGTCTTTTTAGGTCTGTCCGCTGCAAAGGCGGTTACCCCTGAAATGCTAAAAAGCATGGCAGAAAAGCCGATTGTGTTCGCAATGGCAAACCCAGAGCCAGAGATTATGCCAGATGTGGCTAAAAAGGCGCGGCCTGATGCGATTATCGCAACCGGGCGATCTGATTTCCCTAATCAGGTGAATAATGTTCTTGGCTTTCCTTATATTTTCCGTGGCGCACTTGATGTGCGTGCATCTGCAATTAATGACGAGATGAAAATTGCAGCAGCAAACGCGATTGCAATGCTGGCGCGCGAAGATGTTCCTGATGAAGTTAATCACGCTTATTCTGCCGAGCAGCTCCGCTATGGTACCGAATATATCATCCCTGCACCGTTTGATCCGCGGCTGATATCAGCAGTGTCCTCAGCGGTTGCGGAAGCGGCGATGGCCACAGGGGTGGCGCGCAAGCCTATCGAGGATATTGAAGCTTATAAACGCGACCTATCTGCTAGGTTAGATCCAACCGCGTCATTTTTGCAGGATGTTTTTGCCCGCATCACCCCAGAACAGAAAAGAGTGGTCTTTACCGAAGGTGAGGAAGAGGTGTCCATCCGCGGGGCTATCGCCTTTCGCAATGCTGGATATGGGCGTCCCATTTTGCTGGGGCGTGAAGCACGTATTAAACAGCGTATCGAAGAAATGGGTTTGGATGGCGTTATTGATTTTGAAATCATCAATGCCAAAATTTCTGACCATAATGATGAATATATACAGTATCTGTACAAAAAATTACAGCGTCACGGCATCCTGCAACGTGATTGCCAGCGTATGGTTAATCTAGACAGAAATGTGTTCGCAGCCTGTATGGTGGCACATGGTCATGCAGATGCGCTTGTTACCGGCATGACCCGTTCTTTCCAAGCGAGCTTTGAGCATGTAACCCGCGTCATTGACCCAGCCAAGGGTAAGGATTTTGCAGCTACTTCCATGCTGATATCCAAAGGCCGTACAGTATTTATTGGCGATACGTCTATTCATGAGCGCCCTACAGGTGAGCAAATGGCAGATATCGCCGAAGCGATTGCTGAAAAAGCTCGCTTGATGGGACACACGCCGCGCGTTGCTTTTCTGTCTTTTTCCAGCTTCGGCCGGCCTGCCAGCCAGATAACACAAGCTGCCCGTGATGCGGTAGCTGTGTTGGATAAACGAAAAGTTGATTTCGAATATGAAGGCGAGATGACAGCAGATATCGCACTGGATTTTGGCCTGATGCAGAGTAGCTACCCATTCTCACGCTTGACAGCAGCGGCCAATATTCTGGTAATGCCAGGTCTTCATTCTGCAAATATTTCTTTTAATCTGATGCAACAATTGGGCGGCGGAACAGTTATTGGCCCAATGATTTTGAACGCTGAATTTCCGTTCCAAATTATTCCGATGAACGCGACCGTTAATGATCTGGTAAATGCGGCAGCATTAGCAGCTTACGAATCATTGTAGATGATTTTTTTTAAAGAGATGCCAGAGACACAGGCAAGGATGGAACAAACTCAGCCATGCAAGCAGAGCCATCTTATCTAACTGGACTTTTCCGGCGCCTGTTACGACTATTATCAGGGGTAATAGTTGGTATCATCTTGCTGCTTGTTTTTGACCGTATTAGTTTTGTTGATGCCCTGTTTATTTTAAGTATAGGGGGCGGTGTTGGTTTTTATCTAATGCGCAATGAAAGCCATGCGCTTATCCATCTTAAAACCTATTTCCGTGCCAAGGCCGCAGCAGACAACCCAGCAGATTTTATCCCTTCTAAAGAACAGGGGCTGAGGTCAGCTGAATTTGATGATACAGAGCTAACCGACCTTATCTGGACAGTATCTACTGCTGAGCAGCAAGCCTCTATTGCTGCTCGTAATCTGAAACTGGATAGCCAGTACCGACATGAAGTCCTCTATAATTTGCCCTTGCCGCTTATTATTTTAAATGATGATGGGCAAGTCAGCGAATTTAATAAACAAGCTAAAGAGCTATTTGACCATATTGAAATTGGCAAACCTATTGCCTTTATCGTCCGCAATAATGAAGTGCTCGAAGCCATACAAAAGGTAAATAGGGGCGAAACAAGTTTCAATGAGATTCAGCTTTCCACCGGCTTTTCTGTTAGGCGCCATTTCGCTGTACTGACCTCAAATTTCTCCGCTGATGAGAAGAACCGCACCGCCATTACCTTCATTGACCGGACCTTGGCGATGGAGGCAGAAAAAATGCGCTCAGACTTTGTGGCTAATGTTAGTCATGAGTTGCGCACACCTCTTACCTCTATTCTTGGTTTTGTTGAAACCTTGCAAGGGTCAGCAGGGGCAGAGAAAAAAACCAGAGAAAAATTTTTGAATATTCTGCAACAGCAAGCCGAGCGCATGTTCCGGCTAGCCACAGATCAGCTATCACTGGCACGCATTGAACAAACCGAGCAATATGTTCCAAATGATGCTTGTGATTTAAACCTTATCTGTAGCCGAGTGATTACCACATTGCAAAAACAGGCAGAAGCCGCGCAAATCATCCTGAATTTAAACCAGCCAACATCCCCCCTTCTTGTCAAAGGCAGTCCTGATGAGCTGGTACAGATGATACAGAACCTAGTCGAAAATGGCATCCGCTATGGCCGCACCGGCGGTGAGGTAAAGATCACATTAGAGGCGCAGGCAAACAATCCGCTTGCCCCGCAACAGCCTTTTTGTTGTATCCATGTCAGCGATGATGGAGAGGGAATAGATAAAGAACATTTGCCGCGCCTAACTGAGCGCTTTTACCGCGTTGATAAAGACAGATCGCGCACCAAAGGCGGCACTGGGCTAGGACTTGCCATTGTTAAACATATCGTCAATCATCATCGAGGACATCTACGCATCACCTCTGAAGCAGGCGAGGGCTCAACTTTCTCCGTTTATTTGCCGCTCCCTTAATGGGAGCTTTATACGCTAAATGGCCCTTAATGGGAGCTTTATACGCCAAATGGCCCTTAATGGGAGCTTCATGCATCAAATGGCCCTCAATCAGGGCTTCAGGCACCAAAAAGATTGTCATAAAAAAGTCACATATTTGTATTATTGATTATTCTGGGTAGAATAGTACTTACGATGCGCATGTCATCCGGTCTCATAAATGAACGATTTAAGCCAGCTTAGAACTATGGAAACAGCTAAAAAAATCTTGGTCATCGAAGATGAGCAAGATATTCAAACATTGCTCGACTATAATCTGAGCCAAGCTGGTTTTGACATTATGCTATGTGAAAATGGGGAAGATGGTCTTTTGCTTGCTATTGAAAGCCAGCCTGACCTGATTTTACTCGATTGGATGCTACCGCTTTTGTCTGGCATTGAGGTATTGCGCCAACTTCGCAGCCGTGCTGATACCAGAGACATCCCGGTTATTATGCTCACAGCCAGAGGCGAGGAAGGGGATCGTTTGCGCGGCCTAGATGGCGGGGCAGATGATTATGTTACAAAACCCTTTAGCCCAGCTGAAGTACTGGCCCGGGTCAGAGCCATTATCCGGCGGCAAACACGCGGCTATGATGCCAAGCTCACTGGCGGTGATATTGAGCTGGATCTAGAACAAAAACGCGTTAAGCGGGATGGCACATCTATTCATTTAGGGCCTACGGAATTTCGATTGCTAGAGCATTTTATGCGCAATCAGGGGCGTGTTTACTCGCGCGATCAATTGCTGGATAGTGTTTGGGGTGATGATGTTTATGTAGGTATGCGCACCGTGGATGTGCATATCAGAAGGCTACGCAAAGCCATCAATATCACGGGTGGGCCAGATATGATCCGGACGGTGCGCTCAATGGGCTATTCTTTTGAAGCGTGCGAATAACTCTCGCTGTCACTTTTTACTTGTTGCATGCTCTAATCACGATAATATGGGTCACGATAATATGGGCGCGTTAGGTTCCCATTCCTTGACTGTAAGAAGAGCGTCATTCCATCGTGAAATCATCATCCTTTCTTGCTTCACCGCAAGCTTTCATCACCCCAATTTTAGGCCTTTTCGCTCTTGCTTTGAGCGCTTGTCAACCTGTTACCCTGACAGATTCAGGCCTGCAAACAAGCCTATCAACACCGTCAGCACAGCCAGCTAAAACACCTTCTGCAACCATACAGGCTGAAACGTCCAGCACCGATGAACTGGCCGGGAGCACGCCAAAAGTGCTGCCAGAAGTGCTACCGAAGGATACAACAGAAGAAAACCTGACAGGCGAATCCGGAATTGAAACAGCAAATCTTGCTTCGCTGCCCGCAATAGAGCTACCAGAAGAGCTACCAGCAGAGCCACCGAAAATTACGGCTATCAACCCGCAAGAATTGCTTGGGAAAACATTAGAAGATATTACCAACCAGCTCGGTGAGGCTGATTTTAAGCGTAGTGAAGGCCAGATCGGTATCTGGCAATATCGGCAAGCCAATTGTGTGGTAGATTTCTTCTTCCAGATGACCGACACATCGACGAATTTATCACAAAAAACAGCCATTGCCCTCGATATTCGTAAGCGCATAATTAGCCAGCCTTTGGATGAAGTAAGATGCCAGAAAGAGCTGTATCAGCGCCAGATGAAGGGCTAGAATTCTAGGGTAACTGCTTGTCTTTAAACAGGCAATATTCTGATATCGCGCAATTCCCACAATCTGGTTTTCGTGCCTTGCAGACATAACGGCCATGCAAGATAAGCCAGTGATGCGCCCCTTTAAGGTAGCGCTTTGGTACGCGCCGCAATAATTCTTTTTCCACTGCGTCTGGGGTTTTGCCAGGTGCCATACCTGTACGATTGCCCACTCTGAAAATATGTGTGTCTACCGCGATAGTCGGATGGCCAAAGGCCTCATTTAGCACTACATTTGCCGTCTTTCGTCCAACACCAGGCAACGCTTCAAGTGCCGCCCGATCCTCAGGTACTTTGCCATTATGATTATCAAGAAGCATCTGTGAGAGTTTGATGACATTCTCTGCTTTAGTATTAAAAAGGCCTATGGTTTTGATATAGGATTTAACCTTTTCAACGCCAAGCATAACCATCTTTTGGGGGGTGTTGGCAGCGGCAAATAAAGGGCCCGTTGCTTTGTTAACGCTAACATCAGTTGCTTGAGCAGATAGCGCTACGGCTACCAGCAATGTGTAGGGATCTTCAAATACTAATTCTGTGCGCGGATCTGAATCCAATTTGGACAAACACACAAAAACTTCCTCAATATCTGCTAGGCGCATTTTACGTGGCATCTTCAAAACCCCTTTTCTAGTTCAAAAATGAACTTAACTTGATAATAATAACGTAAAAACCATAAGAAGCGAGGCTATAGTTATGCCTGCTAAGCAGAGTTGCAAAAAGAAGGGTTAAGATGGCGGCTGATAAGAATAATAGGACAGGGCGATTATGGTTTAATGCAAAAGGAGATGCAGAAACCGAAACCTATGTCATCACCCTTTGGCCTTATCGCTCGCTTTCCTTAAAGGGATTTCGGATTTTTATGGCTGTATTGGCCAGCTTGATGAGCCTTATTGCCACAGGATTTTTTTTGCTAGGGGCATGGCCTGTCATCGGGTTTCTAGGTGCTGAAATTTTAATTGTCTGGTTTGCCTTTAAAATGAATTACCGGGCTGGCCAACTTGTAGAAAAGGTGGAAATTACACCTGCTTATGTTCAGATAACGCGCACTAATTGGCGCGGCAATGAAACCCAAACCTGTCTAGATAGCCCATGGGTGCATGCTGAATTATTGGAAGAACAAGAACATAGGCCTAAATTATTTTTACGTGCCCATGCCCAGCAGATGGAAATTGGCAGCTTTATGCCGCCAGTGGAAAAAAATGCCCTAGCCAAAGCGTTAAATGACGCGTTAATGCGGGTACGTTATGATAAAGGCGCGCCTGCTTAAATTATTTGCCGCTCCTAAGCTAGACTTGGCTAGCTTAAAACATCATCCATTGAATATAATCCAGGCTTCTGGCTAGCCGCAAAGCGGGCTGCTTTTAATGCGCCTCTGGCAAAAATAATGCGGCTTGTTGCGCGGTGGGTAACCTCAATGCGTTCCTGCTGGCCGAAAAAGGTTACTGTATGCTCACCTGCAACATCACCGCCACGCAGAGCCGCAAAACCAATTGCACCTCGTTCACGCGCGCCTGTTATACCATCACGCCCGCTCTCTTTTATTGTATCAAGGTCAATGTCACGTCCCTTAGCTGCGGCACGCCCCAGCGCCAATGCTGTGCCAGACGGGGCATCAACTTTTTGATTATGATGGGTTTCAACAACCTCAATATCCCATTCTGGGTCTAATTGGCGAGCGATTTGCTCAACAATCTGGCTAAGCAAGGTCACCCCTACAGAGGTATTGGCACAATAAACAATAGGGATTTGCGTTGCCGCCTTTTTTAGAACCTCTTCTTCATCAGCACTAAGACCGGTAGTGCCGACAACCATCGCAGTTCCGCTAGCCAGCGCAATATCTACATGCCGCATAGTGGCTTCTGGGCGCGTAAAATCTATCATAACGCCGTTAGAGCCAATGCCGAGCACCCCTGCATCCGCACTAATGTTAGCCCCGCCTATATCCTGACCAATGGCAGGGCTTTCAGAATGCTCACTTGCTGCACAGATTTCAATATCACTGCTTTCTGCAACAAGTGAGGCAATCATTTTCCCCATTTTCCCAGCCGCACCAGGCAGTGCAATTTGCAAATTTTTTTCTGACATTTAGCCTCGCGCTCCTGAAAATATGGGTCAGCCCACAAGCCCTTCGCTAGCCCTTATGACCAGAGGGTTTTTACGCGGTCAATAAAGCTCTTTGTTTGTGGGCTAGCATCTCCAGCCTCATCAAATTCTTTCAACAGATTAATCTGTTTTTTGCTGAGCTTGGTAGGGGTTTCTACAATAATTTCGACAATCTGGTCACCATGCGCGCCGCCGCGTAGCGCTGGCATACCCTTGCCACGCATTCTAAATTTACGCCCTGACTGCGTAGCTTTTTCGATTTGTAAGCGTGCCATCTTACCGCCCAGAGTCGGCACTTCTATTGACCCGCCTAGTGCTGCAGTGACCATTGGCACAGGCACATCAATATACAGATTGCTACCGTCACGTTCGAAAATTGGATGATCTGCAACAGAAACAAAGATATATAAATCCCCTGCCGGGGCTCCGCGTAATCCAGCCTCACCTTTACCAGATAGGCGGATGCGGGTACCTGTATCCACGCCGGCTGGAATATTTACAGACAGGTTTTCAGATTTTTCAACGCGCCCTTGACCACGGCATGGCTTACACGGATTAGAGATAGTCTCGCCAGCACCCTGACATGAGGGGCAGGTGCGCTCTACAGTGAAAAAACCTTGCTGGGCACGAACCTTGCCGATACCGCCGCAACCTGAACAAGGTACAGGCTGGCTTCCTTTTGCCGCGCCACTACCGCCGCAACTATCGCAACTGGAAGAAATATTGGCAACGATATCTTTCTGGCAGCCGGTATAAGCTTCATCTAAATCAATGGTTAAATCATAACGCAAATCTGCGCCATGCCGAGCTTGATCTGTGCGCCCGCGCCCACCTGAAAATTCCGAGAACATTTGCTCAAAGATATCGGAAAAGCCGCCGCCGCCAAAACCAGCGCCGCCACCAAAGCCACCAGATTGTTCAAAAGCAGCATGACCCATCTGATCATAGGCAGCACGCTTCTGGCTATCTTTTAACACCTCATAAGCTTCGCTAGCTTCTTTGAAGCGTTCTGAAGCGTCTTCGTCACCTGCGTTACGGTCGGGATGGTTGGCCATCGCCAATTTGCGGTAGGCAGACTTTATTGCCTTTTCATCAGCATTTTTGCTGACACCCAGCACCTCATAATAATCGCGTTTCGGCATATTTGGCCATTTTTCATTTCAACTTGTAAACACATAAAGCCGCCTCACTATGAAAGAGGCTTTAGCAGGACATTACGCTTTTTTTGCGTCCTGATCATCATCAACTTCTTCAAATTCAGCATCTACAACATCATCACCATCATTTGCACCATCACTGGCCCCATTTCCGGCTTCAGCTTCGCCTGCTTCTGGTTCAGCCTGATAGGCTGCTTCACCCATCTTCATCATTGCTGATGACAGAACCTCCGCCTTAGCCGCAATATCTGCTGCATCATCGCCTTCCAGAGCTGTTTTCAGATCAGCAACGCCGCTTTCGACCTCTGCTTTGATAGCATCATCCGCTTTATCTCCGAGATCGGCCATCGTTTTTTCAGCTGTATGTACCAGCGCTTCGGCACGGTTGCGCGCTTCTACTTCTTCACGGCGCGCTTTATCTTCTTCAGCATAGGTTTCAGCATCCTTAATCATATCTTCGATTTCATTATCATCGAGACCGCCAGATGCCTTGATACTGATCGCCTGTTCTGTGCCAGTAGCTTTGTCTTTGGCGCTCACTTTTACAATGCCGTTTGCGTCAATATCGAAAGTAACTTCGATTTGTGGCACGCCTCTGGCTGCCGCTGGGATGCCTTCTAGATTAAACTGGCCTAGCAGCTTGTTATGCGTCGCCATTTCACGCTCGCCCTGATAAACCGAGATAGTTACCGCAGACTGGTTATCTTCTGCAGTTGAAAAGACTTGGCTTTTCTTGGTCGGGATAGTGGTATTGCGGTCGATCAGCCGGGTAAAGACACCGCCTAGCGTTTCGATACCTAGCGATAATGGGGTGACATCCAACAACAAAACATCTTTAACATCACCCGTAAGCACACCTGCCTGAATAGCCGCTCCAGAGGCAACCACTTCATCTGGGTTCACACCGCGATGCGGCTCTTTACCAAAGAATTTTTCGACTGTTTCAATAATCTTCGGCATTCTGGTCATGCCGCCTACCAAAATTACTTCGTCAATCTCGCTTGCGGATACCCCTGCATCCTTTAGTGCTTTTTTACATGGCTCAAGCGAACGCTGGACCAGATTTTCAACAAGCTGTTCTAGCTTGGCTCTGGTCATTTTAATATTCAAATGCTTTGGCCCAGACTGATCTGCGGTAATAAAGGGCAGATTAACTTCTGTCTGGGTTGCTGAGGAAAGCTCAATTTTCGCTTTTTCTGCAGCTTCCTTCAGCCGCTGTAGCGCCATTTTGTCTGAGCGCAAATCAATGCCTTGCTCAGTTTTGAACTGATCAGCAAGAAAATCGATAATCTGCTGGTCAAAATCTTCACCGCCAAGGAAGGTATCCCCGTTTGTTGATTTTACCTCAAAAACGCCATCCCCTATTTCTAGAATAGACACATCAAACGTGCCGCCACCTAAATCAAAAACAGCAATGATCCCTGATTCTTTTTTATCCAAACCATAAGCAAGCGCTGCCGCTGTAGGCTCGTTGATAATACGCAATACTTCCAGACCGGCAATTTTACCTGCATCTTTGGTAGCCTGACGCTGGGCATCATTAAAGTAAGCCGGCACGGTAATCACTGCCTGATCAACAGTTTCACCAAGATAAGCCTCTGCATCTTCTTTCAGCTTGCGCAAGACAAAGCTAGACATCTGGCTCGGTGAGTAATCTTCACTATCAACAGCTATCCACGCATCGCCATTTTTCGCTGGCTTTACTTCAAATGGGACAAGGTCCGCAAATTCTTTGATAACCGCATCATCTGCGCGACGTCCGATCAAACGTTTCATCGCAAAAATAGTCTTTTCAGGATTGGTTACCGCTTGCCGCTTGGCAGATTGACCAACCAGCCGTTCGTCATCATCAGCAAAAGCAACCATTGAAGGTGTGGTACGCGTACCTTCGGCATTTTCGATAACTTTTGCTGCCTTACCGTCCATGACAGCAACACAGGAATTAGTAGTTCCTAAATCAATCCCAATGACTTTGCCCATTTTACTGATCCTTTTTTCGTCAATTCTCTCACCAGCGGCGAAGAATAATTCTTAACTGAAGCATATATAAGTGCTGTTTTTTTCCATACAAGAGGCAACCTTTAATCCATCATTTTGGCTCATAAGCTGCCTAGATGCTGTTTGGGGCGTTAATGAGCGCCCCATTTAGCACAAAATCTGTTTTCTTACCGGTCTGTTTTCTTACCGGTCTGTTTTCTTAACCGTCTGTCTTTTCTGGCTCACTAGGCAAAGCTGCTTTGGAAACCCCTACCATTGCCGGACGCAAAAGCCGGTCATGCAGCATATAGCCAGACTGTACCACCTGAACTACCATGCCGGGTTCAACCTCATCTGTTGGCACTTCGAACATCGCCTGATGGATATTGTAGTCAAACTTTTCCTTCTCGGGCGTCACCTTTTTGATGTGATGCCGCTCCAGAACAGATGCAAGCTCACGAGCAGACATCTCAACCCCTATTAGGATATTTTTTAGCGTTTCATCCATATCATCCTTATTTTCAGGCATATGCGAAATCGCTGTTTCAAGATTATCAATCGACCCTAGCAGGTCACGCGCCAAACCAAGGGCGCCATATTTTTTTGCTGCCGATACATCGCGCTCACTACGTTTGCGTAAATTTTCACTATCCGCCATCAGGCGTAGTAGCTGATCTTTTAATTCAGCAGCGTCTTCATCAGCAGCATTTTCTCCACCTTTATCATCTATGTTATCGGCATCATCTATGATATCGGCTAAATTCAGATCAGCTATTTTATCTTCAGCATCAAGCTGTTCTGAAGAAGCGGATTGCTGGATATCTTCAGAAGCTGCCTCTTGTTCTTTATCCTTGGGGTTATTATCCCCAATATCTTGATCTTTGGCATCTTTATTGTCTGTTTCTGATGTCATTTTATGCCCATTTTTGAAAAGTGAAATCGACTAACCGAATGGTATTTAAGTATAGTCTGGCGAATTGCCAAGATGTAGGGTCAAAGAAAGGCTTATTTTTCGCCAAAACCTGGTTCTTTGGACCAGGTTACACGTCTTTAGCTGTTTTTAGGCTTTATCCAAAATTTAGTTCTGGTTTATAAAGAGTTAGATTGACATGCGAGTGCATGCGAAAAGCAGACCCTTCTGGAATGCGAACATTAAGGCAGATAAATGGCCAAAAAGCCCAAAAATGATAATTTGGTGATGGAATCAATTGAAGATTTGTTCAATCAAGCTGATTCCATTTCCGAAACAGAAAAAAGCCGCATCAAGCGTGAGCAGCCTAAAAATATGCCAATCATTGGTGCTCAGCCTATACGCATCAAAGATGGCGCGCCTGTATCTGCAGAACTTCTTGTCCTAGCCGGACAAAAACGCCCCTTATCAGAGCAGGCAGAAGCGCTGTTTTCTATAGAGCCGTCGATGGCAGACGCGCCTATATCAAATACCCCTACATCAAATGCTCAAGATGCTGATAGTTATAAGAGTGAAACTGGCGATATTGAGTCGGATAATCCGTTTTTAGCTATTCGTCAGGCTGTCATTTCCGCTGGTGAGCCAACCCCATCTGATGCGCCTTTGAAAGCGAATAAGAGGGAGGCAGGCGCGCCTACTATTACAGAAACTGAGAAAAAATCCGGCAAGCGCGCAAACCTAAAAGGACAGAATTTTACCGATCAAATTGCCCAGCTCATCGATAATGAAATTGAAGTGCGCCTAAAAGCTCAGCTGTCCATTATTGCGCTTGCTAACCATCCGGCAAAGGCGCTAACCACGGCAGAAGAAGACAACAAAAACGCCTCATCCGTTAAAAAACAACGAAAATCTGGCCCTAAGACGGCCCAAAAGAAACAGGCCCAAAAACAATCAGCCCAAAAACAATCGGCCCAGAAACAATCGGCCCAGAAACAATCGGCCCAGAAAAAACTAGTCCAGAAAAAACAGAAGAAAACACAAGTAGAAGCCAAGCCTGTAACAAAAGCTGCAGCAAAAAAGGCTATTGCCAAAAAGCCGCTATCCACCAAAAAAATATCAGGTAGAAAAACAACTGCTAAAAAGGCCGCACGGCCTAAAAAGAAATCATGATAAGGGATGAAATCATGATGCACGAAAAATTGACAACAACCTCAGAGCAGATGGTGAAAATTGCCTGCCCCCATTGTCAGGCATTAGGCGAAATACCCTCTGTAGTCTTGCAAAACAGCAATTGGCCTATTGCCTGTCATCACTGCAGCCAACATTATTTTGCTCCAGTGGTAAGCGGCCCAGAAAAACTTGTTCGCCAGACGAAAATTACCTGTACAAATTGTAAAATTAAAGCAGCGATAGATACCAATAAATATGAAGCTGTTATTGCTTGCGCGGCTGAACTTTATTGCCCAGATTGTCACCATCCTCTGCCGCTAGCAAAGGCCAGCAGGCAAAAACAAACACCAGCGACAGAAATTGAAACCCTGCCTCTCGAAAATAGTGTAGCAGAGGCGGCAAGCACAGCACCTTCTAGCCTTATTCAACCGGTTTTGCCGGGCTGGCGCAGTGCTGTTTTTTTAGTTTTTGCGGGCTTTGTTTTAACAGCGCTGGTGATGATGGCTGCGCAAGAAGAGCTTATTGACCGCACATGGTTAGATAAATTCTTAGCAGGGCTACCTGATCGCCAGGAAGTTTCAGCTGCCTTCAGCACGTTGCTGCGCTAAAATCCCCATCTCCTTGAACTTCTCGCCCAGAATTTTGATGGCAGAATTTTGATGGCAGAATTTTGATGACAGAATTTTGGCCAGAATTTTTTTTCCAGAAATTTTTACCCTGAAACTTTATCCCAAAATCTTGGCGATCGTTTTGCTGGTATAATCAACCATCGGAATTATCCGCGCATAATTCATATGACGGGGGCCTATAACGCCGACCGCGCCAATAATCTTTCTCTCGCTATTATGATAGGGGGCAAGCACCATCGAGCATCCAGTTTCTGAAAAAAGCTGGTTCTCTGAACCGATGAAAATTTGCAACCCATCTGCATGCAAGACAGAATCCATCAAATGGCCTGTATGTCCGCGCATTTCCAGCTTATCAAACAGCGTGCGCACCCGCGCTAAATCTTCAACTGCGCGCACATCTTCTAGCAAATTTGCCTGACCATTTAGGATAAGCGCCGCCTCTTGGGTATCTGCATGATCTGACCAGATAGCCACACCGCGCTCAATTAAATCACTGGTCAGGCTATCCAGCTCTGCACGGCATATTTGTTTATCCTGTTCCACCAACGTAATAATTTCGCTAACTGATTTACCCTTATACTGGCTGTTCATATAATTTGAGGCTTCAGTCATTACATGTGCTGGCAGACCCGCTGGAAAAGCGATCATACGGTTTTCTACATGCCCGTTCGAGAACACTAAAATCACCAATATACGGTTGTCCTGTATCGGCACAAATTCAATATGATTGACGCTTAAATCTTCGGTTGGTGCCATTACCAGAGACGCACATTTTGATAAGCCAGATAGGGCCAAACTTGCCTTATCCAGCATCTGGTTTACCGACAAACCATCTGAGCGTTCTAGGGCATCTATCGAGCTATGTTCATCCAAGGCCAAGCTATCACATACCTCCATCAGCCCATCCACAAACAGCCTAAGCCCTGCTCTGGTCGGCACCCGCCCCGCTGAGATGTGTGGTGAAAATAATAATCCGCTGCTTTCTAGCTCCGCCATAATTGCGCGCACCGATGCGGAGGACAGATTAACTTCCTTAGAGGCCGCTATTAGCCCAGAACCAACAGGAGAGCCCGTTTCAAGGTAATTTTTGACAATCTCGTTGAAAATCTGTGTCGTTCGCCAAGTCATTTCCGTGACAGGTGTTGAGGCCATAAAGGATACCTTCAGTAAAGCTAGTCTGTTATGATGTTCGCATTATCTTAAGTTATAGTAGAATTTTTGAGAAGATTACCTCTTATAAAAATCCAAAAATTATGTAAAAAGGGCAGCACCCGCACCTTTAAGGAGTTTGTTTAATAATGGCACTTACCCGCTCAGCTGGCCGCACGCCAGAAGATATCCGCACCGTCACGATAGAGCCTCATTTTTCTCCTTATGCAGAAGGCTCATGCTTGATTTGTGTAGGCAATACTCATGTGATTTGTACCGCTTCTGTAGATGAAAAAGTGCCCCCTTTCCTGCGCGGAGCGGGGCGGGGCTGGGTTACAGCAGAATATGGCATGTTGCCGCGCGCCACCCATAGCCGAATGGATAGGGAAGCTGCTCGCGGTAAACAATCTGGCCGTACACAAGAGATACAACGCCTAATAGGGCGCTCTTTACGGGCAATAGTTGACCTTGAAAAACTGGGTGAGCGCCAGATTAAAATAGATTGTGATGTAATTCGCGCCGACGGCGGCACGCGCACCGCTTCTATTACGGGTGCGTGGGTAGCTTTGTCGCTGGCGGTTGAGGATTTAATGCAAAAAGGGCTGATAACTGCTATGCCGCTTCGTGATCAGGTTGCAGCTATTTCTTGTGGTCTGGTTGCAGGGGAGGCACTTGCAGACCTCGATTATAATGAAGATAGCAACGCAGAAACAGATGCTAATTTCGTTCTCACAGCTAGTGGCGGGATTGTCGAAATACAAGGCACAGCAGAACAGCATCCATTTTCTGATTCGCAGCTTATGGATATGATGGCCCTTGCCAAGAAAGGTTGCCAGCAATTATTTGAAATGCAGATGCAAGCCGTTCGGACAGCAAAATCCTAAAAAAGAAAGTTATTACCCAGTATGGCGCGAAAATTTAACCGTTCAGAAAAGCTAGTCATTGCCAGCCATAATCAGGGCAAAGTGCGAGAAATTAGAGCCCTTTTGGAGCCGTTACATATCGAAGTTATCGGGGCTAGCGAGCTTGACTTGGAAGAGCCTGAGGAGACCGGGCAAACTTTTATCGAAAACGCAGAATTAAAAGCAAGCCTTGCAGCAAAAACAGCAAATTTGCCAGCCCTATCAGATGATTCAGGTTTTGCGGTTCTGGCATTGGGGGGTGCGCCTGGTATTTATTCTGCACGCTGGGCGGGGCCTGATAAGGATTTCAGCCACGCTATGGAACGTGTTAGCACCGCGTTACTAGCGTCTGGTTCAACAAATCGCAGTTGCGAATTTATTTGCGCCCTCACCCTTGCTTGGCCTGATGGGCATTGTGAGAGTTTTGAAGGCAGAATATCTGGTGAGGTTAGCTGGCCCCCACGCGGCGATAGGGGTTTTGGCTATGATGCTATTTTCACCCCGCTTGGTCATAGCCAGACATTTGGGGAAATGGATCCAGCTGAGAAACATGCAATGAGCCATCGTGCTATTGCTTTTAATCAGCTGCTTGAGGCCTGTTTTACACCGTGATTAAAAAAGTGCCTGCTATCAGCTTATATGTGCATTGGCCATTTTGCCTCGCCAAATGCCCCTATTGTGATTTTAACTCCCATGTGGCAACTGATATTGATACCAAAAGCTGGCAGCAAGCGCTGGTAACAGACCTTGAAAGGCAAGCTGAAAATACCTACCAGCAGCTAGAAATTGAGTCTGGCAAGATAGAATTGAAGAGTGTGTTTTTTGGTGGCGGAACGCCTAGTCTGATGCCGCCTGCCATTATTGAAGCTTTGCTAACTAAAGCTGCTGGCCTTTTTACGATAGACCCAGATATTGAAATTACTGCTGAAGCTAATCCAACTTCTGCTGAGACAGCTAAGTTAAAAGGTTTTTATGGGGCTGGTATTAACCGGTTATCTCTTGGTGTGCAAAGCCTGCGCGAAAGTGGCTTGCAGTTTTTAGGGCGCGAACATAGCGCAAAGGATGCCCTTACTGCCCTAGAGGAAGCTGCAAAACTATTTCCGCGCTGGTCAGCTGATCTGATTTATGGGCTGCCAGAGCAAAGCGAAGAAGACTGGCGCGCGCAGCTAGAGGAAATAATCTTGTACGCGCCCTCGCATCTATCTTGCTATCAATTAACTATTGAGCCAGGCACACAATTTTATACCCGTCATAAAAAGGGTGAGCGTCTAACAGGGGATGCAGATAATATTGCCGATCTCTATCTTTTGACCGAGACCATTTTAAAAGAAAAGGGCCTTTCTGCCTATGAGATTTCAAATTATGCAAAACAAGGTGAAGCATCGCAGCATAATTTAAATTACTGGCAAACTGGAAATTGGCTTGGCATTGGTCCTGGCGCGCATGGCAGGCTTACGACTAAAAATGGCCGTTATAACAGGATTAACCGGCGCAGCCCGTCTGGCTGGCTAGAGAGTATAAACACGGCTCAAGGCGGGATGGATATAGATGCGCTAGAAAAGCCAGAAGATTATTTCAATGAATATTGGATGATGGGACTTAGGCTAACAAGCGGGGTCAAATGGCCAGAGACAGCCAAATTTGGCAATACAGCATTGCAGCTTAACCCTAAATGGCTAGAGGCTTTTATAAAAGAAGGCTGGCTAAATGCGAATGATGCAGGGCTTTCCACTACGCTTGAAGGGCGTTTACGCCTTGATAGCATTTTAAGCCATTTGCTGGATTAGCGTGACCCTAGCTTATTACTTACGAGCTTAATATTTACCAGCTTATTATTTACCAGCTTTTGAATTTCATAAAAGCGTTGATTCTGGCCATCAGGTAATAGATTAAAGCGTCCACTCAAACCTTCAAACCCTTCATCTCTTATCAAGCTGGCGCGCCAGTCAATTTGTGTATTTGCCGCATTATTGCTCGCCTGTTGATGGGTAATGGCCACCAGTGCAAACGCATCAAACCCTAATTTAACCAGCTGGTTGGTTGGCTTATTAAACAGGCCCTGATAGCGGTTTTCAAAATTGGTGCTCTCTGGTTGCAAAGCTTGGGTGATAAATGCGCCCTGTAGTGACGGCTCTGCTAGCAATTCTGGGCGCGCCCATAAATCGGTGCCTAAAAACATCACCCGCGACGGGTCCATATCGTAATAGGAAAGTAGCGGTGCCACCCGCAAAATAAACTCTGAATTACCTGCCAATATCAGCGCATCATAAGCAGGCTCTGGCAATTCGGGTATATCGGGGTCTGCCTTTATATAGCGGGTGAAACGCTGAACAGCCGCTTTGATGCTTTCTTCATCTGCTAGCAGCTCTTGTGGCAAAGTTGTCACTTCAGCAGGCTGAAGCCCAAACGAGCTGAGCCGATTTTGGGTATGCGATAATAAGCGCTGACCAAACGTATCTTCAGATGCTAAAATAGCAATTTTTGTGCTGTTTTCAGAAATAGCATGACCTAGTAAATGGTCAATTTGCTGTTCGGGCAGGTAGCCTAACACCCACTGCCCTGGGGTGGCGGCCTGTACATTATTGGACAGGGAAATAGCCGGAATGGCAGATGCGGCAAAAATGGTGCGCGTCTGCATCACTGATTTTGTAAATAGCGGGCCAATGATAATATCAACTTGTGCCGCTACCGCCTCTCTTGCCGCTTCAGCGGCGCGGCTGCCGCCTGCCGTATCAAAATAGACCAGTGTAGCATTAGCAGAAGCAAGCTGAAATAGGGCCAGTTCTGCGCCGCTGGCTATATCACGGCCAAGAGTAGCATAATCACCTGAAAAGGGGAGCATCATGCCAATGCGAAATTGACCATCTGCTTTAATCGGCATTTCAAAAGGCTCCGGAGCAAGAGGGCGCTCAGGCACCTTGTTTTTTAATAGGCTAAGCGCTGCCTCCAGAGCCTGTTCTGCGAGGGCTTCACGTTTCATGGTAGCTTCATCAACCCTAGCTGCTTGCCCTGCAGCGGCGGTCAACACTTCATCCTCTGGGGCTATCCCAGCATCCTCTTCACCTGTTTGATTTTCAATTTGCGATATAATGCTGCCAACGATATCAGAGCTTGCTTGTGTATCAGCTATATCTGAAGGGGTTGTCTTCGAAGGAGAAGGGCTGGTGGCAGAAAGATTGGTTGAGGGCTGTTTATCTTGACGCACATTTTTTGTGGTCGCTGGCTCACAAGCTGCTAGCAACAGCGCTACAATTAGGCTTGCATATATTCTTGAACTTAACATCGCAGAGCAATCCCTTAGCTTTAGGCGCCGTTTTTCCTGTGCCATTTACAATAAAACCTCGCTATAGTGATGCCATGAAACCATAAAGAACTCAATCTCTGTCCTTGCGTGACAGATGCCAAGACGCATGGCACACTCCTGTCTAGATGGCTGATTACCTAAACAATCTACGCATTAAAATAAGGTAAAATTGTGCTGAATATTGTCTCTACACCTATTGGAAATTTAGGCGACTTTAGTCCGCGCGCCATGACAGCGCTGCAAGAGGCAGATATAATAGCCTGTGAAGATACCCGCACCACCCGCAAGCTGCTTGCGCTATGTTCGCTGGAAGTGCGGGCAAAATTACTGGCCTATCATGATCATAATGGCCAAGAAATGCGGCCAAAATTATTAGCTTTATTGGAAGCAGGCCGAACCGTTGCTCTGGTTAGTGACGCTGGCACCCCGCTTATTTCAGACCCTGGATATAAACTAGTGGCCGCTTGTCATAGCCAAGGCATACGCGTAACAGCCACGCCCGGTCCTGCTGCACCCTTAATGGCCCTAACCATTTCCGGATTACCAACAGACAGGTTTACCTTTCAAGGGTTCGTGCCACAAAAACAAACCGCCGCGCGCGCACAAATTACAGAATCGGCAAGCCTCACCATGACGCAAATCTGGTTTGAGACCCCGCGCCGGCTTGCGAAAACCCTTACATTGATGGCAGAGATTTACGGCGAACGTACTGCTGTTATCACACGCGAGTTAACCAAGCTCCATGAGACGGTTGAACGGCAAACCCTTAGTGTTTTAGCCCAAAAATTTGGGGATACAGACCCGCCAAAAGGTGAGCTTGTTCTGCTAGTTAGCGGCGCAAATAAATCAGCCAAAAATTATGACGAAGAGGCGGTAATTTCGCTCTTGGAAGATATCCTTAACCGCGCATCTGTTAAAGATGCTGCCAAGGAAGCAGAAGCACTGACAGGCTGGCCACGTCGCACGCTCTATCAAATGGCCTTACAGATAGCCAGAAGAGATTAATGCCCCCATACTAGCCTCTTTAGCTTATGAATTTGGGGGCTGGTGCATCTGGCTATGGCGCGCAGAAACACAGCAGCATATAAAGCAGCAGAACGTGCTGGCAGGCGAGCTGAAACCGTGACCAGATTTTTATATTTTCTGACAGGGTATGTTTGTGTTGCGGCACGCCAGAAAACCCCTTTCGGAGAATTAGACCTTATCCTGCGACGCCGGCAAACCATCCTTATATTGGAAGTTAAATATCGCCGGCAGATAGATAGTGCAGAGAGCGGTATTCCTAGTGCGCGTCAGCTAGCTCGGATGAAAAAGGCTGTTAATTGGATGATTGCGCATCACAATGCTTTCAAAGGTAGGCAGATACATCTTCGTCTGGTTCAATGGTCTGGCTGGGGCCGGCTAAAGCAGATCGAAATTGGTTTTTAAATTTGATTTAATACATACTCGGCACACGGTTGATGAAAAAAGGAGTTTTCTATAGAATCGTAATTGCAGTATATCAAAAGAGCCTAGATTTTTTAATAATAGGGGCTAATCGCCTTTTTTCAGGAGCGTTTCAGTGATGATTATCAGAAACCTTTATTTTAGCGTTTTTTTACTTCTTTCATCTGCCTTGGCCTTGTCAGGGTGTGTAGGCGCTGCTGTTGGTATTGGCACCGCTGCTGTGGCGGCATCTTCAACTGAAAAGGGGCTATCAACCTCTGTTTCGGATGGCATTATTGAAGCGAAGCTAGTCGATAGATTCATCCAAAATGATGCATCCCTAGCAACTAACATCAAGAAATCTGTAAATAATGGAAGTGTGCTATTCACAGGTAGTGTGGATACCATTGAGCAAAAAGTACTAGCGACCAAATTGGCGTGGGAAATTAAGGGAGTTCGTGAAGTTGTAAATGAGCTGCAGGTAACACAAGATACCTCGTTGCGCGACACAGCAAAAGATTTAGCGGCAACTGCACAGCTTCGCGCTGCACTCATTGGTGATTCCAACGTCTCGTCTCTGAATTTTTCTATCGATGTGGTGAACGGTATTGTTTATCTAGCAGGGGTGGCGTCCAATGAAACGGAGAAAGAGCGGGTTATCGCCCATGCTCAGGAATTACGCTTTGCTAAAAAAGTGGTGAATTACATTATTCTGGAAACAGATAAGAGAGACTAGCCACAGACATGCCGTTCAATATCGCCATCCAGATGGATCCCGTATCCTCAATTGATATAAAAGGGGATACCACTTTTGCGCTCGCTCTAAAGGCACAAGAGCGTGGTCATTCCCTGTGGTATTATACACCAGACAAGCTGAGCTATAATGAGGGCGTTATAAGTGCGGTTGGTCAGACGCTGCGTTTATTTGATAATCCGGCACATTTTTTTGAAACCGGCTCCTTTGAAGAGCGGCCTTTACAGGAATTTGATGTAATATTGATGCGCCAAGACCCGCCCTTTGATATGGCCTATATCACGGCAACGCATCTGTTAGAAATGTTGCCCCCTACAACCAAAGTAATTAACAATCCAGCTGAAGTCCGAAATGCGCCGGAAAAGCTGTTAGTAACCCTGTTTTCAGAGCTTATGCCACCTACGCTTATCTCGCGGGATGCAGATAAAATCAAAGCCTTTCGCGAGCATTATCAAGATATCATCATCAAGCCGCTTTTCGGTAATGGCGGGGAAGGTGTGTTTCGCTTGCAAGAAGCTGATCAGAATTTAAATGCATTATTAGAGATGTTTTTCGCAACCAGCCGCGAGCCTGTAATGGTGCAAAAATATCTAGAGGAAGTGCGCGCTGGTGATAAACGAATAATCCTCATTAATGGCGAAGCTAAAGGTGCGATTAACCGGGTGCCCCAAGAAGGGGAGGCACGCTCTAACTTGCATGTGGGCGGGTCTGCACAAGCCGTAGAATTAACCAAACGCGATATTGAAATCTGTAATATCATTGGCCCAGAGCTAAAAAAACGTGGACTTGTTTTTGTAGGTATTGATGTGATTGGCGATTATCTGACCGAAATTAATGTAACCTCTCCCACTGGCATTCGGGAAATAGAGGCGTTTACCGGACTGAGCATGGCAGCTGAATTCTGGAACATTATCGAAGAATGGACCACTCATTGGACGAATAGCGTCATCTCTCGCTAATTTTGTGTTTTTTAGCCATTATCAGCGCCAAACAGAAAAAATCGCCGATAAGATAGCGCTTCTAGAACATGATAACGGGTAATATGCTGGCTGGCGGCAAGATCAGCAATTGTGCGTGCTACCCTTATCGATTTATGAAAACCGCGAGCAGATAATGCCTGTTTTTCAAGCGCCTCACTGTAAAGAGCACGAATTTCGTCATTGTTTTTTAGCTCATCATTTAGCGATTTAGCCTCAAGATGGGCATTCAATATCTCTGGATGGGCGCTGTGACGGGCGGCAGCGAAATTGCGGGAAGAAAAGATGCGCTTGCGCACAGCTGCTGTTGATTCTGAAAGCTGTTCTGATAACAGCTCACTTGGGCGCAATTCCGCAACATCCAGCAAAATATCAAATCTATCAAGTATGGGCCCAGATATACGTGCCATGTAATCTTGGGCACAACGCGGGGCGCGGCTGCATGCCCGGGCTGGATCTGACAGATAGCCGCAACGGCAAGGGTTCATTGCCGCAACCAGCTGAAAACCTGCTGGGTAACGGACATGATGATTAGCTCTGGCTATGACAATATCGCCTGTTTCAAGGGGCTGGCGCAAACTATCCAAAGCAGGGCGGCTAAATTCTGCGAGCTCGTCTAAAAATAAAACACCCCTATGGGCAAGCGATACTTCCCCTGGCCATGCTTTTTGGCCTCCACCAACAAGCGATGCCATGGAAGCTGAATGATGTGGATCGCGAAATGGGCGTTGCTGGATAAGCCCAGATGCGGGTAGCGCACCAGCTACAGAATGGATCATGGTAGCCTCTAAAGCCTCACTTGCGGTAAGCGGCGGCAGCAGAGACGGCAAACGAGCGGCCAGCATTGATTTACCCGCACCGGGCGGGCCTATCATCAATAAATTATGCCCGCCAGCAGCAGCAATTTCCAATGCACGGCGAGCTGTTTCCTGACCCTTTAAATCAGCTAAGTCAGGGCCGTTTTCTGGCGGCGGTTCTGCACGCGCTACTGGCGCGGCTAGCAGCTGATTACCGCGCAAATGATTTATTAATTCTGTTAAATTTTGAGAAGCTAGGATTGTTAGGTCGCCAGCCCACGCAGCCTCTGCTCCATTTTCAGCTGGACAAATTAGGGCCTTAGCGCTGCCCTTAGCATGCAAAGCTGCTGGCAGAATTCCCGCCACCCGCCGTATAGAACCATCTAAAGCTAGCTCGCCTAATATAATATGCTCGCTTAAACTATCCGAAGGCAGTACCCCCATCGCTGTCAGTAGCCCCATTGCTATGGGCAAATCGAAATGGGCGCCTTCTTTTAACAGATCAGCAGGAGACAGGTTTACCGCAATACGCTTAGCTGGCAATGCAAGCCCTAGTGAAGATAAAGCTGCGCGTACACGTTCTTTGGATTCAGCAACGGCTTTATCCGCTAGACCAACAATTGCCATAGCAGGCAGGCCATTGGACATATGTACCTGAACAGAAACATCCAGTGTTTCGATGCCGCGATAGGCAACCGTTGAGACAAATGATTGCATTAAATACAGCTATCACGGGTAACTATTCTGCCCTAACTGTTTTTAAAACTTATAAGAAATAAATATGCTTTAAGCTTATCTAATGGGCAGAAGGCATCATCCTGCCAAGCGGTTGACCGCCCATTATATGAACATGAAGATGCGGGACATCTTGATGGCCATTTGTTCCGGTATTGGCGATTAGACGATAGCCATCTTCTGCGACCCCTACCATCTTGGCAACACGGCCAAGGGCAGCGATATAAGCAGCCTGTGCCTCAGGCGGAGCCTTTTCGCTGAAATCTGTCATATTTACATAAGGGCCTTTCGGGATTACCAGCACATGTACTGGCGCTTGAGGCTGAATATCATGGAAGCTTAGCGTGTGGTCGCACTCATCTACCTTATTGCAGGGAATTTCACCGCGCAGAATCTTAGCAAAAATATTCTCATCATCATATATCGGCTGTGACATGGCTTTTATTCTCCTTACCTACAATTCCGAAAAACGTCCCTTCAGCACCATATTAGGGTAGAGGCCGTTATAGTTATTTTCGTGCCGCTTTTTCGGCTAAACCTGAACGGTTTTGGCGCGCAGCAAGCTCTTGCCAGACTTCCTCAGGCGTTAACCCAGCTGCCACCCATACCACCATTAAATGATAGAGCAGATCAGCAGATTCGCAGGCAAGGGCTTCTTTATCACCCTTCAAAGCTTCAATAACAACTTCCGTAGTTTCTTCTGCTAGTTTGCGTACAGGTTTTTCCGGTGCTTCAGCAAGCAGCGCAGCACTATAGCTTTCGGTTAACGGCGCATCTTTACGTGCCTCTATCACCGCATAAAGTTGTTCCAACACATGGATAGAAGGTAGATCAGACGACATGATTTGCTTGCTTTCCTGATATTATTTCAAACGGCGCACGGGCACATTTGCAGCCTGCATAGCTGATTTTGCCTCATCAATGGTAAATTGTCCAAAGTGAAAAACAGATGCTGCCAATACGGCACTTGCATGACCTTTTGTAATTGCCTCAGCGAAATGTTCTGGCTTGCCAGCCCCGCCAGAAGCAATAACCGGCACATTAACCGCATCACTAACCGCGCGTGTTAATGGAATATCAAAGCCTGCTTTCGTGCCATCACCGCGCATAGAGGTCAGTAAAATTTCGCCAGCACCTTTTTCTGCTGCTGCAACAGCCCAATCTACCGCATTGATGCCAGTTGGAGTTCGCCCACCATGGGTTGTCACCTCAAACCAGCCATCTTCATGCAAATGCGCATCTATCGCCACAACCACGCATTGGCTGCCAAATTTATCCGCCGCACGCGAGATTAAATCAGGGTCTCGAACAGCAGAGGAGTTTACAGAAACCTTGTCAGCACCGCATAAAAGCAGCTTTCTGAAATCGCCAACATCCCGAACACCGCCCCCTACTGTCAGTGGCATAAAGCAGGCATCTGCGGTTCTGGAAATAACCTCGTAAATTGTATCGCGCCCTTCATGGGTAGCGGTAATGTCTAGAAAACACAGCTCATCTGCGCCTGCCGCATCATAAATACGGGCCTGCTCTACAGGATCGCCTGCATCTATCAAATTGACAAAATTTACACCCTTAACCACGCGGCCAGCATGTACATCAAGGCAAGGAATTACGCGCGCGCTCAGCATTTCGTCTAAACCTTTCCGCCACGCGCTAATGCCAGCGCTTCAGCTAAATCCAAACGCCCATCATATAATGCGCGCCCTGCAATAACACCCTCAATGCCGCTCGCAGATTTGGCTAAACAAGCCTTGATATCTTCAATTCCTTTAACGCCGCCTGATGCAATAATCGGTATCGATACTGCATCCGCTATCGCAGCGGTAGCATCCGCGTTTACACCTGTCAGCGCACCATCGCGTGAAATATCCGTGAAAATTACCGCAGACACACCACAATCCTCAAATCGGCGAACCAAATCTACGGCTTCGATATCACTATCTTCCAGCCAGCCTTCCGCAGCAATACGGCCATTACGGGCATCCGCACCTACTGCGATATGGCCAGGAAAAGCTTTGGCTGCTTTGATAACCAGTTTTGGGTTTTTCAGCGCAATAGTGCCTAAAATCACTCTGCTGATACCAGCAGTTAGCCAGTTTTCAATATCTTCCATTGTCCGTATACCGCCGCCTAGCTGTATCCTAGCTCCTGTTTGGCAGATATCTGTAACCGCTTGGCGATTGCCGGTTTGTCCTTTTAGGGCGCCATCCAAATCCACGACGTGAATCCATTCACACCCTGCGGCAATGAATTTTTCCGCTTGTGCCCTCGGATCTGGTGCATAAACCGTCATCCGTTTAAAATCACCATGCAACAGGCGAACACCTTGGCCATCTTTCAAATCAATTGCGGGATAAATATGCATGATAACTCTTCTATTCTTATAATCTTGGTTGAGCTTAATTTCTTTTAATCTTTTTTTGCTTATCACCTTAAACTTTAGATGCGTTCAGCAATTTGGTGAAATAGAGGCCGGGGACAAAATCATCGCCTACCCGTGCATAATAGGGGTTAGTGCCAAAATGCTGATAGCCGCGCGCCTCAAATGCCTTAATCGCTCTGTCTTGTGTTGCCCGTACATCTAGATTTAAGATCTGATAGCCTTCAGAGCGGGCAAACTCTTCTGTCTCAGCCACCAACGCGCCTGCCAACCCATGACCACGGGCCCAAGGTGCCAGAAAGAAGGTGCGCAACTGGCAAGTAGTAGCCTGTGCCTCATTATTTCGTGGCGGGCGTGCAATCTGGCAAGAACCAGCGATCACATGATCCAGCTTACCCAAGAACAAATGATAATCTGGTACCAGCAAAATACCGCGCCAGTAATCTTCCAGAACCGAGCGCGGCGGCGGTGCCAACCAGCCAAAACCACCACCAGCCTCAATGGCTTCTTCGGTAGCATCGCAAAGCTCTGAAATATCGTTCGCGCTTAGCTCTGTTGCCATCTCGATGGTCACCAGAGGTGTTCTTTGTGTGTTCATTTACATCCTCTTTAACGCGGGCGCTATTATGGCCGCCAAGATAAAAATGCATTCAGCATCGCCTGACCGGCATGCTGGCTTTTTTCTGGGTGAAACTGCGTGCCAACAATATTATCCCGGCCGATAAGCGCAGGTACAGACACGCCATAATCTGCTACGGCCAACACCTGCTTTGTATCAATTTCATCAAACATGTAGCTATGCACAAAATACATTTGCACCTCGGCTGGCAATGCCGCTGCAACAGGGTGGCTAGCTGCTTTAATTTGTAAATTATTCCAGCCCATATGCGGAATTTTCAGCCCCCCCATATTGCCCCCGTTTGAACAATCTGCGAAATGACGAACCTTACCAGAAATCCAGCCTAGACCCGGCGTTATATTTCCACCTTCATGGCCCTCATTTGCGAGGAGTTGCATACCCACACAGATACCTAAAAACGGCTTTCCTTTTTCCAATACAGCCTCGCGCAATGCCTCGACCATGCCATCAATAGCTGAAAGCCCTGCCCAGCAATCAGCGAAATGGCCAACACCTGGCACAATGATATAGTCACATGCCTGTAGGCTTTGTGTATCTGATAAGGTTTCTACCTGCATATCTGTTTTTTTTGCAGCTGCATATGCAACCGAATGGTGAACCGAGTGCAGATTCCCTGAACCATAATCAATAATGCCGATTTTCATAAATCTCGTCTCTTAAAGCCAATCTCTTCAAAGAGAGCCGCCAAGCACCCCTTTGGTTGAAGGGATACGTCCACCACTTCTTGGGTCTATTTCACATGCTTGCCGCAGCGAGCGAGCCAATGCTTTGTAGCAACTTTCGACAATATGGTGGGTATTTACCCCATATTCGTTACTCACATGCAAAGTGATACCAGAACCCATGGCAAAAGCCTGAAACCATTCACGGAACAATTCTGTTTCCATCACCCCTAATGTTTCTGAGGGTAAATTAACATGCCAAACAAGAAAAGGACGCCCAGAAACATCCAAAGCCACCCGGCTTAGACATTCATCCATGGGCAGCAAGCAAGATGCATAACGGTTAATACCCGCACGATCACCAAGCGCTTTATTCAATGCATCCCCAATTGCCCAGCCAGTATCTTCGGTTGTGTGGTGAGCATCAATATGCAAATCACCTTCTGCTTTAAGCGTGATATCCATAAAGCTGTGGCGCGCCAATTGTTCCAGCATATGGTCAAGGAAACCGATACCAGTTTGGATATCTGCCTTGCCAGTGCCATCAATTGTCAGGCTGACAGAAATTTCTGTCTCATTTGTTTTGCGTGTTACTTGTGCAGTTCTACTCATTCAGCCCTCTCTCGCGGGTTTTGCCAAAAGTTTTCGGCACGATCTGAGGCCAAGACATAGCAGTTTTTTCGCAATAAAACCAGCATATGTGCGCTTTCAAGCAAATTCGTGATGTAGGAAGGCGCACAAGCAAGCTTCACCGCTACAGGACTGAGCCGGTCATCAGCTTGGACTTGTGGGGGCCTCTCCATCAAAATCAATGCCTGTTTCTTGTTTTAAATAACCCTGCAAGCCCTCAAAAATCTGCCGGCATTCCTGAGGAGAAAGGCGATCGATATTCTGGGCAAGCAAATTTGCCAGAAATGTTGCCTCTGGGGGCAAGCTAGCTGTTTGAACTGTAGGCGCAGGGTGTGACATTTGCGCTAAATATTTTAGCAATTCTGCTTCATCCCAAATCAGTTCCAGCCAAACACAAATTTGATCAACAAAAGCTGGGGATGGACGGCCACGCTTGCCATGTTCAAGTGCGGATATATAGGCTGATGACACGCCAAGAAAATCACCTTGATCTTGCAGTGTCAGCCCTCTTTTGGCGCGCAAGCTGCGCATTTTTAAACCAAATGGCGTCACAATCGCTCCCGGGCTCGCTTCAGGCGAACATAAAGAGCGCCTTCACCGCCATCTTGCGGACGTGAGGTGCCAAAAGCAATTATGGCATCGCTCAAAGGGGGTTCTGAGAGCCATTGCGGCACATTTTCACGCAACACACCGCGTCCAGCCTTACCTTTGCCTGTAATCACAAGAATAGTGCGTAAGCCTTGTTGTCTCGATTTTTGAATAAAATGTTGTAAACGTTGATACGCCGCAAGTTGGCTTAACCCATGTAAGTCAATTCGGGCTTCGAGCGCCATTTTGCCTTGCTGTAATTTTTTGGCAGAACTACGGTCGATACCTGCATAAACTGGCTGCGACAAATTAGCTGGACCCGTAACAAGGCCTGCATTAACCGTATCCATTTTAAGGTCAGCAATTTTGCGCAAATTTACAGCCTTGTTTGTACTTGCGGATGTCTTTTTAGCCAATAAGTGCTTTTTTTGGGCGTTTTCTGGCAATGCAACAGGGGGTATTCGCGAGGAGGGCTGGCGTTTAACCGTATTTGCTACCTCATCCCAAAGTATGCTCGCCTCATCACTATCTGCGGAGGCCGGCCTTACTTTTCGCGTTTTATTTTTATTTGAGGCCATTTGCTGCACTCAATTTGGAAGAATAAAAACAGCCTCTAATGATTAGAGGCGTCTAATTATCATCTTCAATTCGGGTTTCAACCAGTTTCCAATTTGGATCAGCCAGCTGGGTGTCACGCTCAAAGACCCAGATATCGGTAATTTTCACCTTTGTTTCTGACTCATCTTCTAACACCACAGCATTTTTGTCTGTAACCATCCGAGTTTGCAGACTTACAAACTGAACCGTAACAGAAGCAACATTATCAACAACCTCACCATCGATAAGCTGGACATCCTCAATTTCATCAATTGTAATCTCAAGCCTGTCACCGCGTTTATTACGTTCATGCACGCTCTGGGCAAATTCTTGATAAAGCTCAAATGCCAATAGGCGGCGTAGCGTTGCCAAATCACAATCCGCAAACGCGTTTAGTACCATAGAAAAGGCTGAGGCCGCACCGCTCATGAATTCATCATCGCGGAAGCTTGGATCTGCTTGACGAACAAATGTCAGACCTTTGCCATTTATAGCCTTTTGCTCGCCATGCAAGGAAATAACCTTCTCATCTTGGCTAGCTGTGTCATTAGCAGGTTCATTGTTAAAACGGGACAGCTCTTCACGCTTTTGCTCGAACCCGTCGCGACTTCCTAAGATGGAGCGCAAACGGAAAATAAGAAACAAAGCAATAGCAGCGAATATCAGAATATCGATAAGGGGCATAATAAAGCGTCTATAAAAAGGTTTCAGGGCAGAGGTTAAACTTAACAAGGGCTAAACTTTAAGAGAACTATGCCATAAAAGCATCAAGATTTGCATCTAAAAGAATGCCTTCCTATATGATAACATATGGGTTGCCCATTTTCAGATACAAGCTGGAGACAAAAAATGCTGTTTTATATCCTAATTTTATTCGGCCTCTATGGTTGGGTTGAATTTGAAGCCTTGATATTTATTGGCAGCGAAATTGGCGGTTTAGCCAGCTTTTTAGGCATTTTTGTCACTGCTTTCATTGGTATGTGGCTGCTTCGCTCACAAGGGCGCGCTGTTTTAGCAAGATGGCAGGCAAATCTGACCAGAGGTGAGGTGGAAACAGCTTCACTCGCTAGCGGATTATCCTTGCTTCTTGGTGCTTTGCTGATGTTATTACCAGGTTATGTTACCGATGCTATGGGCATTTTATGCTTTATTCCTGGTCTGCGTTTTTTGATCGGTAGCGCCCTTCTCTCCAGATTTCAGCTGGTGAACGTTCAAAATATGTTTGGGCAACGTTTTTCTTCTGGTTTTAGCCCCGCTTCTGATAGACGTGATAGCACAACTTATTCAAATGATAGGCGCGCCTCTAGCCAGCCAAAAAATTTAGATGGAGACATCATTGAAGGGGATTTTGAGAAAAAGGATTAAAGATACGTAAACAACGCGCCTTTTCATTCACCTTTTCTTGCTGGTAGTTCTTAACACTGATAACAATAGCTTCAAATTTACATAATTTAAGTGGATGAAATATTATGGCAGAGTCCAAAAAAACCTCGAAAAACACCAAAGCTAACGCGGACGATAAGACAGAAGTTAAAACTGGCGTGAAATTAGAAACTCCTGAAAAGACAGCCGCTGCTGGTGAAGCCCAAAAACAGGTTCAGCCGCAAATTTTCCTGCATACTCAATATGTAAAGGATTTCTCGTTTGAAAGCCCTTCTTCACCAGATGTGTTTTTAAACCAGCCTGGTCAGCCCAATGTTGAGGTGGCCGTTAATGTCAACTCCAGTAAGCTAGAAAATAATCATTTTGAGGTAGTGTTGAAAATCGCAGCTACCGCAAAAACAGAAGATAATACCATCTTCATTGTGGAGCTTAGCTATGGCGGCATCGTGTCATCAAATGTCACAGATGAAAATATGCTACATCCACTAGTTGCTATTGAAGGGCCTCGCTTGATATTTCCATTTGCGCGGGCGGTGGTTGCCAATATTACCCGTGAGGGAGGCTTTTTGCCGCTCAATCTTAACCCGATTGATTTCCTTGCCTTATATCAGCAAAATATGCAGCAACGCCAACAGGCAGCAGCGTCAAAAAACTAAGCTGTACCTAGCCTGCGGCTAGTCTGTTTCCTTATCATGATGGGATGCGGTTTGACGCCAAATAGGGTTGTCCATTTTATCTAGCAGAGCATTATGTGCCGCTAACTCTTGGGTAGGCACAGCAAAAATACGGGCAGGCCGAATGGGCCTGTCTGCTACATTAAAGCCAGAAAGATTGCTGCCTTCATCCATTGATGGCTGATCGGCATTTGCCCCTTTTTCTGTCTCTTCTTGCAAAGCCAGGCCAGGCTGTTTACCACCTTGCAGCTCAACAAACACGCCAGCAAGCAAATCAGCATCAATGAGCGCGCCATGTAAATCACGGTGGCTGTTATCAATTTGAAACCGGCGGCAGAGCGCATCAAGGCTCGCTTGGGCACCGGGAAATTTTTGCCGCGCTAGGGTGAGAGTATCGGTAACCCGATCGTTACTCAGAACTGGTTTTTGGCAATTTTCAAGCTCAGCGTTTAAAAACCCGACATCAAAAGGGGCGTTATGAATAACCAGCACATCCTCACCAACAAAGGTAAGAAATTTATCCGCAATCTCGCTAAAAACAGGCTTATCCTGTAAAAATTCGGCGCTAATGCCGTGAATCGCTTGTGCGCCCTCATCTATCTCTCGCTCTGGATTAATATAGAGATGCAGTTTCTCGCCAGTGAGGGCGTAATTCACCATTTCTAGCGCGCCTATTTCGATAATCCGGTGTCCCTCTCTCACCGACAGGCCAGTAGTTTCTGTATCAAGGATAATATGACGCATAATTGGACGGGCTCCATCATTTAGATCGAATTGGCAGAAGCATTCTTGGGCGAAAGCATAGAACGTTCTAAGACCAAGATGCAAGGATAGCGAGTGCTACTCAGATTTTGATTTTTTTCAGCCATTTTTTTAGTCGCCGCCTGCTTTCTGCGCGCCCTAATCCTGTAGGAAGAGCTAGGTCAGAAAGTCTGATCTTTTCAGATTGGGGCAACTGGGCGGTAATAATGGCGGCAAATTTTTCTTCTGTCATATAGGCCCGTTGCAGTGCACGTTGCCGGAGCAGGCGATGCGGTGCCCAAACAGTGACCAGATAATCACATTTCTCGTCACTACCTGTCTCAAAAAGCAAGGGTACGTCTAGAACAGCTAAAGATTTGCGCGCACGATGAAGCTCCGCAAAAAAACTGTTTCTTTCCTGATAAACAAGCGGGTGCAAAATTGCTTCTAGTGACGCGCGAGCTTGAGGATCAGAAAAGATTTTTTTGCCCAAGGCTGGACGGTTAATACTGCCATCGCTAGCACGCATATCATCGCCAAACGCGGCAAGGACAAGGGGGGTTGCCTTACCCTTTGCGCTCATTAGCTGATGCACCGCTTTATCTGCATCATGGACAGGCAAGCCAGATTCGCGGAACATTTGCGCAATGGTAGATTTACCAGACGCGATAGAGCCAGTAAGACCAATAATCTTCATTTGCCAGCCTCGCCATCAATAGCCATTAGGCCATGTGCACGAAGCAGCTGTAAAAGGGGCAGCAAGGGAAGCCCTAAAATATCGTAATAGACACCTTTTATTTCAGAAAAAAGCTGTGCGCCGCCCGCCTCTATCTGATAACAGCCCGGCGAAGACAGGCAGTCTGATCCACAAAAGGCTAGGTAGTCAGCGATATCTTGTGCGGTTAATTTACGCATTGTTAGGTCTGCATGGCTGCAATGGTGCCAAATACGCCTGCCTGCCTGAAATACGACAACCGCATTATGTAGCCGATGCGTTTTGCCGCTTAATTTTTCTAAATGTTGGGCAGCTTCCTGCTCGGAGCGCGGCTTACTGAAAATTGCACCCTCACAGCTTAAAAGCTGGTCACAACCAATAATATATCCCTCTTTCTGGCTAGCTAGTTTTTGTGCCTTTAACTCTGCCAGAGTGATAGCGATATCATCGGGCGGGACATTTTCAGCCAGGCCAGCTTGCTTAATCGCCTCTTCATCAATAGGTGCAGCTTTGGCATCGAACACTAAGCCAGCAGATCGCAGAAGGTGGACGCGTGTTTGGCTAGCAGAAGCAAGATATATTTTATGCTTGGTTATTGCCCATCCTGCCATCAGCTAGCCCCGTTGTTTTCTGCCTGCGCTTCTTTATGATTCATATATAAATGCAAAATAGCGGCAGCTGTCTCTTCAACAGAACGGCGCGAAACATCCAATACTGGCCATCCTTGCTTGGAAAATAGCCGGCGCGCCTCAGAGAGCTCTTCGCTAATTTTTTCCATATCTGCATAATTCTGATTTGATTTATCGGTTAGATGGGCAAGCCGGTTGCGGCGAACATGCGCCAAACGTTTAGGATCTGTTGTTAAACCAACAATAAATAATTTTGGAAATTTCTCTATCGTTTTTAACGGAAAAGGAACATTTGGAACCAGCGCATAATTTGCTACCCAATAGCCCCTGTTAGCAAGATACATAGAGGTAGGTGTTTTAGAGGTGCGGGAGACGCCAACGAGTAAAATCTGCGCATTTTGCAAACTTTCCATATTCAGGCCATCATCATGATTAACCGCAAATTCAACCGCTGCCATACGTTCGAAATAAGCACGGTCTAGCTTGTGTTGGCCGCCGGGACGGCTATTTTGTTTATAACCCAAAACGGTAGAAAACAGGTCAACAAGCGGATCTAATATAGATAGGTTAGGAATATTTAAATCTGCACATAAAGCTTCAAGTTCATCACGAATTTTGGGGTCAACAATTGAATATAAGATGATCCCCGGATTACGCTCTAGACCAGATCGAATGGTTTGGAGATGGGCTGAAGTGCGCACCAGCGTCCAAATATGTTCTGATGCCTTAACATTAGAGAACTGGGCAAGCGCTGCTCTGGTGACCTGATGAACCGTCTCGCCAGTTGAATCAGAGACAAGGTGAATATGCAATGTCGTTTCCATAATTTCTATGTGATAACAATTCTAACTTGAGAAGTCATCATAATGCCGCAATGGCTTTGTTCTGAAGATATAAATAAATATCATATTATCTACAGCTTATCCTCGGTTATTTAAAATTAGACCAAGAATGGGGATAAGTTTTAGTGTTTGTATTTTTTGTCCAATTTATCCACATCTTAGGGGCAAATAGATGGCTTGTTGAAGATAGTGTGTTACCAAAAGTGAATATTGGGGATAACTTTACTTGGATGTTGAAGCTGATTAACAAAATGCTAAATAGGGAGCTGTTATAGTTTTATTTTTTGACTAGATGAAAGTTCTGATATCCAGTAAGCACTAACAGCATATTAGGGGATAAATTAGGTGCAAAAATTGTGGATAGGCTGGCAAACAGGAATTCACACCTATCAACAACCCCTACAACCTTATTATATAATATATTTATTTAGGTAGTTTTATATCAATGATCTTCACTGACCTTTTAAATGGGAAAACAGCCGATAAACCACCTGTATGGATAATGAGGCAAGCTGGACGCTATTTACCAGAATATCGTGAATTGCGGAAATCGGCCAATAACTTTATCGATTTTTGCCTAAATCCAGAAAAAGCCTGTGAAGTAACTCTGCAACCTATAAGACGTTATGATTTTGATGCTTCAATCATTTTCTCTGATATCTTGCTTGTACCCCATGCCATTGGCAGGGAGGTAAAGTTTATTCCAGGAACAGGTCCAATTTTAACTAAACTAAATTCTGTTGATGAGTTATCATTGCCAGATTTTGATGAATTTCAGAATTTTTTAAAACCAGTGGCTGATGCGATAAAGCTTACCCGCGGAAAATTACCAGAACAAACCGCTCTTATTGGGTTTTCGGGCGCGCCCTGGACTCTGATGACCTATATTACCGAAGGGGCAGGGTCACGTGATTTTAATTTTGCCCGGGACTGGTTATGGTCAAAGCCTAAAGAAAGTGAAAAACTTCTTCATCATTTAGCAGAATATGTGGTTTCTTTTCTAACTTTGCAGGCGAATGCAGGCGCAAATGTATTAATGCTTTTTGATAGTTGGGCAGGGGCGGTACCCGCATCACAACGTGGTCGTGTTATAACCAGTCTGCATAAGAAAATTATCGCTGACCTGCGTAGTTCTGGCATCCATTTACCGATAATCTCTTTTCCGAAAGGTCTTTCTGAAGGGCTGAAAGAATATAGCGAAGAGGTTGATATCCAAGCCCTAGCGCTTGACCATTATGTAGATAGGCGTTGGGCTGCAGAGAATTTACGCTCGGACATCGTTTTGCAAGGTAATCTTGACCCATTATGTCTTGTATCTGGCGGGGACGTCATGCGGCGTGAGGTTAATGAAATATTGGAAATTTTTGCTAGCCGCCGACATATTTTTAATTTAGGCCACGGAATTGTGCCGCAAACGCCGCCTGAGCACGTCACTGAATTATTGGCGTTAATACGCGCATAAACCTTACAAAGCGGAGAGTATCAATGGCTTATGAATGGATTAAAGCGTTACATGTAATATCTGTTATCGCTTGGATGGCCGGATTATTATATTTGCCGCGACTTTATGTTTATCATGCAATGGTAGAAGCAGGGTCTGTCCGTGCTGTAACCTTTAAGCTGATGGAGCGCCGCCTTTTAAAAGCGATTATGAATCCAGCAATGATAGCTAGCTGGGGGTTTGGGCTGGCGATGTTGTATATGAACCCCGGTTTGTTATCTGAAATTTGGATGATGATCAAAATCGTGAGTATCATAGGTATGACCGCAGCGCATATGGTTTTTGGAAAAATGCGCAAAGAGTTAGAAAAAGACAGGGCTCGCAAAGATAGCGCGTATCGTATTTGGAACGAAGCTCCGACCATTTTAATGATCATTATCGTTATTATGGCGGTAGTTGAGCCTATTTAATGGGCAATTTTCTCTAAATATTAACTTTTCTAATCATTTCTTGACTTTTTTTGATAATTGCGACCAAGTGTAGGAAGAATTGTCCACCTAAATGTGTAGTTGTCCACCCATAGAGACCAGCATTTATTCCATATAATATCAGCTCTTCAGTAAGCCGGACAATTATATCTCCCTTCCCTTATTGTTATTCATGGTCATTTGTTATGCATCTCAAGGAACTAAAATCAAAATCAGCATCTGAATTACTTGCTTATGCTGAAGAGCTAGAGATTGAAAACGCTTCTACTCTTCGTACTCAAGATATGATGTTCGCTATTCTTAAACAATTAGCGGAGAATGACGTCATCATTAGGGGGTCTGGAGTATTAGAAGTACTCTCTGATGGGTTCGGTTTTCTGCGGGCACCTGAATCAAACTATCTGCCAGGCCCAGATGATATTTATGTCTCACCTAGCCAGATTCGTAGATTTAGCTTGCGTACCGGGGATACTGTTGAAGGAGAGATAAGAGCGCCAAAGGATGGCGAGCGATATTTTGCGTTGCTTAAAGTAGAATCTATTAATTTCGAAGATCCAGATGCGGTCCGCCACCGGATTAATTTTGATAATTTAACACCTCTCTATCCTGATGAGAAATTATCGCTAGAGCTGCCGTTTGATCCAGATAAAAAAGACAATACGCCGCGCGTTATTGACCTTATCTCGCCTATGGGTAAAGGCCAGCGCGGCTTGATTGTTGCGCCGCCGCGTACAGGTAAAACCATGATGCTGCAGAGCATCGCTCACGCGATTGCTATTAATCACCCCGAAGTCTATCTGATTGTGCTACTAATCGATGAGCGGCCAGAAGAAGTAACGGATATGCAGCGGTCTGTAAATGGGGAGGTTATCTCCTCTACCTTTGATGAGCCTGCAGTGCGTCACGTGCAAGTTACTGATATGGTTATCGAAAAAGCAAAGCGGCTAGTTGAGCATAAGCGAGATGTTGTCATTTTGCTGGATTCTATCACGCGTTTAGCACGGGCATATAACACTGTCGTACCATCGTCTGGCAAAGTGCTGACAGGCGGGGTTGATGCAAATGCGCTGCAACGTCCAAAGCGCTTTTTTGGTGCTGCGCGTAATGTGGAACAGGGCGGCTCGTTAACAATTATCGCAACCGCCCTTATCGAAACTGGGTCACGTATGGATGAAGTGATTTTCGAAGAGTTCAAGGGCACAGGCAATAGTGAAGTGGTGCTAGATCGTAAACTATCTGATAAGCGTGTCTTCCCTGCTATTGATGTGACAAAATCAGGTACGCGTAAAGAAGAGTTGCTGGTGGACAAGATGACCTTGTCGAAAATGTGGGTGTTGCGCCGTATCTTGATGCAAATGGGCCCTGTTGATGCAATGGAGTTCTTATCTGATAAGATGCGTCACTCTAAGACGAATGATGATTTCTTTGAACAGATGAACAGCTAGGTAATAACAGCTTGATAACGCTATTAAGAGGCTAATTGGTTTTGGAAGTTCTGAGCCTCTAATTCTATAAGCCATTGTTTTCTGTATACATTATCAGGGTGTTGCGGGTTTTTATTGTCGCCGCCACTATAATTATCATAACTACCATCACCTTTTAAAACACGATGGCATGGCACGATAATCGGTAGGGGATTACGCTGGCATGCGCCGCCCGCAGCGCGGGCAGCTTTACGGTTGCCCCAAAGGTCTGCAAAGTCAGCATAAGAAATGGTTTCACCATAAGGAACGTCATTCAGAACAAGCAGCCATTTTTGAAGTGTGGGTGCAATGTTTGATAAATCTAATGGGAGAGTAAATTTTGGACGTTTCCCCGCTAAGTATGCATTTAACTGGCTGATTGTTTCACGTGAAACATCATTTTGCTGATTATCTATTTGGTCAGGCTGTATTGTAAAAGGAGTTTGCTGCCAATCTAATCTGCAAACACCAATATCTGTGGTGATTGCCCGCATATAACCAAGCGGGGTATGGGTAATACTAGAATAGGTCATAGCCATTCTCCTGTAGCAAAAATTTGTAAAGAGATAGAGTTTCCCAAATGTATCTATAGACATGGGAGTGTAGCATGATTAAGAAAATGTCAAAACTATTGCCTAACCTGTCATCTGCCATTGCTTAGCCACTACTGATATTGCGCTTTTTAAAACAGGAAAACAGAATGTCCTTTTCAAATGCTGATACAATATTTGCGCTAGCGACGCCGCCTGGTGTGTCAGCCATTGCCGTTATCCGTATTTCAGGCGTTAGCGCGCTGCGGGTACCGCATTTATTTGGTGTAGAAGCTAGTGTACCACGTACAGCGAAACGGGTCTTTTTAAAAGATGATAGGGGCATTATACTTGATGATGTGATGTTGCTTGGCTTTGCAGCACCAGCCTCAGCCACGGGTGAGGATGTACTAGAAATCCATTGTCACGGGTCAGTCGCGGTCATTGAGGATATATTGGGTGTGCTGGCAAAGACAGAAGGGTTTCGCCCTGCTGAGGCAGGCGAGTTTACGCGGCGAGCGCTAGATAATGGCAAAATGGATATAACCGCTGCAGAAGGGTTAGCAGACCTTATTGAGGCGGAAACGACGCTGCAGCGCCGGCAAGCGAGTGCTCAAATGACCGGGCAGCTTAGTCGGCCAGTAGGGTTCTGGCGTGAGGAGATAGCACGGCTGCTTGCACATTTAGAGGCCCTTATTGATTTTGCTGATGAAGAGCTTCCAGAAGCATTACGCCAAGAGATAGAGGCAGATACCGCAAAATTATGCGCGGCCCTTGAAACCGCGCTTGATGATCAGCGCTTTGGTGAGATTATCCGAAATGGTCTGTCTGTGGTCATAGCGGGGCCGGTAAATGCGGGCAAATCAACCTTGATGAATTTATTGGCTGGCCGCAACGCCGCTATTGTATCTGATACTGAAGGCACAACAAGGGACGTGATAGAGGTGCGTCTGACTTTATCTGGAATTCCTGTTCGGTTAGCTGATACTGCCGGATTTCGTGAAACTGCTGATAATATTGAAGCAGAGGGGATTTTGCGCGCACAAACTGAGATAAATACAGCAGATTTGGTGTTGTTAGTCATAGATGGTAGTCAGCCTGGTTGGGCAGAAACAGCGGATAAGATGTGCCAAGAATTCGGCTCCCCTTATTTGATTATTGCCAGTAAGTCAGATAAAGGGCTAGTGGCGGCAGATCTGGATGAGGATGGCTATTTTTCAGCTGATTTAACACAAAGTAAAACAGCCCAGAAAATTGAAGCAGCCTTACATAGCTATCTAGCCCCCCTTAATCAGGCAAACCAGACACCCATTATTACCCGTGCACGTCACCGTGATGCATTCGCAGCCGCTCTTGTAAGGTTACAGCATAGCCAGACCCTGTCATGGGAGGGCGATATTGCCTTGATAGCGGAGGATTATCGGCGTGCTGCCTCTGCATTGGGGCGGATAACTGGGCATATTGATGTTGAAGAATTACTCGACCATATTTTCTCGCGTTTTTGTATCGGTAAATAATTTTAAGATAAATACTGGCGCTGAACTCTATGCGCTGAAAAGCAGATTGCCGTTTCACGTGAAACAGATTAAGCTAGCGACGAATTATCAGGGGAATTTTGCAAAGGCATATTGCTACTGTTCCGCAGTATTTGAGCCATAAGATATTATTCTCTAAGCGTATTTAGGCAGATAAATGAGCCAGAAATTTGATGTCATTGTAATTGGTGGTGGTCATGCAGGCACCGAAGCAGCAGCAGCAGCGGCGCGCATGGGTGCGGCTACTGCGCTGGTAACAATTGCAGTAGATAAAATTGGGGAAATGTCTTGTAATCCGGCAATTGGTGGGCTGGGCAAGGGTCAGCTTGTGCGGGAAATTGACGCGTTAGATGGCTTGATGGGTCAAGCCATCGATAAGGCAGGCATTCAGTTTCGCATGTTAAATAAATCGCGTGGGCCAGCAGTTCAGGGACCACGTGCCCAAGCAGACCGAAAGCTGTATCGTAACGCTGTGCAGGAATTATTGGCGTCGCAAGATAATTTGCAAATTATCGAAGGAGCTGTTGGGGATTTAAGCACCGAAAATGGGCAAATAACAGGCATTATTACCGAAGATGGCCGGCATATTTATGCCCCTTCGGTAGTGCTCACCACCGGAACTTTTCTCGGCGGGCTTATTCACTTAGGTACGGAGCGCACACCAGCAGGTCGCTTTGGGGAGCGCCCATCTTTGCAATTGGCCAAACGGCTGCGCGGATTGGGTCTACCAGTGGGAAGATTAAAAACGGGTACGCCGGCCCGTCTAAACGGGAGAACTATCGACTGGGATAGGCTGGTAATGCAGCCGGCAGACGATATTTTGGTGCCGTTTTCTAGCTTGACGCAGCGCATTGAAGTCCCTCAAATTTCTTGCGGCATTACCCGTACTAACGAGAAAACGCATCAGATTATTTCTGATTCTATCCATCTTTCTGCTGTTTATTCAGGCCAAATTGAAGGTCAGGGGCCACGTTATTGCCCATCTATTGAAGATAAAATTCACCGTTTTGCGGATAAAAGCTCGCATCAAATTTTTCTAGAACCAGAAGGGCTAGATGATAGCACAGTTTATCCAAATGGCATTTCTACCAGTCTGCCACGTGATGTGCAGTCTGCCCTTATTGCCACAATAGAAGGGCTTGAAAAGACTGAGATTTTGCAATTTGGCTATGCTATAGAATATGACTTTATTGACCCGCGTGCCTTAGCGCCAACCCTAGAGTTAAAGGCTCTGAAAGGCCTGTTTTTAGCTGGCCAGATTAATGGGACAACAGGCTATGAGGAGGCGGCTGCGCAAGGTCTTATTGCCGGTATTAACGCTAGCCTGCATTGCAACCCATCTGCAAAAGCAGCTGACGGCTTTATTTTAGACCGTGCGGATGCATATATTGGGGTTATGGTTGATGATCTGGTTACCAAGGGCGCGCCAGAGCCTTACCGGATGTTTACCTCTCGTGCGGAATATCGTCTACATTTACGAGCTGATAATGCAGATCAACGGCTTACAGACAAAGGTTTAGAAATTGGCTGTATTGGGCCGGTACGTTCACGTCACTGGACAGACAAAAAAACAGCATTGAGTGCCGCGCGCCGGTTACTATCTAGCCAACCAAAAGGCCCAAACGTGGTGGCAGCGGCTGGTTTGCCAACACCGCGTGATGGTAGTATGAGAACACCTGCCGACCTGCTAGCCTTGGAAGGGGTGGGTTTAACTCAGCTTTTTGAAATTTGGCCAGAACTAGCAACAATCCCTGAGCCCCTACATAACCAATTAGAAACAGATTGCCGCTATGCTGGTTATCTGGAGCGGCAGCAGGCAGATATTGACGCCATGCGCCGTGATGATGCGGTTAAAATTCCTGCTCATTTAAATATATCAGCGATAGGCGGTCTATCGTCTGAATCAAAAGATTTGCTTGCCCGTTATCAGCCGCAAACTATTGGGCAGGCTAGCCGAATTCCTGGCATGACGCCCGCTGCCGTCGTAGCATTACTGCGCCATTTGCGTAAAATCAGCAGTGCTGGGGATGGCCAGCCGCGTCCCATATCCGCAAGTTTTAGTCTGTAAGCGGGCGAGCATGACACACAGAAATACGCATTGGACAGTAGAAGAGGCACATGCAAATTCGATTGCTCATTTTTTCAATGTTTCACGTGAAACACGCGAAAAATTAGAAATATATGTAGATTTGCTAACAAGGTGGCAGGCACGTATTAATCTTATCTCTTCAAAAACATTGCCTGAAATTTGGCATCGCCACATACTTGATAGCGCCCAGCTTGTCTTACATTTGCCAGCAAGGCCGTCTGTTATACTAGATATGGGAAGCGGGGCAGGGCTACCGGGGGTTATTCTGGCGATATTGACAGATCACCAGCTGCATCTAGCCGAATCAGATAGTCGCAAGGTCTCATTTATGCGAACAGCCCTAAGAGAAACAGGGACTGATGCGGTTCTACATGAAACGCGTATCGAGCAGCTGCCTGTTTTACAGCCAGATGTTATTACCGCCCGAGCGCTTGCACCGCTTGATCAGCTTATGGCACTTTGTAATGCCCAGCATCATGACAAGCTTGAATATTTGTTCCTGAAAGGCCGCGACGCAAAAGAGGAATTGACCACACTGCCTTCCTGTCCGAAACTAGAGGCTGAATGTTTACCCAGCTTAACGGATGGTGAGGCGTCTATCATCCATTTAAAACCATTTAATCATTAAAATACAATATCTTAGGAAAGCATAATGCAAGCCAAAATTATTGCCATTACTAATCAGAAGGGCGGCGTGGGTAAAACAACAACAGCTGTTAATCTGGCAACCGCTATGGCGGCATGCGGTCTGGATGTGCTGCTGGTTGATTTTGACCCGCAGGGTAATGCCAGCACGGGGCTTGGGATTGATGAGGGGCAGCGTCAGGCCAATGCCTATCGGGTGTTGACAGGTGAATGCAGCGCAGCAGAGGCAATAGTACCCACTCTTGTGCCGCGCTTGTCTATTCTGCCTGCGGTAATGGATTTATCGGCTGCTGAGGTTGAATTAAGTGATTTGAAGGCACGGGAATTCCGCCTTTCAAATGCGCTAGAGGCGCAGCGTCAGTATTTTCACTATATAATCATTGACTGTCCACCTTCGCTTGGCCTGTTAACGGTAAATGGTCTATGCGCGGCTAATGCCTTTATGGTACCGCTGCAATGCGAGTTTTATGCTCTAGAGGGGTTAGCGCAATTAATGAAAACTGTTTCTGTGGTGCGCTCAAACTTTAATACACAACTCATGATGCAAGGTATTGTGCTTACAATGTATGATGCCCGAAACAAGCTGTCAGAGATGGTTGAAAGTGATGTGCGTGGCCATTTTGGTGCGCAAGTCTATAAAACAGTTATTCCGCGGAATGTGCGTGTATCAGAAGCACCGTCATTTGGTAAACCTGTGTTAATGTATGATTTAAAATGTGCAGGCGCACAAGCTTATGTGGCATTAGCCGCAGAACTTCTGGAGCAGGAAAAGCAAAACACATGACCAAAACGCCCAAAAAACCAAAAGAAACTAATCGTCTTGGCCGAGGCCTCTCCTCATTATTAGGCGAAGTGCCTATTGCGCCTGCCTCTGGCGATATTTCAGATACTGGGGGCAGACCAGTACCTGAAAGCACACAAAATGCCCCCGCTGCTGGGCCTAGTAAAGGTCAGGTGCGCCAATTACCAATAGAATGGATTAATCCAGGTCCTTGGCAACCACGCCGACAGTTTGATAAAGAGGCATTGCGTGAGCTGGCTACCTCGATAAAGGAACGCGGCCTTATTCAGCCTATTTTAGTGCGTGAAAACAGCCAAAAGCCATCACGTTATGAGCTAATTGCTGGTGAGCGGCGCTGGCGTGCGGCGCAAATGGCAAAAATGCACGAAATTCCAGCGATTATCTCTGATTTTACAGATCAGCAAGCTGCGGAATTATCGCTCATTGAGAATATCCAGCGTCAGGATTTGAGCGTTATTGAAGAGGCAGATGGATATCAATCGCTTATTGATGCGCATAATTACAGCCAAGATGAATTATCGCAGATTATAGGCAAATCGCGCTCCCACATCGCTAATTTACTGCGTTTGCGTCAACTACCTGTATCTGTCAAGACGATGCTGGCAGAAGGCAAATTAACTATGGGTCAGGCACGTCCCCTTATCGGTCATCCACAGGCTGCAGAATTAGCGGTAAAAATTGCCGCTGATAATTTAAGCGCTCGTGCAGTAGAAGCCCTTATAAAGGCTGGTAAATCTGGTAAGTCTTCGCGCCACCCTGTTCAGAAATCAGCTGATATCCGCGCGTTAGAATTGCGCGCTCAGACAGAGCTTGGCCTTGCTCTTTCAATCAACTGGGATGAGGGGCGCGAGAAGGGCCGGATATCGGTTAGCCTTACCTCGTTAGAGCAGTTAGATGATTTGCTGAAAAAGCTGAAATTAATGTAGAAAAAAATGGTGCTAGCGCTGTCTATTCAGCTGCCGGGCGCGTAAGCAAATCCCTAGCAAAATCTGTCCAGTAAGGGTTGCTGGATTTGCAGAAGCTGCTGATTTTGTTTGAATTTCTGCCTGCATCAGCCTTTCAATAGTGTCTGTTATCTGATGTTCACGCCATAAGCCTAGCTGCCGGGTAACTATTGGTTTCATTTTAAAATGTACAGGTGGGCGAAGCTGCGCCACCGCTTGGGCAGCAGGCTGGCCTGTCTGCATGCGTGCCCTCGCTGCCTGCATCCCTTTAAATAGGGAAAGGAGTTGGCGAAGCACCGCAATAGGTTGGATACCTTCGTGGCGAAGCCGCGCGTAATCCCGCTCAAAGGCGCCAACATCACCGCTCAAAAGCACAATGCTAACCTCATCAACTGCCACTGCCCCGCTATCTCCTAATGCCGCGGCTACATCTTCCAGGCCTAGCACACCGTCCGGCCCTGCATATAGCGCCAGCTTACTTAGCTCAGACAAGCTAACTTGTCTGTCAGAACCAAGACGCGCAACTATGGCTGTCATCACATCTGGTGCGGCCGTGATATTGTCTTTTGCAAAAATTTCCCTCGCGATTTGCTGTAAATTACGCATGTCATCAGAATAACATCCGATAGAGGCACAAAATTCTGTCTCATCACATAATTTAACCAGCGCATGGCGGGTGTTAACATCACTCGCTCGGATGATAATACGCGCATCTGGATTGGGCTGGGAGAAGGCCAATTTAACCGCTGCTGTCATCTCACTACCGCTACCGCTGACAGTGACTACACGCAGACCACCAAAAATATTCACCGCCATGGCTTCATCTGATAATCTGGCTTTATCATCGGCGAGTTGTGTGCCGGTCAGGCTTGTCTGTGCAAAAGGATCGTCAGGTTGATCGAAAAAATGGCTGGAAAGCTGGCTTGCGCGCTCGCGCACAAGTCCCTGATCAGGTCCATAAAGAAGATAGGCTGAAAAGCGCGTTCCCGGGTTCTTTAGCAATCCGGCAACATCCCGAGCAGCAATTTTCATCTAAACCTCAAGAGTAAGGAAATAAAGCTGCAATTTCTGATATAAGCGTTCCCCAAGAAGCTTAATCAAACGCTCTTCAGCAAAATCTTCTGAAACATCCTGACCATGGAATGAGGAAACCGCACCTGAAGTTGCAAATGCATCAATATTACCGCTTGTTAATATATTGCCTGTTGCAAGTTCACGCAGCTCGTAACTAACAGACATTTTGGTGTTGTTAATAGAGCTATCTTCGCCAGCAGAAGATAAAACAGAACGGCTAGCTGAGCTTAATTTATAAGAAAGCGCATAATGCGCATCCGTATCAAACACGCCTACATAGTCAGACAAGGTCCGGTTCATAAGCTGCTGCGAGCGATTTTGTGTCTCAGGCAGTACCATATGTTGAAAATAAGCAGAAGTTGTAAGGTCCACATCTGCCATTGTTTTAACCGAACAGCCGCTTAAGCCAACCAAACTCATTAAAAGCAGGCTGAACGCCACAAAATTTCTGCAATAATTAACACACCACATTGATAATCCTGTTAGGCACAACAATCACGCGTTTAGGTGATTTTCCTTCAAGATATCGCTGCAAGCTCTCAAGCGCCAGTGCTTTTTCTTCTGCATCTTTGGCAGGGCAATCTAACGGCAGCTCAAGGCGCGCACGCAGCTTGCCATTTACTTGAACAGCTATTTCTACTGTATCTGCTTTTAGCCAGTTCGGGTCAATTTCTGGCCATTTTGCTTGCGATACCAGACCCGTTCCGCCTGATCGCAACCAAATTTCCTCAGCAATATGCGGCGAGAACATAGATAAAAGCACAGCGAACCGTCCCATCGCAAAACCAAAACAATCCTGATTTGGCTGCGCGGATGCTTGATAGTCAGCTAAGGCGCTAACCAAAATATGCAAATGCGCAACACAACGGTTAAAAGCGAAACGTTCAATATCATTGGCAATGTCGTCTATGGCTTTATTTAGGGCGCGTGCCAGCTCCTCATCTGCTTCGGTAGTAGCCATATCCTTGTTAAGTGTGAAACCTTGTGGGCAAGCCGTGGTAGCCAAAGCTAGCTTCCAAATCTTCTGAATAAAACGATGGGCACCTTCTACCCCTGATTCTGTCCATTCCAGGTCGCGTTCAGGCGGAGAGTCCGATAGCATAAATAGACGTGCTGTATCCGCTCCATAGGTTTGGATAATATGCTCCGGGTCAACCACATTTCGCTTAGATTTGCTCATTTTTTCAACGCGGCCAGCATTAATTTCCGCACCGGTCTTTTTATGCACCCATGCCCCATCTTGTTTTTCAACCTCTTCGGGGAACAGCCAGTTTCCTTGACTATCTTTAAAACTCTGATGGCACACCATCCCTTGTGTCATAAGCCCAGCGAAAGGCTCATCTAGCTGCAAATAGCCAGTTTTTGACAAAGCGCGGGTAAAGAATCTTGAATAAAGCAGGTGCAGAACCGCATGTTCCACCCCGCCAATATATTGATCAACAGGCATCCAATAGCTTGCAGCTTCAGCTGAGAAGCCCTTTTCCTCAGCTTTTGGATCTGTATAGCGCAGAAAATACCAAGAGCTCTCAAAAAATGTATCAAATGTATCTGTCTCGCGCCTAGCAGCCCTACCACAAGAAGGACAATCAACTTGGCTCCAGCTAGGGTGACGGTCCAGTGGATTGCCGGGGCTATCAAACTCCACATCTTCTGGCAGAGTAACAGGTAGGTCTTTTTCTGGTACCGGTACCGCGCCGCAATAACCGCAATGGATTATTGGGATAGGACAGCCCCAATAGCGTTGCCTCGATACGCCCCAATCGCGCAAACGAAAAGTTATTTTCTGCTGGCCTGCTCCTAATTCTTCAATCTTATCAATAGCCGCTTTTTTTGCAGCCTCTACTTCTAGCCCTGACCATTCACCAGAGCCAAATAGCACCCCGGGGCCAGTATAGGCTTGTGTTGATACGCTGAAATCATCGCCTGCATCATGTGGGCGCACTACCGGAATAATCGGCAGGCTGTAGGCATTTGCAAAATCTAGATCACGCTGGTCATGGGCTGGACAACCAAAAACCGCACCAGTGCCGTAATCCATCAATACAAAATTCGCTATATAGACAGGCAATTTATGCCCTTCAATCAGCGGGTGTTTTACAAACAGGCCTGTATCAAACCCTTTTTTCTCTGCTTTTTCAATCACCGCTTCAGATGTGCCTAGCTGGGCGCATTCTGCGATAAAAGCTTCAATATCGGACCGGGTTTTCGCCAGTTCAGCTGCTAGGGGATGTTGTGCTGATAAGGCAATAAAAGATGCGCCGTACAAGGTATCTGGCCGGGTCGTAAAAACGGCAATTTCGTTGTCTTCCTCCCCTGTTAGGGCAAAGCGTAATTCAGCGCCCTCGGAGCGGCCAATCCAGTTATTTTGCATCAAACGGACTTTGTCGGGCCATCTTTCCAGCCCATCAATAGCCTGCAACAGATCATCAGCAAATTCTGATATAGCCAGAAACCATTGTGATAATTTCCGGCGTTCCACAAGAGCACCTGACCGCCAGCCGCGCCCATCTACTACTTGCTCATTCGCAAGCACAGTGTTTTCCACCGGATCCCAATTCACCCAGCTTTCTTTGCGATAGGCAAGACCAGCATCCAGAAAATCAAGGAACATTTTCTGTTCATGTTTGTAATAATCTGGGGTGCAGGTTGCAATTTCGCGCTCCCAGTCATAAGAAAGGCCCATTGTTTTCAGCTGCGCCCGCATGGCGGCAATATTTTGGGTTGTCCATTTGCCCGGATGCACACCGCGCTCTATCGCTGCATTTTCAGCTGGCAGACCAAACGCATCCCAGCCCATCGGGTGCAGAACATTAAACCCCTTAGCGCGCTTAAACCGCGCAACCACATCGCCTAGGGCGTAATTGCGTACATGTCCCATATGAATGCGCCCTGAGGGATAGGGAAACATCTCCAACACATAATATTTAGGCTGGCTAGGGTCAGCTTCGCTGGCAAATGCATTTTGTGCATTCCAGATTTTTTGCCACTTGGTTTCAAGCTCTGAAGGGGTTAATTTTGTCATGGGACACTCAAAAGACAGCAGAACAGATATTTTGAACTGACAGCAAGGCCAGCCGGATAAAACCTGCGCCTACATTAATTTGTTTCACTCACCGTTCCGGCGCGAATTTCTCTTGCTCTGGTTAGGATAAGCTCTTCTAGGCGCAAGCCCATTTCACTGTCTGTACCTTCATCGCGCCAATCGCTGCCGTCACGTTTTTGAACATAGACCACAACCCGGATACCATCTGAGCGCAATTCCCGGTCAAGTACAAAAATAGCCAGTTTAATACGCTCCTCATTATTCTCGTCCAGCTGATACCATTCGGTCACAATTGTCCCGCCAAATGTATCAATATCATCAAGCGGTATAGAGGAGGCTATATCAAGAGATGCCCGCCATAAAAGCGCATTGATGGGCAGGCCAGTTTCACTATTCGATGTTTCGCCAAGCTCTAAAAGGTTAATGCCTTGTGTATCTTTACCTGTTAAAATGGAGCCAGCACTTTTTTCCTCCACCGGTGCTCGTCCAACACCAGAACAGCTTGTTAAAGCGAGAATGAAAGCAAGGGCGAATAGTGTGCGCATCATTTAATCCTCATAAAAAAAGAGAGGCCGGCAAGCCGACCTCTCTCTTATAGCTAATCTTTCAATAATTAGAAAGAGGCTTCCAGTGCGATAACAATGCGGCTGTCTTTGTTTGTTGCGTTAACGTCAACATCTGAAGATGTTACGCTTGTTGTCAGACCAGGTGCGATTGTGTAAGTCACGCCATAAGCTGTCATTTCGTAATCTTGTGTCGCAGTGCCTGTCTCGGCTGTACGGTTCATTGCAGCAATTGTCAGAACGTCTGATACTGCGTATTTGATGCCCATTTCAGATGATGAGTAATCTAAATTGTCATCTGACTTGTCCTGGCCATTTGAAGCCAAGCCCAATGTGATAGCACCTGAAGTGATTTCAAGACCGTAATGTGTCTGGTCAGTTTCATCTGTACCGTTGTCTGCGCTAGATGCTGCTGCTGCTAGCTTGAAGCCAACTGTGCCAGTTGAACCTGTGTAGGTCAGACCATATGCAGTTGTTTTTGCATCGTCTTCGCCATCGCTAAGCGCAACTGCAATTGAAAGCCCTTCAGCTATTGCTGGAAGTGTGTATGAGATTGAGTCGGCTTTAGTTGCTGAGAATCCGCCACCATATGCTGGCTTAACAGTGCCAGCTGCAGTTGAATAGCCTTCGTCATTTGTGTAGGTGTCAACGTCGATATCCATTGATTCAACGGCATCGCTGTCATCTTTGTCTATACCACCGTCTTCGATCATGATTGTACCGAAATCGCCAGATACTTTAAACACTGAATCGTCAGTGGAACCATCTGAGAAGCCAGTTGCCAATGACATTGTCAGGCCGCTGTCTGTGGTTGTTGAGAAGCTGATGTCGATGTCACTTGTCTGTGCAAATGAATCTTTGTCACCTGTTTCGCCGTCATCGTCAACCATTGAATATTTGGCGTCGATTGAGCCTGAAATTGTTACGTCTGCTGCCATTGCTGACACTGAAGTCATTGCAACGAGAGCTGTTGATGCAAGAAGAATCTTACGCATGTTAAATCTCCCAAAAGATTACGTTGCCAGGATTGGCAACAATCCTAAAATATTAA
>JADHLI010000020.1 GCA_016780775.1 Alphaproteobacteria bacterium | reverse complement strand
TAGTGAAGATGAAGACTAAACTTTTTTGAAAACACCCCAAAAAGCACAACAGCGCCAAAAGGCGCTGTATACTTGGGCTTTTAGATGGTGAAGCGTACTGGGATTGAACCAGTGACCCCCACGATGTCAACGTGGTGCTCTCCCGCTGAGCTAACGCTCCCCAACCCATCTAAACCATGCATTGATGCGCTTTGTGCCAATGCAGGGCAAGATTTAAGGCGAATTGCTTATCAAGTCAAGCTTATAGGAAGGTTAGGCTTTCTGATAAAAGATTCAAAATTATAGAGATAGCTTAATTCATTTGCCGAGCCACCTGAAAACCACGTAGTGTTTGGGCTATGTTCAAAAAAAACGTGACACAACAAACCTACCTTGACACGCGTCTGCCACTAACTGGCCCTGCTTTCGATAGCACACAAAATAAAGCTGCTTTGCATTATCTATCGCTGGATGGGGAGAGGCTTGCAAATGAGAGCATAAGCGTTAATTTTGATGCGCTGCCACAGCCCTTGCTCGTAGAAGGAGAGGCAGTAGCCAAAAGCATATTATCGGTGCCGCATGGCGGGCGATGCTATCCACATGGCTGGTTTGATGATATTCGCCAAGCACGCGCGCGTACGCTAGAAGATACAGGCACTGATATTCTGGGTCTGATGCTAGCAGCCCCCCACCGCCCTGCCCTGATTGCGCAAATAGGGCGCGCTTTATGCGATTTAAACCGGCCAGAAGAAGCGATGGATAAACAGCTTTGCCCAGAAGGGATATTTAAGCCTGCTTCTGTATATAAGCCCTACATTGCCGCAGGTTATGGGGTTATTCCACGCCTGTCCGCTGCGCGAGAGCCGCTTTATTCAGCTCCTTTTAGTCCCGATGAAGTCGCCCAGATTATCACCCGCTGTCACCGTCCCTATCACACACTTCTATTAAACCGGCTAGAGGCAATGCTGGAGACAGCATCGCATATATTGCTGGTAGATTTGCATTCTATGCCAGACCCTGCGCGCCAATTTAACCAGAAAAAAGCCCCTGTCCCACGGCGCGCGTTACCAGACTTTATCTTTGGCAATCTGCATGGTGCAACCCTGCCTGCCCATCTGGTTGAGGTAATAGATACGGTGATGGGTTCACAAAATTATAGCTGGGGGTGGAATGCGCCTTATGCCGGCGGCTATACAACCCGCCACTATGGGCTTAGCTTTAATAAATCTGCTGAAAGACGCGTATCTGTCCTGCAAATAGAGGTCAATAGAACCCTGTTTTTAAATCCCAAAGGTAGCGTTGCGGCGGGAAAAAAAGCTACCGGTTATTTGGATAGTGCCGCCCTTATCGCTATCAGTGCTACACTGGATAGGCTGATAACCCAGATAGAGAACACATTATAAAGCGCGTCTTAAGATTTAGGCTGATAGGGGTTGTTGCCCTTACGCAGCATCATCCGTACTGGCACGCCTTCTAGCCCAAAATCATCACGCAAGCCCCCTATCAGATAACGCAGGTAGCTCTCAGGGATATCAACGGGACGGCTGGCAAACAGCGCAAATGTTGGCGGGCGGGTGCGGACTTGCGTCATATAGCGGATGCGCAAGCGCCTGCCTTGTGACATGGGCGGGGGATGGGCTTCCAGCATTGGCTCCAGCCACCGATTTAGCCGGCCGGTTGAAATCCGTGTGTTCCATTTCTGATGAATATCATGTGCGGCCTTCATCAACTTATCCAAACCGCGCCCATACATCCCGGAAATCGGTACAACTGGCACACCGCGCACCTGAGCTAGCGAGGTTTGCAGACGGTCATTTATTTGCTGCATCGCTTTTTGCTTGTCCGCCACATCATCCCACATATTAGCGGCGATAATAAGCGCACGCCCCTCATCAGTAACCTGGCGGGCAATAACCATGTCCTGTTTATGAGGCGGCTGTCGGGCATCCAGCATAAGCACGCAAATCTTGGCATATTGGATAGCCCGTTCAGCATCATTGACCATCAACCGCTCAATCCTGTCGGTTACACGGGCTTGCCGGCGCATACCAGCTGTATCTACCAGCTCATAAGCTGTACCTTCCCAATCAAAGGGCAAGGTGATGCTATCGCGTGTAATCCCTGCTTCTGGGCCTGTTAAGAGACGTGATTCGCCAAGCAAAGTATTAGCAAGAGTAGATTTGCCCATATTCGGGCGGCCAATAATTGCCATTCGGATCGGGCTCTTATCACGGTCATCAATCCAGACATCTGGTCCATCTTCATCTTCTGGTATGATAATCTCTTCTGCTTTTTCTTTGCTGGCATCTGCGGCCGCAAAAAGGGCATCTTCAAGACCTATTTCACGCGCCGTCTCGCGCAGGGCATCAAACAAATCTATCAGCCCGTCACCATGTGCTGCAGATAGCGGTACGGGTGCGCCTAACCCTAATTGCCATGCTTCGGCCAGTGTTTCTGCCCCTGTTTTACCTTCGCATTTATTAGCAAGCAAAATCACGCTGGTTCCAGATTTTCGTATCTGACGCGCGAAATGCACATCATCTGGCAAGATACCTGCGCGCGCATCAATCACTAGCAACGTGATATCGGCTTGTGCTACCGCCATCTCTGTTTGCTCTCGCATTCTGTCTTGCAAGCTACCTGCTTTTGCTTTTTCCAGTCCAGCCGTATCGATCAGGCGAAATTCCATACTTGCTAGATAGGCATCCCCCTCACGGCGGTCGCGGGTAACACCAGGTTGGTCATCAACAATCGCATGATGAGTGCCAGTCAGGCGGTTATATAAAGTGGATTTGCCAACATTTGGCCGTCCAACAATGGCAAGAGTAACACTCATCAGCTTTAGCGCATTACGTTTAGCTGACCAGATTCTGTCAGATAAATGAAGCTAGATTGAGCGATTTGCGGGGGAATATTAACCTTGCTACCTAAAGACTGACTGGAAACTTCTGCGCCTGTCTCAGCGTTCAGGCTAACCAGCTTGCCCCCCTCTGATAAGACATGCACCATGCCAGAGGCCACAACAGGACCAAAATATTCCGTAACGGTTCCAGGCTTAGCTGAACCTAGCTCGCCGCTTCCATCTAGCGCCGTCATCCATCTGACTGCCCCGTCTGATTTACGCAAAGCGATAACATGCCCCTCTACCGACAAGACAAACAAGCTATCCCCTGCTATCCACGGCATCTGCACGCCAGCTATTGGATGCTCCCAAATCTGAAAACCAGTTTTGGATTCATAAGCACTTAGCAGGCCAGATTGGCTTATCACATAGATGTTCTCACCATCATGGATGGGATGGGCTAATACATCACCCAGTTCTTGTAGCGGGGTAGTTGGCGATAAGGTCGCAAGGCTATCTGCCCATAAAAGCTGGCCATTCTCGACCTTTTGAATGGCAATTTCGCCGCCCGCCCCTGCTAGGACGAGCTCAGCGCCACTAACTGCCGGCGATGGCGCACCAAACACAACTGTATCCACGGGCAAACCAACGGACTGCCATGCCAGCTCGCCATCTGCTAGACGATAGACAAAAACATATCCATCAATATCCGTGACAACAACACCCGCATTATCGATAAGAGTTGGGCCACCTGCCAACGGGCTGTCATGCTCAACGCGCCAGATTTCTGAGCCATTTTTCACATCCAGCAGGCTAAGGCTATCGCGCGCTGCATGCACAGCGACCACCTCACCATTTGTCGCAATACCGCCTGCTTTGCCTGGAAACAGGCCACTATCAGGCGCATTTACCTGAAACTGCCAAAATACATCGCCGCTTTCCAAATCAAAAGCAGTAAGTAGCGCATCCGCCCCAAGCGCATAGATACGCCCGTCAGCAATCATCGGCTGTGGCAGACTAACCACATCATCTTCAGGGGCAGCAACTCTGGAACGCCAAACCCGTTTCAGCGGCGTCTCTAGGGTAAGATGCCCACCTGCATGACCAGCAGAAAGGCCGGGATGTCCAGCATCTTGGTTTGTTATTGCAGAACCGATTGCGCCGAATTCGGCCGCGGCGCCATCATCAATAACCAAGCTGGAAGTTTCCAACAAAACCGCTTCACGCTCCCCTTTCAAGATAAGCTCATTATCAGCGCATGCAGCTAGCATTAACAGCGCGCCCAGCAAGCTGGCTCCGCCTCGCAGACTTGACCCTAATAGATAGATTTGCCCGAATGCGCTTCTCATTACCCAGACACCTTACCGCCAACAATAGTCAGCAATTGTGATGCGCGTTGACGCAGGCTAGAAGGCACTTCGCTAAGTGTAGTTATTTTTTCCAAGAAGGCCGCCGCATCTTGCGCACGCCCCCCTCTTAAGGCAAGTCCTGCTGCCTGCTCTAGCGCCAGCCCCTGCAAAGGTCCGGCTGTATCGGTCAGCACAGAAAGACGCGCGAGCAAATCATCACTATTCGCATTTTCGGGAGCATGCATCACCGACAATAACAGCGCAGCATCCCGGTAAAAGCCGTCAATATCATCACGCTCAGCTAGGATTAGAAAAGCAGATTCAGCATCGCTAGCTCTGCCTTGCTCAGCTAATTTGCGGGCAATAGTAAAATCAGCCAGCACCTGATAGCCAGGCGTTAGCGTGTCTCCAGCTGCTTCTAACGCCTCACCCGCATCTTCGATAGAAGCTGCTTGATAATAAGCCGTAGCAGCGGCGCCATCGCGCGCCTCTTTCCAATACACATATCCCTGACGCGCGCCAACAAGCACGATAATCAGCACCGCGACACCAATGACATATTTGCCATAGCGTTGCCACAACACAGCTTGCCTGTCCTGTTTCAGCTCGTTGTTAATCTCGTCAAATATATCTGCCATATGCACTCACCCTGAGATTTCAGGCCTATTAATTTAAATTTGCTCATCTATATACGTCTGCCCTTATACGTCTATTAGGCGTTTGTTTTCCAGTTTTTTTTGCGTTTAGTCAGAATAGCAATATTCAGCGAATTTTCAGCGTTCTATAAGGCTTGACCTTTGATAGCGCTTTAGCCACTCTTTAGGTAGGGATATAAAGTTAAAGCAGGCGTTTTTATTAAGACCGCGCTAGATGATAACGAGACCAATGAAAGAGCAGGTAGCAGCAATAAATGTCATCTCATTCTGTTTCACGTAAAAAAACCAAGACCCTCTATTTTTCACGGACGGAATTATCCAATATTCTCTCAACTTATGCTGCGCGTGTTGCCAACAGTGATTGGCGTGATTACGCGCTAGACCATATTGATAATTGTGCTATTTTCTCAATTTTTAAACATGCCCATGAACAGCCCCTTTTCACCATTGAAAAACAGCGCATTAAGGGGTCTGAGAAGCCCGTATTTATCCTTAAAGATCGTAAAAAAACGCTGTTTCGCACACGCAAATTACCTGAGCTGACAAGCTATCTGCACCGGTTGCCTCGCCTGATAAGGGCGTAAAACCTTCCTGAAAACCAAAAGCTAATAATCTATAGTTTCAGCAAACCCTGTCTCTTAATAGGCTGGATTTTACCTTGCCTCTGCCTAAAGATTTAGATATAACTAAATTAGAACAAAACAAGAACAGATTTATCTAAACAAATATTGGCGTCAGGTTATGGGCAGGTTTAAAGAACAGGAAATTAAAAAGACAGAACCGCATCAGCCTGTATGTTTACATCATCTGGCAGCGCAAAATCTTGATGTGTTTTGCTGGTGTAATAGATGCAGCCACAATGCAGATCTACCCGTGGATACACTGATAGAAAGATTAGGCCCACTATTTCCTGTACCAGAATTAGGTGTTTATCTGCGCTGTAGTAATTGCGGAACACATGACGTGGCAGCCCGGCCAGCGTGGCCGCGTTATGGCGGACAAATCGCCCGTCACGGCTAATCTATTTTCAAATTTCTGACCCTTATCTGAACATTACAGGCTTACAAACGGCTTATCTGATCTAGACAAAGGGCTCTGCCTTGTCTTAAGCTGAGTACGTTTTAACCAATATTTATTTTTACTTCTAAACCGATATGAGGCTTGCCGAATGACACCGACTGAAACCCAAAAACTGCAACGTTTTTTGCGCAAGCGTTTCGGCAATCATGATATCACACTCATCGCCAGACCAGAGGCTAAGGATTCAGTAGAATTTCAGCTAGATGGAGAAACCTTTGGTGTTGTCTATCGCGATGATGATGAGGGGGAGCTTTGCTATCACATTCAACTAACTGTGCTAAGCGAAGATTTGGATTAGAGGCCTGTTATCCTGTCACCCAGCTGGTTTGCGCTAGCAACGTTACGGCAAAAACAAACATTATAAGCGCGGTTACAATATCTAGCATTCGCCAGGCACGCGCCGAGCGCATCAGCGGACTAAGGCGTTTTGCCCCAAATCCAATACTGGCAAAAAAGGACAAGCTAGCCAGCGATGCACCACTAGCAAAGACCAGCTTTTCAAGCCCGATATAGCCAATGGAAACCGCCCCTAGCAAAACAACTGTATCCAGATACACATGCGGATTAGCAAAAGTCAGCACTGCTAGCAGGCTAAAAATACTGCGTAAATTTGTGACAGGCTCGCCTGTGCTATCTGCTGTAATGCTATCCGCCGCTTGATAGGCAGCACGCAGCCGCCCCAGACCGTAAACGCCCAGCCAAAGCGCGGATATACCAAACAACCAGTCTGCATAATCTTCAAAAATAGGTGCCATAATGGTGCCAAGCCCAAGCACCCCTAAACAGATCAGCAGAGCATCCGATATCCCGCAAAACAATACCACCGCCAAAACATGCTGATTCAGTAAGCCTTGCCGGATAACAAAACTATTCTGCGGGCCTATCGCCAAAATCAGGGACAGGCTGATAAAAAATCCGGAAATAAAGGCTGAGAGCACTAGAACACCGTTATGATCTGATGAGATGCAAGCCAAAAAAAATTCAACCCAAATCAACTTGCGAAAAATGGACATAAAATCGTTAGAAAAATATGACAAATTATGTAAATAGGTCTAGCTTTTTTGAAGAATAAGAAAAAATCGAATTATTGCTTTTTAAAAAAAGAGGAAAGAATGGCAAAGAAAAAGGTTGCGATGGAACTAGGCATGGGCACCTCCCTGCGTCGCCAGGATTATACCAAAGCAGCAATCCGGGCTTTGCAAGATGCACTCTGGCATAATTCCCTGACTATGGCAGATGCGTTTGGGTTTTCGCGTGAGGATATGATTGTCGAGGTGGAAATTGGTGTCCAAAAGCCAGAAGCGGTAGATATTGAAGCGGTCAAAGCTATTCTGCCCTATGGCAAAGGGTCGGTCATAGTTGTACATGGCGGGCTAGATATTGCCAAACCAGCTGATAAAAGCTTGGGCAAACCGCCAGCAGATACTGACAAAACAGTTATCGCCAACGCAGCAGTGAACGTCTTTTTTAATATGCAACCTGCCACTAACAAAGGGGCAAGCGCATGAAACGACTAATCTTGGAAATGGGCACAGGCAATGATTTATATGGGGAAGATTACACCAAGGCAGCTTGCCGAGCGGTTCAGGATGCACTTCATCATAGCTCACTGGTACTGTTTCGCTCGCTAGGGCTTAGCCACGAAGATATGCAGGTGAATGTTACCATCGGCGTGCAAAAGCCCGATTCTGTTGATACAAAAATAGTTGCAGATGAATTACCGCGCGGAAATGCAGTAGTTACCGTTGTAAAGGGGGGGCTAGATGTGCATGACAAAGATAATGACACATGTTCAGTTATCGCAACAGCTGCGGTGGAAGCCTGTCTTGATATAAATCCAGATGATTGGGAACTTACGAGGTAGCCCTTAAAAAAGGAGGCTATTTTGACTAGCCTGTTGCTAACAAAAATTGATGTTCTGGCGACTATGAACAATGGTCCGTCTGGGAACAATGGTCCGTCTGGGAATAATGGCCTGCCTGGGAATAATGGCCTGCCTGGGAATAATGGCCTGCCTGGGAACTCTAAGTCACCTCGTAATGCTGGTTGCGGTGAAGAGTTACAGGACGCAGCTATCCTAATTGAAAATGGTGTCATCAAAGCGGTTGGCAGTAATGCAAGCCTAGCCAGCCATGCTGCGCGCGTTGATGAGGTGATGAATTTATCTGGTCATATTGTTATTCCCGGCCTTGTGAATACACATCATCACCTGTTTCAAAATCTAACCCGCCTTATTCCCGAAGCACAGAATGAGAGTCTGTTTGGCTGGTTAAAGACCCTCTATCCTATATGGCAACAACTGACCCCTGATGATATTTATATCTCAGCGGTAATCGGCCTGTCTGAGCTTGCTTTAAGCGGCTGCACCACTTCGTCTGACCATCTCTATCTTTATCCCAATGGCAGCCGACTGGATAACAGCATTGAAGCGGCTCAAGATGTTGGCATCCGCTTTACCGCCACTAGAGGTTCGATGAGCATTGGTGAGAGCAAAGGAGGGTTGCCGCCAGACAGCTTAACTGAACAAGAGGATAGGATTTTAGAAGATTGTTTGCGCGTTATTGATGCCTTTCATGATGATAGCCCATATGCTATGACCCGCATCGCTCTTGCGCCTTGCTCGCCTTTTTCAGTCAGTGTCGAGTTGATGCGCGACACTGCTTTGATGGCCGCTGACAAAGGCGTTGGGTTGCATACCCATTTAGCCGAAAATGTGGAAGATATTGATTACTCGCTTGCCCAGTTTGGCCAGCGTCCGGGGGATTATGTTGAAAATCTAGGCTGGACAGGGGCGCATGTCTGGCACGCGCATTGTGTCCAGCTAGATAGTCAAGAAATTGATTTATTTGCTCGTACTGGTACAGGTGTTGCGCATTGCCCTTGCTCTAATATGCGCCTTGCTAGCGGAATTGCACCGGTACGCCAGATGCTGGATGCTGGCGTGAAGGTTGGCTTAGGTGTGGATGGATCTTCTTCAAGTGATAGCGGACATCTAATGAACGAAGCGCGCCAGACTATGCTGTTACAACGGGTGCTGGGCGGCGCAGATAAAATGACCGCAAGAGAAGCGCTGCGTGTTGCAACCAGAGGCGGAGCTGAGACGCTAAACCGTCACGATATTGGCCAAATCGCCCCTAATTTTGCTGCTGATCTAGCGATTTTTGACCGAAATTGCATTGATTTTTCTGGCACCCAGTCAGACCCGCTTGCCGCACTTGTTTTATGTGGACCTGTAAAGCCCCGCCATGTGATGACAGCTGGCCGAATGGTGGTCACGGATGGAAGGTTATCTCGCCTCGATTTAGGGGCATTGCTTACCCGCCATGATGCAGCAGCACGCGCACTTCTTAATCGCGGGCTTTAATTTTTCTCTAGCCAAATAGCTATTTGCGCCGCTATAGACAAGCCAACATGGGCAGGCGATTTAGAACGCAAATCTGGCAAGCCGATAGGACAGATAAGCTGCTTAAGTGCGGATTCATCAATGCCGCGTTTTTTCAAGGCATTACAAAAACGCTGCTTTTTCGTGCGCGATCCAATCAGGCCCAATTTTGCAAAATTTCCTTTCCTTAAAATCGTGTAAACCAGTGCTTCATCGAGCGCATGAGAATAGCTCATCACAATATGGATGGCACCGGGTGGGGCATGTTCTGCAATAATTGTCATATCAGTAGCGGGAGCTAGCGTAATAGCTGGGTCTGTATCTTCTGGAAAGCGGCTCTTGTCGGTATCCACCCATACCCTGTCTAATGCCAATCCACTGACCGCGCCCATCACGGCACGGCCAACATGCCCAGCCCCATATAAATAAAGCGGGGTATTGGGCAATATGGGCGGCATCAACAAGGTCTGTTTTTTGCTATCAAAAGATATCTTTGCTACAGGCTTTGGGGATAGCTGGGCTATTACAAGGCTACCTGCTTGATGAATATAACCGCTAGCAGGATTGCTAAGAATAGCTGTTAGTTCTGCCAGACAATCAGGTGTGAAACCTTCAAATAGTAACGTGACTTGACCGCCGCAACATTGTCCCAGATTAGGCCCTAGAGGAAAGTTGCGAAACTGACGTGCAAACCTAGACTGGGTGTCTGCCAATTCTGCCAGCATCTGGCGAGCAATTTTCATTGCTTCAAATTCAAGCGCGCCGCCGCCAATAGTGCCCCATATCCCAGCTTGGGTAACATACATATCTGCGCCAGCCTCACGCGGGGTAGAGCCCTTAGCCTCAGCAACAACAATCCGGCAGACTAACTGGCCAGCACCAATATAGGCCTCTATCCTCTCACCCCAATCTTTCATTAACGTGCCATGCCTTTTAAGGTCATCAAGAGCTGTTCTGCTGTGGCAGGCGCATCCAGATTTGGCATGCGCTCTTCTGCTAGCCCTTCAATGGCATGACGCAGGGCCGAATGCACACTTGCGGCAAGCATGAAAGGCGGCTCGCCCACGGCCTTTGATTTGTGAATAGTATGTGCTGGATTGCCGCCACTTTCAAATAAGTCAATATTCAAGATAGCTGGCCTATCAGAGCAGGCCGGAATTTTATAGGTTGCTGGGGCATGGGTTTGCAGGCGTCCATCTTTGCCATAGACCAGCTCTTCGGTGGTTAACCAGCCAGCCCCTTGAATAAAACCACCCTCGATTTGGCCTCTATCAAGGGCAGGGTTAATCGAGCGTCCAACATCATGCAAAATATCGACCCGCAATAACCTATTCTCTCCGGTTAGCCTATCCACTGCTACTTCTGTTACCGCCGCACCATAGGCAAAATAATAAAAAGGCGCGCCTTTAGCTTTATCAGGATCCCAATGGATATCGGGGGTTGCATAAAATCCGGTTGCTGAAAGCGATATGCGCCCCTGCCAGCACATCATCGCAGCCTTGGCGAAGCTTATCGCCTCATCGCCCACATACACCTTTTCATCTGCAAAGCGCACACGCGCTACATCTGCCTGATATTGTGCTGCTAGATAGGTTGCCATTCGTGCCTTTAGGGTCTCTGCGGCGGCGGCTGTTGCCATGCCGTTCAGGTCTGTGCCAGAAGAAGCAGCGGTGGCAGAGCTGTTTGGCACCTTTCCTGTATGCGTAGGGGTAATAGCAACCTTGTCAATCGGCACACCAAACGCATCTCCACAAATCTGGGCTATTTTTGTAAACAGCCCCTGCCCCATCTCTGTGCCGCCATGATTGAGATGTATCGTCCCATCAGTATAGATATGCACCAATGCACCGGCCTGATTAAGCATTGTTTTATTGAAAGAAATTCCAAATTTTACAGGCGTTAGCGCAATCCCTCTGCGCAAGATAGGATGCCCCTCATTCCATTTAACAATCTCTTTGCGACGTTCATGGTAGTGTGCATCACGGGCAAGTTTATCTGCTAGCTGGCCGATAATACAGTCTGTTACTGGCTGGCCATAGGGGGTAGGTTTTCCCCCGTCAGACGCGTCCTTATCAGGATAGAAATTACGCTGACGAACAATCAGGGGGTCCAACCCTAGGGTGGCTGCAATATCATCAATAACCCGCTCCATACCCATAATACCTTGCGGGCCGCCAAAACCGCGGAAGGCCGTATTAGAGGGGGTGTGGGTCTTACACAAAGTTGAAGTAGTGCGCATATCTGGAATGAAATAGGCATTTTCGGCATGCATCATAGCCCGGTCGGCAATAGCAAGTGAGAGATCAAAAGACATCCCGCAACGCAGGAATTGGGCTACATTCAGCGCAAGAATCCTCCCTTCATCATTAAAGCCAACATCATAAGAAATCTGAAAATCATGGCGCTTGCCCGTAACCCGCATATCTTCATCACGGTCATAAACGAGTTTCGCAGGCTTACCTGTTTTAACCGCTGCCAGCGCAGCAATAATTGCAGGCAGATTAGCCTGACTTTCCTTGCCGCCAAAGGCCCCGCCCATTCGCCTGACCTGCACGCTGACCTGATGAAAACCGATCCCCAGCGCTTCAGCAACTTTATGCTGAATTTCGGTTGGGTGTTGGCTGGAAACATGCAGATGCACCTCCGCCGCCTCACCGGGAAGAGCAATAGCTGCCTGCCCTTCTAGATAAAAATGCTCTTGTCCACCAATTTTTATCCGCCCTTGCAAGCGGCGCGGCGCGGCCAACAGCCCCCTATCTACATCGCCTGTCTCTTTATGGTGGGGCGGGCGAAGCAGGCTGTTTTGGGCAATCGCATCATCAATGGTCAGGATAGCAGGCAGTTCTTCATAGACGATTTGTGCCTTTAATGCCGCCATGCGTGCCTGCTTAGCAGAGCCAGCAACAACCGCAAAAATAGATTGCCCATGATAGCTAACCAAGCCATCTGCAAAGACAGGGTCGTCACCAAAAATAGGGCTGGCGTCATTCTTACCTTTGATATCCTCTGCAGTTAGACAGCAAACCACCCCATCAGCCTTTAACACTTCTTCTAAATCTATGCTGACCAATTTGCCATGGGCAACAGAGGACAGCCCAAGCGCGATATGCAAGCCATCTTCTGGAAAGGAGATATCATCGGTAAATTTTGCGGCGCCGGTGACGTAGAGCGCGGCACTATCATGGGCAATGGGTTTATGTAAATCACTGCTCATTTATGCCCATCTCCTTTCTTGCTAAGCCTGCACTGTAGCGGTGAAATCTTCTGGTGTGCGAAAATGCTGCGGCTTTGATAGGCGCATATAGCCAGATTGATATTCGATAAACATTTTTTGTACCAACTGGGCAGCAGCAAGCAAACGGTATGAGCGGCTAGCACGCATATCGTCAATCGGGTCAAAATCTTGGCTCAGGCAAGTCGCGATATCTGTTGCAAGCTTGGCATCCATCTCGCCCGCAAACACAGATACTTCCCGCCCCTTCAGATAAGCTTCTAACTGCATCGCACGTTTGGGGATAGCGGCCATACCGCCAAAGCCAATTTTAATATCTGTTATTTTACCGGCCTGAACATCTATACATCCCGCCATCAAAACAGCGGAGATATCTTGGTCAAAACGTTTCGATAATTTATAGGCCAATAACTGCTGCCCTGCTTGCAAGCGTGGCAGTATAATGGCTTCAACAAACTCCCCTGCCTCACGGTTTTGCTTGCCATAATCAATAAAGAAACTATCCAGCTTAATCTGGCGACGCTTACCTGCTTTATTGAGGACAATCTGACTATCAAGAGCCAAAAAACATGGGGAGAGATCGCCAATTGGCGAGGCATTAGCAATATTACCGCAGACCCTAGCTGATGCGCGCACTTGGGCAGAACCAAAGCGAGACCAGATTTCCTGCAAAGCTGGATAATCTTCTGCAAGCGCCTCCATTGCCTGCTGGTGGGTAACCCCTGCCCCAATTGTGATATGGCCATCTGTTTTTTTAAGGCTATCTAATTCTGCCACATTGCCAATATGGATAAGGTGGGGTAATTGGCGATGCTGCTTGGTCACCCACAGCCCGATATCTGTTGCCCCAGACAATATCTGCGCAGACGGATTTTCTGCATAGAGTGTCTGCAATTCCTCTAAACTAGCTGGGGCGCTATAGCGCTGACCCTGACATTTTAAATCCAGACTTTTTGTTGTGGTAGCAGCCATCTGCGCTAGCGCTGAAATATCCCCTAGCACCCTGTCAGTTGCCCATTGCGGGCGCGCCCATCTCGCCAGCGCTTCACCAGCGCTTACAATTGGACCATAGCCAGTACAGCGACATAAATTACCACTAAGCAATGTTTCTATTTCTGCAACATTCGTAAAATCCATGCCTGCGCACCAGCCTGCATATAAAGACATCACAAAACCGGGGGTACAAAAACCACATTGGGCGCCATGATGCGTTATCATCGCCTGCTGGACAGGGTGTAGCTCTCCATCGGCATTTGCCACCCCTTCAACAGTTGTGATCACGCTGCCATGTAGCATTGGTAAAAATAAAATACAGGCATTTACCGCCTGCCAGTTAGGCGTGTTATCGCTAGTCAGCCGGCCTATAACGACGCTACAAGCGCCGCAATCCCCTTCAGCACATCCCTCTTTGGTACCAGTGAGTTTCCGGCGCTCTCGCAACCAGTTCAACAAGGTGGTATCGGGGCGCAACCCGCCCCCTTCATTTAACTCAATTTCTATTTTTTCCTGGTTCAGAAAAAAACAAATTGTTTTAGTCATAAAACACCCCTTTGGTGTTCTTCATCGCCCTTCTGCTGCCTTGATTTTCTAGCGGCGTGGCGAAAATGTTAAACGGGCGCATCTGAAAATATCAGAAACGCCCATCAAAATATTTTATCAGGCGTTCACCTTAGTTAGGAATGCTACCTTCAACACCCTCAACATAATAGTTCATGCCCCACAAGCCGCCATCATCCAGCACCTTGCCAGCGTCTAGAACCATATTACCCTGATTATCTTTCATTGGCCCTTCAAAGATATTCAAAGTGCCTGCCGCGATACCAGCACGCACAGTTTCTGCCTTTTCAGCTACGCTAGCTGGCATGTTTTTAAACTCTGTCAGCACCAGAAAATCATCACCAATCCCTTTCCAGGTATTGCCTGCCCAATGATCTGGTCCATCGCCTGTTGACCATTTGCCATCCAGTACTTTTTGAACTTGCGAGATATAGTAAGGACCCCAGTTATTTACAGAAGAAAATAGCTGTGCCTTTGGCGCAAATTCATGCATATCAGAGGATTGACCAAAGCCCTTAACACCAGCTTTTTCAGCTGTTTGCAACATTGCCGGGCTATCTGTGTGCTGAGCCAGCACATCTGCGCCTTCTGCGATAAGAACTTTTGCTGCATCTGATTCCTTCACCGGATCATACCAGCTATTGACCCAAACCACCTTGATGCTAGCCTCTTTGTTCACAGAACGCAGACCACGTGCAAATGAATTAATACCCTGAATAACTTCTGGAATTGGGAAAGCCCCCAGATAGCCAATAGTGTTTGACTTTGTGGTTAGACCCGCAACCACACCTTGTACATATCTGCCTTCATAAAAGCGGATATTACCAGTAGCCATATTTGGCGCGCGCTTATAACCTGTAATATGGTCAAACATTACATCAGGGTATTCCTTTGCCACCTTCAATGTTGGCTCCATATAGCCAAAAGAGGTGGTGAAAATTACTTTATTATCCTGAGCAACTAGGTCACGAATAACACGTGCCGCGTCAGGACCCTCTGGCACATTTTCAACAAAGGTTGTTTCAATTTTATTCCCAAAATGTTTTTGTAATTGCTGACGACCAACTTCATGAGCATACGTCCAACCATGGTCTCCAGGATTAGTCAAATATACAAATCCAACCTTTAGCTTATCTGATTTACCGGCAGTCATTACCTCCTTTTCATCTTGAAATAGAAAAAAAGCTCCGATTATTGCAATTAACGCAACGCCCAAAAATACTGCAATTTTATTCATTTTCAACTCCTCTATCTTGTTAACGCGTCATAAAAAATCTTTTCCCTAAATGCATTGGCGCCCCAAACACATTTCTACCTCTGCCTGAAATTGTCACCAAAACAACAATCGTCGCCAGATAAGGCATCATCGACAAAAACTGTGCTGGTATTGTCCAGCCTCGCGCTTGTCCTGCAAGTTGCATAATCGTCACCCCACCAAATAAAACGGCGCCAATCGAAACCCGCCAGGGTTGCCATGATGCAAATACAACCAATGCCAGGGCTATCCATCCCCTGCCTGCTGTCATGCCTTCTGCCCAATGCGGTGTCAGCACCAGCGGCAGATAGGCGCCGCCTAGCCCTGCCATAAACCCACCAAACAAAATGGCGAAGAATCGCACTTGTAATACATTATAGCCCAGCGCATGAGCACTGTCATGATTAATCCCAACCGAGCGCAAGATAAGGCCGGCACGGCTACGCATCAAAAATATCGATGTTAATGCAACAATTAAAATGGAAAGATAGGCCATAATATCCAGCTGAAAGAACACGCCAATAAGCGGAATATCCGATAAGAGCGGCAGCGTCATAGAAGGCAGCCCGTCAATAGCTTGGCCAACAAGCGGCGCACCAATAAGCCCAGAAAGACCTGTGCCAAATATTGTCAAAGCAAGTCCAGTTGCCACCTGATTAGTTGCTAGCCCTAAAACAAAAAGGGCAAAGACACCTGCAACCGCCATACCAGCAAGCCCGCCGCCAACAATACCGATATAAGGGTTACCAGACAGGCTAGCCGCACCAAAAGCAGCCACGGCTCCCATCAGCATCATGCCTTCCACCCCTAGGTTCAACACCCCGCTTCGCTCCACAACCAGCTCACCTGTTGCGGCCAGAATTAACGGCACAGAAGTCAGCAAAACCGTCAATAACAGCTCATCAAACATGCTAGCTCTCCTCCTGTTGAGCTGGCGTTTGATGTGCCTTTATGCGTACAACGCGCACCAACTCATAGCGGGTTAGAGTTTCACCAGCCAGCAACATAAACAGCAAAATGCCTTTAAAAATGCCCGTAACCACTTTGGGAATTCCCATAGAAATTTGCGCCGTATCACCGCCAAGCTCCGCTAGCGCCACAACAAGGCCTGCGACAATCACAGCCAAAGGATTTAACCGGGCTAAAAACGCCACAATTATGGCGGTAAATCCATAACCAAAAGATACATTTGGCTGAAGTTGCCCAATATTTGCCGACACTTCTATCATTCCGGCAAGCCCAGCTAACGCGCCAGAAATCACCAGCACAGCCATGGTATTATAAGACTGGCTAAACCCTGCAAAACGACCTGCGCGTGGGGCATCTCCCATCAACTTTATCTGATAGCCAGACAGCATCCGCGCTAGGTAAAACCAACCACATGCCGCGATTATAAAGGCAAAAACCACCCCCCAATGCAACTGCCCTAATCGGCCTATTCCGGGCAAAATTAACGCAGGTATCAATCCGGCGTCTGGATAGGTTTTTGTTAATGGAAACCCAAATGACATCGGGTCACGCCAAGGGCCGCGAACAATCCAGTCCAGCAATAATGCCGCCACATATGTCAACATCAAGGAAACCAGAATTTCATTGGTACGAAAGCGTATCTTCAGCAAAGCAGGGATTGCCCCCCACAACCCGCCTGCCACCATTGCAGCTACCGACATCGCAAAAATAAAGAGTGGTGATTGTGCATCTGGGAAAGACAATGCTAGCCAACCAGCGCCCATCGCCCCTAGAACCAACTGGCCTTCAGCACCGATATTCCAGACATTTGCACGGTAACAAAACACCAACCCCGTACCAATAATGATAAGTGGACAGGCCTTAACCAGCAAGTTGCCAATCTGGTCTGGGCGAGAGAGTGGAGCAACAAAAAATTCATATAGAGCTTCAACAGGATTATAACCCAAAAACCCAAAAATCAGGCCGCCCATCAAAAGGGTGAGCGCAATTGCCACCACTGGAACTAACAAGGTCAGCGATAAGGGAACTGATTTGCGCGGCTTAAGAATGAACATTAGCCAGCCACCCTGTTATTCGTTTTCTTGGATATTGTGCGCGCCGTCTTGCTTGCATTATCAATAGTGCTTCCACCCATCAACAAACCAATAGTTTGCGGATTCATTTCTGCTGCTGGATAGGCTTTAGACAAGCTGCCTTCATGCAAGACAGCAATTTTATGCGATACAGCAAAAATTTCTTCCAAATCCTGAGAGATAACAATCACGCTTGCCCCGCCTGCTGCTAAATCGATCATAGCTTTGCGAATAAATTGGGCGGCGCCGACATCCACCCCCCAAGTAGGCTGCGAGACAATCAGTAACTCTGGCTTTTTGGCAATCTCACGTCCGACCACAAATTTCTGTAAGTTACCTCCAGATAGCGCGGAAGCTAGGGGATTAGCTTCTGGGCGGCGCACATCAAACATCGCTGAAACCCTATCAGCAAATTGGGCTGCATAATTTTGATTAACCACGCCCATCTGTACTGCACCCGCTCGCTCAAAACTGGTCAGAAGCGCATTTTCAGATAGGCGCATACTGGGCACAGCAGCATGACCATTACGCTCTTCAGGGACAAAGGCCAGCCCATTTAAGCGCCGTTCTGCCGGGTTCAACTGGCTTATATCTTCTGCGCCTTTTTTGAAAACACCTATTTGTGTGCCGCGCCATTCACCTGTCAGCGCATCCATTAGCTCAGACTGTCCATTTCCGGCAATACCAGCGATACCCAACACCTCACCAGCATGGGCGGTCAGGTTAATATCGCGCAAAGCCGTATCAAAAGGTCCATCGGCAGGTCGGCTCAAGCCAGTGATCTGCATGATAGCTGGCGCATTTTTCGGTGCAATAGGCGGCTTTATTGCGGCGATTTTTGTGCCCACCATTAATTCGGCAAGCTGATTAGTTGATTTAGTGTGTGTATCCACCTCAGCAATTTTATCCCCGCCCCTCAAGATAGTTGCTCGGCTTGTAAGCTGTTTAATTTCCTCAAGTTTGTGGGAAATAAACAAAACCGCACATCCCTGCTTGGCAAGCTTAACCAGAACATCAAAAAGTTGCATGGTTTCTTGTGGGGTAAGTACAGAGGTTGGCTCATCCATTATCAGCAAGGATGGATCTTGCAACAAGCAACGCATAATTTCTACACGCTGCTGTTCCCCCACTGACAGATCTGCGACCAGAGAATGTGGGCGCAACGGGATGCCATATTCAGCTGATTTTTGCTCAATAAGCTTTGGCAACCCTTCTTTTGGAAATTCAGGTGGTAGCGCCAGCGCGATATTTTCCACCACACTCATTGCTTCAAATAGCGAGAAATGCTGAAACACCATGCCAATACCAGCTGCCCGTGCTTCTTGCGGATTGCTGAAATGGATAGGCTTGCCTTGCCATTCAAAATAACCGCTATCTGGCTGCAGAAGCCCGTAAATCATCTTAACAAAGGTGGATTTGCCAGCCCCATTCTCACCTAACAGCGCATGCAACTCGCCTGGGTAAATAGTGAAATCAATGTTGCGGTTAGCCGTGAAATCTCCAAAGGATTTCGTTAAGCCGAACCCTGCTAAAAGGGGCGGCGACGCAGATGATTTTGACGTTTTAGGACTAACCATTCGGCGATTTTCATAACTTCACGATAGGATACTAACACGCACTCTAATCTGGTTTTGAAAGTGAGTCTATGACAGAAAGAAAAAAGCGAGAAAGGAAAACAAAAAGCCCTAAAATGTGACTTTTTTACTCTCTTTCAAACGCCAGCACATCATAAGGCCTAGAACTGCACTAACCAGCACTAGAATAAAGGCCGTACGGTAATCAGAAGCATCATAAACGGGGGCGTTGCCCTCTAGCTCTCCACGCCATTGCAGGTCTAACATCCATCCAACTAGTGGCTGCAAAACTGCCCCTGAAGCCACCGTCAGAGAGTTAACAATCCCTGTTGCGCCGCCAACGATTTGGGCGGGCATTACCTCTCTTACTAGCGCAAAACAACAGGCCATAAAGCCGCCTGCAAGCCCGATTAGGATAAACAAGCCAACCGACAGAACCAAAGGCAGGTTGGGGACAAAAATAAGAACAGTTAAAGACACGCACACCAATGCTGAACCACAGATTAAAATAGGCCGCCTTTTACCGATTCGGTCTGATAGCCACCCCCCGGCAGGCGCACCAACCGCCCACCCTAGCAGCAATAATGACACCAGAAAGGCAGCTTCTGGCCTGCCCAAATCATAAGCCGCCATCATATAAGGCGTTCCCCATAATCCGCCCAGTACCAGCATAGGCCCAGACATGGTCGCAGCTACCAGTGATATCTTCCATACTTCAATCGTCAGCGAAGCCTTTTTCAAAACCTGCAGAAGCGGTAATCTATCTGCCTTTTGGGCTTTTTTATCAACACTGCCAAAGGGCGCATTACGCACCAGAATAAAAATAGCTGCTGCCAGAATAAATCCAGTTGCCCCAAGCATAAACAGGCTAGTACGCCAGCCATAAGATAAAACAAATAGCGCTAAAGGACCTTGGGCAAGCATACCGCTACCCATACCCATAAACATGGTAAGCCCAGCTAGAAAACCAAAGCGCGAGGGCGGAAACCAGCGCGAGGCCAGCGCAAGCGATCCTAAAAACCCAACCCCGCACCCAACCCCGATTAACGCACGGCCAAGATAGGCAACATATAAGCTTTCCGCGATACCAAATAAAATAGAACCGACACCAGCGCAACTTAAGGCCAGCGTTAGCAAGAGCCGCGCGCCCACCGTTTCCAAAAGCGCGCCAAGCGGAATTTGCAGCAACACATAGGGATAAAAATATAGAGCAGAAAGCATGCCCAGCATTGCCCCGCCTATGGCAAAATCGGTCATCAAATCGCTGACCATTACCGATGGGGCTACGCGGTGGAAAAACGCATAACCAAAGGAGATAGCTGCCAATGACCAGATCAGCACAGCATAAAAACTGCCTTTTTCTTGTCGGTCAAACCAGCTTTGTGGCACTTTGGCGCCTGCCCCTGTTGTTTTCACACTTTTGGCAGACATGGTTTTCGGCTCACTCATTTGATTTGAAAAAAGAGATTACCTCTCAAGGTAATCTGGCAGCAGAACTTCAGGCGTACAATTTTAAAGAGATCATCGCGTGCCACCCAACCCTGTCATCATAACTATTTTACACTATGGCGCTATCATTAATTGAGTTTAAGAAAGGCGTATCGCCTATTTTCGCACTTGCCGGCGCCCCCATTTTAGCAAGGTAGAAACCTTTATGCCTATTTCTTTGAAACTTGTTGCTCTTATCTTCTGCCTTAGCCTGTTTACCTCTTGTAGTATCTTTCAAAAACCAGCGAGTGATACGATGTTGAAATCTGAAAATTTTAATACCGAAACAGGCCGCTTCCACAATAGCGATGGTAGCGAGAATAAAAAGAGCCCCGGTCAGCTTCTTAAAATGGCAAAAGCCTTTCTTACCAGAGCTAAAGACCCGCTAGAGGATAAAGGGTTTGACACCCTCAGCCCAGCTAATCAGCCTGACAGCCCCACTGGACGGCAAGTAACATGGGTAGGCCATTCAACCTTGCTGGTGAGCATTAATGGCCAGCACATATTGACCGACCCGATATTTATTGGCCGGGCTTCCCCTTTCAGCTTCATGGGACCAAAGCGCGCGGGTAAAACGCCGCTTGCCATAACCGAATTACCGCCCATTGATGCGGTGATTATCTCGCATAATCATTATGATCACCTTAGCATTCCTAGCCTTAAGGCTTTAAATGAGCTGCAACCCGATATTCAATATTTTGTTCCGCTTGGCCTTACTGATTTACTAAAAAAGGCAGGTATTATCCAGATTACAGAGCTAGATTGGTGGCAGAGTGCTAGCCATAATAATATCGAATTTACCGCAACACCAGTTCACCATTGGTCATCACGCCGCGGTTTTGATCGCAATGAAACCTTGTGGTCAGGATGGATGGTCAAATGGCCGGAATTTAGCTTTTATTTTGCTGGCGATACTGGCTATTCATCTGATTTTCTTGAAACGCGTAAACGTCTGGGCGCGCCTGACCTAGCCGCTATACCTATCGGCGCTTATAATCCGCGCCCTTTTATGAAAGCATCGCATGTGAACCCAGAAGAAGCTGTGCAGATTTTTACCGATCTGATGCCCAAACAGGCTGTAGCCGTCCATTGGGGGACATTCAAGCTAACGCTAGAGCCGTTGCAGGAACCGCCCTTGCGCTTAACAGCTGCCTTGCGTGATGCAGGAATTGAAGAAACGCGTTTCCTTGCCCTGCAACATGGCCAAAAATTACATCTAGAGTAAGCTTTTGGTGAATAAGGATATCAGAAAGAGGCGGGCAAATCTGCTTGCCGACGCCGACGCGCAGACATCCGAAGACCTGACCATAACTCTTCGCGTTCCATATAGCACCCACGAAGCCAACGCCCGCCACTGCTAGGGTCAAAAGATGTGCGCCCATGCAAGACACGGCGATTATCAAAACACATCATATCGCCGGGTTGCAGCTTAAACTTTGCTTTAAATTCATCGCTATTACCGAGCTGATAGGCCAGCTTTTGGGCTTTATAAATCTGCGCCATTTCCTCTAGCTCACCGCGCAAAGGCGCCCGTAGCCAACTCGTCCACCGCACCTCATCCAGATCACCAGCAGCATTACAATGAAATAGCGGTACATGCATCCGGTAGTCTGAGGTTTTTGCCTTATTCACAAAATCAATAGGCCGGCTTGCCAAAAGCTTATAGGCATCAGGATTAGTCTGCTTAATATGCTCAGCAATCGCAAAACCATCCGCAAGGGTAGAAAACCCGCCATCTGAATCATTTTGCAAACAGAACAGGAATTGCAAGCCGGGCATATATTCGCGCGTTGCAAGGTCTGTATGAGCAAGAAGCTCTTCGCCTGTATAGGCGTTGGAATCTGCCTCTGGCTTAATCTTTACCTCAAAGACATGACCAAAATTAGAGGTACGAATAACCCCTATTTTCTGCGGCAATATCTCTATCATCTCAGGCGTTTGCGGCAAACCACGAACAATTACAGCCCCGGTGCGAATAAATTGAGCAAGAAAGGCAAAAAACGCTTCCTCATCCTCTAAAACCTTGCGCCCATCCACCGTTGGCATTGCAGCAAAATCATCTGCGCGCCACAGTTGACGCGATAAATCCACACCAAAATCGGTTTCCCCAGAAAGACCCGTTTGATAAAGCCAGCCCGGATGAAAGCAGGATACCCCGTTATCGTCTGCACTTAATTTTTCTGACCAATGCAAGGCAACTAGGCCATTTTCATCCAATTCTGCATGCGTGATATGAAAATTATCAGGTACATCAAGCGGCGAGAGAAGTGTCTCTCTGGTCATGGGGTGCGTGGTGTGCCCCTCAGGGCTATGTTCCCGCAAATCAGCCGCTAAATGCCGGCTAACCGCCCCATCATCATAAAAGACAGATAGCCCAAGTGGGCTGACCTCAAGACCTGTAATATGCCGCGTGGCATAAATATCAAAATCAGGCGTTAACATGGCCTAGCCCCTCCCTTTTATGCTTTATCAATGACACCTATTTTTATATCAATCCAGCATTTCCTTTAATGCGCCGAGCTATAAAGATTAACCAAAATAACACCGATAACAATGAGGAATAGACCCGCTATTGCCTGCCAGCTAAGGGTTTGTTTAAAAATCAACACACCCAATAGGGCAATAGTAAAAACGCCCAGCCCGCTCCAAGTTGCATAAACAATAGAAATTGGAATAGTACGAATAGCAAAGGTCAACAGCCAAAATGCCGCCATATAGCAAATCGCCATAATGATAGTTGGGCCAATGCGGGTAAAATTTGCGGTTACAGGCAGCAACATAGTGCCGGTAACCTCTAGCAAAATCGCCACAAATAAATAGATGTAATTTATGCTCAAAAACGCACTCCTCAACGCCGGAAGCGGGCACGAAACCCTGCCCCTCATCACATCTTAAAAAAGGCGCTAGAGCAAGTTAAATGATGCGCTAAAGATTTGCGGCTAAAACCATCTGAACATGCCGATTAGCCCCGCTGCTGCGTAAAAGAATTGCAGGAGCAAAATGCCTTTATGCCGGCCAGTCCATGCCCAAAGCCCGATAGCGATAGCCGATATCAGTAATAGCTAGAAGCCTAGAAATTCCGACGCTGTGTTTGATGCCACCAGCAAGGAATAAGCAATCGCTGTTGCGACCCCAAACCATTCTAGATATTTTGCATAAGCGCGCATAAGTCCCAGCCGCCCCCTTTTTCAAAATTTCTGTTTAATGGAGAGATGTAAAAATTATTCCCACTCAATAGTGCCATTCTTGTATATTATTGATATCATTATAATATTTTAGGGCTATGTAAGATTTAAGAAAGTTTTATTCAAAATCAACAATCCCATAAAACATCTTTTTTTATTTTCAAACAATAACTTATAACTTTTCACCTTGCATTCTATGCAACAAGTTTTCTTATCTTTTACGTAATGGAAACTTACCAAGTTGTACATTCGAAATATACTCTTTAGCCGCTTCCAAATGCTGTCTGGCTATTTGCCGTTTTCTACGCTTAACAACAGCTTTGCCCTCTTTAGCATCTACCTCAAATCCATTTCGTAAAAGCCACTCTACAGTCTGCGTACCTGCAAGCTCACCATCCTCATCGTAATAGTTTACTTGCTTGTTAACACTTAAACCTGCTTCATCAGCAAGCTCATGTAGCTTCATATTAGGATTAGCAATGTGAACGTCATAGACATGCAATTGCGTTTGCAGAGTTGTCATACGCACTTTTGTGGCAACTGGGTACACAGCTCTACTGTGCTCACGTGCACGTCTAACTTGTTCACTCTTTTCCATAAGCAAACGTCGTACATGTTTCACAATGTAATTTGCAGTTTCGTTAAGAGGCAGCCTTACAACTAAGTCAGTTTCTTCTAAGTCATTCACCTTGTTTATCTCGTCAACTTTCCTGCCTTCTTGCTCCCAAAACAAGTGTGCATGTCCACGCCACCAAACTCTAAATGCTTCCTTCTCTGTATCTGCTTCAGCAAACACATTTCCAAAGTCCTCATATAGCTTTGCAAGCTTGCCCCTACCTCCACGCTCACAACACTTTCTATATTCATCACTTCTGCGCAAGTACTCATACCACCAGTAGTAAACACTCGCTTTGTATTTGTCCTCGTCTTCCTCCAAATACATGCCTCCACTTGGCAATCTACGTTTACTTTTTCGTTGAGTAAAACGGGGTGGAGCAAATTTGAAACGACGAGGGTTCATGCAAAATCCTGCAATAATGTAGACAGTTTAAATACTACTTTAATTCTATTCGAAAATTAATACAAAAATATGGCATATTTAATGAGTGAGATTGAAAAGGAAGTCTCAAATAAAAAACTTAACGGAGAATATTATGAAATACAAAATTGAACCCACTGAAGCCCAAATGGTTGGTAACGAATTGGAAAACTATTGCAGAAAACTCGTATCAGAAATTGATAATGTGAAGCAGGGACTTCAACGTGATTGGCTGCTTGCAGACAATAGTGCAATTCAAAATTGCTATGAAGCTATTGATCAAGCAATCAATAAACTACGGGAACATTCCGCAAGATTAAAAGACGTTACGGATGCCAGTAATATTAATTTAGAGACTCACTTTTTCGATTTCTCTAACAAGGAGATAAATGGGAACCTAAGTAATATTATAAACATTATGTCTAAATCTGCGGATCACCCGAAAGACATCGTTGCTGAGGATTTGGAAGACGAGGAATTAATATTTGAAGTATTGGAAGACTATGGGTACTGGGTACACGATTACATAGTAGAGTGAACTGAACGGATTATTTGAACGCCAGCGAGAGCAAGATCAGCTTTTCTAAGTAAGTAAATACTAAAAACCTAAAACGATTGCTGGACTTGCTGGATACTTTTTATCATTCATTTGCGAAACAATTTTATACAGCATCTCTTTTACTGTTTGATTAGCAAGACTTGTCTTCATTGAACGATAAGCGACTTCTGTAGCTACATCATTAGCAAGTTGTTGGTATTGTTTTGCGGTGTTGAGTAGTAATGGATGACTAGTTCCCGTTTCTAATGCCTTCGTTTGGTCTGTGAGTTTATTCATCAATTTTACAAGTGCAGAAATACTTGCTTCAAGCCCTCTTGCTTTGTTTGATGAGTAATAGCTTCTGCTTTGCCCCAGCCAATCCATGCTAAACTCATCTGTGCTTAAATTTGTAATGGTGCTTAGTTTTTCGTAAGTTTGCTCAGTAAATGTCATTGTTTGTTATCCTTTGTGTTTAGTGTTTTGCTTACTGCTTCGCAGTAATCATCCAACTACGTGATGTTCATACTTTACTTCGCAAAGCACTCACCTCACTTGTTGGAATTCTTTCTTGTATTCACTTTTATTAATTAACTTTTTTATGGTGGATTCTTGCTTTGTGTAGGTCGCCATCATCCAGTTAGGAGAAGCCATACCAACGCCCACTTTGGGCGTCAGTATAACCAAGCACTTCCATATAAGTGTCAGCCATCCACATAAACACACGCCATAACTGACTGGGCAGGTTTTGCTATCATCCCATTTTCAGTGTGTCACCACGCAAGCCTCAACGATATCTGTGGGTATCACCTGTTGAGTGCTTTGAGGGTTACTTGTTACCAAGTGTTGTCTCCCTCTCACTTTAGCCGAAGACGCTATGTATTTCCCTAAACACATAACGAATAAATCTGTTGATATTAGAGCATCGTTCAGTCCTGTCTCCGTATTCACAGCCTTTAGACTTACAACCATTACGACAACAGAAACGGTGATTACGCAGTACACCATTTAGGCATCGCACCTACGAGGATGCGGTAGTCTGTTGAAGCGAACAACGAGCAGTTCAATTGATTACCGTCTCACAGCAGAACGGGTTCTCAGCACAATAACGGCTGGCGTGCTAACCTTATGTCTCGTTTGAAAGGGTGTCGCTGACGACACTGTGTTGTTCTTATGTTTCCTCTCCTTCGTCTCTCAACTTTTTCAGCATTTCATGTTTCTTGTAATGACTCGCTCTCTCAAGCCCGTATGATAGCCCAGCAAGTGTCATTATTCTTTCAATATCATTTCTAATTTCATCTGCTCGCCTGTCACCCAGTATAGCTTCAATTCGATTTAGGCTCTCAACATCCCAAGCAGTCCATTGGTCTTTTGGTATCTGTTTAAGTTTTGATTGGATGTCAGCATAAATTTTTTCAACGTCTTTAGCCTGCAGTTCCGCCCACCGTTGTCGTTTAGCAAGTGTCGCGTTCTCCACATCTATGTTGCCAACGCGCATTTCTTTTATCTGTTTTCTCATAAGTTGTATTCCTGCTTATATTTTTATTTATCTCTTTCGCTACAAATACAGCAGAAACACCTAAAAACGGCGTTTTTTACTCCTGTAACATTTAAGTGTACTCAGCTGTTACAGCTCAGCCTGTTACAGATTTTCAGCTTTCTATTCGCCTTTTGGTTGCTCTTCTGACTAGGTGGCATTAAGTTTAGACTTATATGTTACACAGGAGAACGCGATGCGTGTTGGATACAGACGGGTAAGCACGATAGAGCAAAACTTGGACAGACAAGACTTGGGCATCGTTGAACGTGTCTTTGAAGATAAAGCCAGCGGCAAAGACACGGACAGAACTGAACTCTTAGAGATGATGAGTTACGTTCGCAGTGGTGATGAGGTTGTTGTTTACAGCATTGATAGACTTGCAAGAGATTTACGTGATTTACAAAGCATCATCACCCAATTGAACGACAAAGGGGTTTCAATTGAATTTCTTAGTGAACGCCTCACCTTCAGCGGCAGCAGTGATGACGCTTTTGCCAAGCTACAGCTACAAATGATGGGGGCTTTTGCAGAGTTTGAACGAAACATCATTCGTAAAAGGCAGGCAGAAGGCATAGCCAAAGCAAAAGCAAAAGGTGTTTATGAAAATAGGAAGCGCAGCAAAAAGGTAAGTGAAAAGCGAATTTCTGAACTGAAAGCTGACGGATTGAACAATACAGAGATTGCTGAATATCTGAACATAAGCAGGATGACTGTTCATCGCGCTCTCAAAAAACAAACTGACGTGGCAGCCTAGCGCAATTACGAGCCACCAAAATAATTGCCTTAAATCAATAATTTGATAATACTGGATTAAACAAACTTATTGGTGGCACATGTACGAAGCAGCATTCAAAAATATTGACGATACTCTATGGAAAGACGCTGGATGTAGCAGCGAGCTTGATTACATTGAGCAAACCAGCTGGATACTGTTTCTCAAATACTTGGATGACTTTGAGGCTGATAAAGAAACAGCGGCACTTCTCAACGGTGAAAGCTACAATCGTATCATTGATGGCGAATTTCGTTGGGCTGAATGGGCAGCGCCAAAGCGAGCTGATGGTACGCTAGATTACAATACCGCAATGACTGGCGATGACTTGCGGGATTTTGTGAATTTCAAGCTGTTCCCACATCTAGCCAGCTTCAAACAAACTGCTGAAAACCCTCGTAGCCTCAACTACAAAATAGGTGAGATATTTGGTGAGGTTCGTAACAAGCTTCAAAGTGGGTACGCTCTACGTGACGTAATCAACAAGGTGGATGAGCTAAAGTTCCTAAGCAATGAGGACAAACACGAGCTCAGCAGCCTTTACGAAGATAAAATCAAAAATATGGGTAACGCAGGGCGTAATGGCGGCGAATACTATACACCACGCCCGCTAATCAAAAGCATTGTGAAAGTCACTAATCCGCAAATTGGCGAGACTGTTTATGATGGTGCAGTTGGCAGTGCTGGCTTTCTTTGTGAGGCTTACGCATGGATGCGCGGACAAGGTGAGCTAAGTGCAGCTGATTACGAACAACTGCAAAACAATACTTTTATTGGCAAAGAGAAAAAGTCGTTAGCGTACGTGATTGGTATTATGAACATGATACTGCACGGGGTTGAGGCACCCAATATCGTTCACAGCAACACATTGGCTGAGAACATTACTGACATTCAGCAAAAAGACAGAGTTGATGTGGTTCTTGCTAATCCGCCATTTGGCGGTAAAGAGCGAGCAGAAATTCAGCAAAACTTCCCAATCAAAACCAGTGAAACAGCATATCTATTCCTACAGCATTTCATCAAAATTCTAAAAAGTGGTGGGCGTTGCGGCGTAGTTATTAAGAACACGTTTCTCAGCAATACAGACAACGCCAGCATCGCCCTTCGCAAGCAGTTATTAGAGGAATGTAATTTGTTTGCTGTGCTAGATTTGCCAGGTGGGGCATTTATTGGCACTGGCGTCAAAACAGTTGTTCTGTTCTTTGAGAAGGGCAAGCCAACTGATAAAGTTTGGTATTACCAGCTAAATGTTGGCAGAAACATGGGTAAGACAAATCCGCTGAATGAAAAGGATTTGGCTGAATTTGTTGAGATGTCTAAAACGCAGGAACTCAGCGACAATAGCTGGCTTGTGGATGTTGCAGACATCAACACAGACACATGGGATTTGACAGTTAACAACCCTAATCGTGTTGAAGAAACAGATAACCGTACTCCAGCAGAAATTATTGCTGAGATTGAGGAACTAGATACTCAAGCTGCTCAAGCATTACAGGCGATTAAGGAGTTGCTGTAATGTGGAAAACGGTGAAGCTTGGGGAAATATGCAAATTTGAAGGAGGCAGCCAACCTCCCAAAAAGGAATTTGTTTATGAGCCTGCAGATGGTTATGTGAGGTTTCTTCAAATACGAGATTTTAAATCTGACAAAAATATTACCTACATACCAACCGCAAAAAAAAATAGATTATGCTCAGAAACTGACATTTTGATAGGTAGATATGGTGCATCTGTGGGGCAGATACTAAGCGGCTTATCAGGCGCCTATAATGTTGCACTAATGAAAACCATTCCCAATGAAGAACTTATATCAAAAGGTTGGCTTCAGGCGTACCTTACATCACCTCTGTTTCAGAAACCACTAATGGAGGTTTCAAGCCGCTCTGCTCAGAATGGTTTTAGCAAAGATGATATTTATGACTTTGATGTCCCGCTCCCACCACTCGCAGAGCAGCAACGCATCGTAGCCAAACTTGATGCCGCCTTTGATGAGATTGATGAGGCTATTCACGCAACAAAGATAAAGATACAAAACTATTTCAAATTGGAAGAAACTAATAAAAGCAGTTTCTTCAGCAATCTGTCATCTTCACTAATTGAATTAGAAAAAACTAGTGAAATAATAAATGGATACGCCTTTAAAAGTGGTGATTTTCAGCATTCGAATGGGGTACCTGTAATTAAAATTACCAATGTAGGTATTAGGGATTTTGTTGAAACAAACGATGTAAATCTCCCAAAGGATTTCTTAGCAAAACACAAACAATTTGCAGTCAAACAGGGTGACATCGTCTTCGCACTAACACGTACTGTTATCAATGGCGGCTTAAAGGTTGCCGTTGTACCTAAAAATTACGAAGGAGCACTTTTGAACCAGCGCGTTGCTAGTGTGTCAGCAAATCCAAAACTGATGAATAGCGAATTTTTATACTCATACTTAAGTTCATCAATGGTGCTTGATTACGTGCTCTCCAACGTAAACACACTAATGCAGCCAAATCTATCAATAACAGATTTAAAGAAACTTCCAGTTCCTAACATTCCAATCGATAAGCAACTCACCTATTCCCAAACACTTAAAGAAACAGAAATTCAGTTTCAAAATATTCGAACTATAGAAACAAAGAAGCTTTCAGAACTAGAAAAATTAAAATCATCAATTCTCGCACAAGAATTACAAAGTGAGGCAGCATGAACGAAGCTGATACCCGTGCACAATACATAGACAAACAGCTTGAAGCCGCTGGTTGGTTTACGAGTGCTGACACAGGTGTGCGGGTATGGCGTGAATACAACATCAATGCTGGTGAAATCCGTTCAAGCGGAATCCGTACAGGACAGCTTAAAGCTGACTACATACTTGAGTACAAAAATACCAAGCTCGCTGTTGTTGAAGCTAAAAGCAATGAGTTGGATGTGTCTGAGGGTGTTGCACAAGCTAAGTTGTATGCAGAAAAACTTCGCCTGCAAACCAGCTTTGCTGCGAACGGTAAAGCCATCTATGAAATCAACCACGCAAATGGCGTAGAAGGCGAAGTTGACGCTTTCCCGTCACCAGAGGAGCTGTGGCAGCGTGTTTATGGCAGCGGCAATGAATGGCTAGATAAGTTTAGCAATGTGCCGTTTGAAGATTTCAACGGTACGAGACAACCCCGCTATTATCAACAACTTGCCGTCAGTAACGCCGTTCAGGCGATAGCAGAAGAAAAGCAACGTGTTTTACTTACGCTTGCCACAGGAACTGGCAAAACCTTCATTGCATTCCAAATAGCATGGAAGCTGTTTAAAAGCCGCTGGACACTACAGCGTGACGGCAAGCGGCAGCCTCGCATCTTATTCCTCGCAGATAGAAACATTCTAGCGAACCAAGCCTATTTGGATTTTGGCGCATTTGATGATGCGGCACTGGTTCGCATTACACCCAATGACATCGCCAAACGTGGTGAAGTCCCCAAAAATGGTAGTGTCTTTTTCACCATCTTTCAGAGCTTTATGAGTGGCAAAGATGGCGAACCTTATTTTGGTGAATATGAACCAGACTTCTTTGATTTAATCATCATTGATGAGTGCCACAGAGGTGGTGCTAATGATGAAAGCAGCTGGCGTGATATTCTCAATTACTTTTCTGGTGCTGTGCATTTGGGGCTCACAGCAACCCCAAAACGTAAAGATAACGCGGATACATACGCCTATTTTGGCGAGCCTGTTTTCACCTACAGCCTTAAAGAAGGCATACAAGATGGCTTTCTTACCCCATTCAAAGTCAAACGCATCCAAACAACGATTGATGAATATATCTATACGCCTGACGATGAAGTGATTGAAGGTGAAGTGGATGAAGGGCACGTCTACACGGAAAAGGATTTCAACAAGACAATTGTCATAAGAGAGCGTGAGAAGAAGCGTGTGGAAGACATGCTTGCCGCCATCAATCCAAATGAAAAGACATTGGTGTTTTGCGCCAACCAAGCCCACGCAGGGATGATACGTGATTTAATCAATCAGACAGCAGATAGCCCAAGCGTTGATTACTGTGTGCGTGTGACAGCAAATGATGGAGCGATTGGTGATACCTATCTGAACCAGTTCAAAGACAATGACAAAACGATACCTACAATTCTAACTACCAGCCAAAAGCTTACAACGGGTGTCGATGCCCGCAACGTTCGCAATATCGTGTTGATGCGCCCTGTGAACAGCATGATTGAGTTCAAACAAATCATTGGGCGTGGCACACGGTTATTTGAGGGCAAGCACTACTTCACAATTATTGATTTTGTGAATGCCTATCACATGTTCAATGACGCTGAATGGGATGGTGAGCCTGTTGAACCAGAAGGCGGTGAAGGTGGCGGCACTGGCGGGGGGGGCGGAGACACTGGTGGTGGTGACACAGGCGGTGGTGGTGAAGATGATCCCCCAAAAACCAAACTTAAAATCAAGCTCAGCGACGGAAAAGTGCGTGAGCTGCAAAGTATGAGCAGCACCTATTTCTATGTAGACGGCAAACCAATCAGTGCTGAAGAATTTCTCAAACGTCTATTTGATGTTCTCAAATTACCAGAATTGCTGGAAAGTGAAGAACGTTTGCGTGAACTATGGGCAAATCCAATGACACGCAGGGAATTACTGAAAAAGTTAGAGGATGCAGGCTGTCACAGGGATGATTTGGAAAAGCTGCAGGAACTCATAGAAGCACAAGACAGCGATTTATTTGATGTGTTGGAATATATTGCGTACGCTAAATCACCTGTCTCGCGTGCTGCACGAGTGGAAACAAACAAAGACAATATCTACAACCTACTGAATGCCGCACAACGTGACTTTGTTGAGTATGTATTGCGGAACTATGTGGATGTTGGCGTTGATGAGCTAGATGTCAGCAAATTAAGTACAGTGTTAACTGCCAAGTACGGAAGCATCCATGCAGCACAGCTTAAACTAGGAACACCGCAAGAAATTCAGCGGACATTCATAGAGTTTCAGAAAAACCTATATAAAGAAGCGATTTAAGCGTCACTTACGCGCCAGTCATCGTTATCCGCTACCAAACTACTAAAATGTCCCTAAAGTGCACTGTTGACGCTTAGAATGCGCCTATCATTTATAGTGATTTGTGGTTTTAAAACAGACACTTGATGCTATATTTTAAGCATGAAGAAGCGCAGCATACATAAAATACAAAAAGAAATAAGCAGAGAACTTAACCATAAAGCTTGGTTGGAAAAAAACTTAAGCGACACGATAATACTTAAGAACAGCAAAAAGCGTGTACTGGAGCTTTATACAGAGCTAGCGTTTAAGAACGCAAAGTGAGACGTATTAGCTCAATCGCCATACACCTCTAATGGTACAGCAACTTCATTTACTATTCTGTAATCAGCAACAGCAAAGCGTTTGCGTGCCTCGTCCTGCAAATGGTTGTAAGTCCGTTCAACTTCTACTGCACTTGTTCCCAAACTTTGTGCTATCTCAATAAAACTCAAACCTGCCAAAACACGTTGCGACACGCAAAAATGTCTAAGTGAATACGGCACAATGTGTTGCTTACGCTCTTCATCAAACTGAGCCATTTCAAGCATAGCATTCCAGTGCCGCATAAAGTTTGTTTTTGGCATTCTTGCTTTACCGTCAACACTAAACACAAAGCCGTCATTGTCCTCGTGTTTTGCTATATCAGCCCAGCGTTCAATGTATTCACCACCTCTGCACCAAAATTCTCTCTGTTCTAATCGTTTCTTGCTTGTGCCGTAATCAACAATCACCTTTGCAATCGTCATCTCTTTGCCGTTGTGCTTATCTGTTTGTGTGCTTACACACCGCCAGTGCAAGTTAAACTGCTCACCACTACGCATACCGCTGTTTGCCGCAAACAAGCAAAAGTATCGAACCAACAATCTTTCTTTTGCATTAAAATCTTTGTCAGCGTGCGCGACACAATCCTTTGTGTAAGTTCGCATCGCTTTAACAAACGCTTTCCATTCTTCACGTGTAAATGTCTGTCGTTTGATGCGTTGATTGTCTGCACTATTCTTTGTTTTGGTGACGTGCTTCAGAGTTTTTGGGATCAAAAACATTCTAAAGTCTGTTTGTTTCAGCCTGTCAAAAATCCAAGCCATTGCCGCATTTATTGATGCAACTTCATTCCTAATAGTGATGTCAACCGCCTTTTTACGCCTTGCTTTAACATAACCATCCAAGTCGTAATCTTTTAACTCACTAACTTTTGTGTTCTTACCAATGTAATTCAAAAAGTGCCGCAAGTGCGTTTCTATAGTCTTAAAGCGTCCTTTAGTAATACCGCCTTGTGTGCCACGTTCTTCAATCGTGTCACCAACTACTTCGTCTCTTTTGTCGTCTAAGTATTTGTTGATGGCTTCTTTGATATCTATTGCAAAAAATAAACGTCCATCTTCAACGTCTGTAAGCAAACGACGATGAGCACTTTTGCCACGCTCTATAGCCATTTCTCTGCTTTTTGTTCGCAGACTTTTTCTTGCGTATTTGTTTTCGCCCTTAAGCCAGCACCTGTAATACCAAGTTTCACCAACCAAGTATAAAACTGCCTCTCCATCATAAATGGGGATTTCATTTTCCTTGTAGTGTTTCTTTTTTACCGTAATCCCGCTCAAGTGCTATTACCTGTAGTAGTGCTTAATCTATGCAATATTCTAAGCAACATTACAGGTAAAATCCAATAAAGTCAATGTGCTATGAAAGAACTATGTAATATTGAATTCCAATAAATTCAATAACTTAGTATGCGAAAACTACTCCCACTCGATTGTGCCGGGAGGTTTGCTGGTTACATCATAGACCACGCGGTTCACGCCCTTAACCTCATTCACGATACGGGTCGCTGTACGGGCAAGAAAATCATGCTGAAATGCATAGCTTTGCGCGGTCA
>JADHLI010000037.1 GCA_016780775.1 Alphaproteobacteria bacterium | reverse complement strand
GAGCCGTTATTTCATGCGATTTGGTTGGAAATTGGCAGGGCACCCGCAACATCTATTTCCCCTGAAGATGCAGCGAAAATGCTGGGTAGCCGCACAGCAGCTTCAAATAGTATTTCAGACGCTGGCGGGGAGGTGCATTGCAGTTTTGATAGTGATGAGGATGGCTATTCGCGGATGGTTTTGTTCTCGCACAGCCTATCAGCGGAACGAAAAGGGCGCTTGGTATTACGCCTAATAGAGATGGAAACCTATCGTATGCTTGCCCTGCTAGGCCTGCCAGTGGCGCGTGATAATATGGGCAGGTTGCATAAAATTGAAGCTCAACTTGCTCAGTTAACCCAGCGTATGACGGCCCAGATTAATGGGGCTAGCGGCGAGGTAGAGGCCTTATTGCCAGAGCTATCTGCTCTAGCCGCGGAAATTGAGGAGATGAGCGCCAATACCTCCTACCGTTTATCGGCTACAAAGGCCTATAAAGATATTTTCCTTGCCCGGCTTGATAGGCTAAACACCGCTAGGCTAGATGGCCATCAGGGGCTTTCGGGTTTTCTGGATAGGCGGATGATGCCGGCCTTGCGAACTTGTGATGCGTTTGAAGAAAGGCTGGCAGGTTTATCCACGCGCATATCACGTGCAGGTTCGCTGCTTAGAACGCAGACTGAAATTCTGATACAAGAGCAAAACAGAAACTTGCTAGCCTCTATGGATAGGCGGGCGCAAGCACAATTGCGCCTGCAGCAAACCGTTGAAGGCCTATCGGTAATCGCTGGCACCTATTATGGGGTTGGGCTGGTTGGATATCTGGTCAAACTTTTGCCAAAAAGCCATCTGCCAGCTGATATTTCCATCCTTCAGGCTGTTAGCGTACCGGTGATAGCCTTTCTAATTTGGTGGGTGTTCTACCGGATGCACCGGGTGGTAAAAACTCTCAATAGATAATGTATAACGCCTAACTCAAAGCCTATATGCGGGTGCGGCGCAGAATATTAAACCATAAAAGTGGCATAGCTAAGCTGAAACAGCTCAACCCTAATAGCAGGCCAAGCACTGTATTTAGCCCTGCGCCATAATCAAATAAGATGCCCATAACTGCTGGTGATAAAGCGCTAGAAAAAACATTAAGCGGGCTAGCTAACGCTTTTATCTCGCCAAGCCATTTTGTACCGTACCGTTCTGCCAACAAGGCATTGACCAGCGGTTGTCCCATGCCGCCTGCACATCCAAATAAGGCAAAAAATACAGCTAGCATAATAAAGCTGTCACTCATCATTAGAACAAGGCAGGCAAGGATCATCGGTATTTGCGCAAGCACAGCAGAGCGATGCGCGCTAAAGCGGTCTACTAATATTCCTGATATTAATGCCCCACATACCGCTGCTAGCGCATACCAGATATAGTTTGATGACCAAATAAATAAGGGGATTCCCTTTTCGGATGCGATATGGATCTGATGAAAAAACAACCCTGTAATGGTAAAGCCGGGTATCATCATTAGCCAGATAATAACCGCCCAAAACGCGCTATCACGCATTACTTCGCGGCGGCGAAGCGAGGGTGCTTGCTCTGTTTCTTCTGGTATTTCTGGTATTTCAGTGTCTGGCTGTTGTGCGCGCCCAGGCCCATCTTGAAAGGGCGTGCGGCGGGTCAGAAACCCAATAGCAGGTGCAAAGCTGATAAAGGCAAAAATGGGCAACATCATCCAGAGGAAGCGCCAGTCAAACACGCTAAGCCCAAGAATAACAATCACTGGAAATAACGCTTCTGCTGCGTTCATCCCAAATCCGGAAATCGCCAGCGCACGTCCGCGAACCTCAACATAGCGGCGTGAAACCGCTGTTGAATAAACATGATACATCATCCCTTGCCCAGATAGGCGCAAGAAATAAATGCCAATGGTTAACATCACCACCGATCTGACAGTAGAAAAATGTAACGCTGCCAGACATACACCGCCAAGCGTCATTACCGATAAGCGTGGCACAGAGACAGTGTCTGCTAGTTTGCCTAACCAGAAGAGGGTGAGGGCACTAGCGGTAGTGGCGATCGCATAATAGCTGCCAAACCCGCCATGGCTAAGGCCTAAATCAGCCCGAATTTCAGAACTAAAGAGCGAGATAAAAAATGTTTGGCCAAGCGATGACCAGAATGACATTAAAAAGCCAAATAGTAGAAAACGCCATTCTATCTGGAGGAGGGTTTGTAAGCTAATAGAGGCAAAGCGATGCATATAAAACCCAAAGAAATAGCAAAAAAGAAGGCGATGACATAACGTTAAGCGATGGCACTGCGAATAGCTAGCAGCAAAAATGTTGGATTTTCATCCTTCTGTTGCCTGTTTTTCGTATCAGAACAAAAAGGTAAAATACGCCTTTACCTATTGGAGCGTTAATAGATGTTTTTTTCTGCCTTCTTAACCCGTTTATATCTGGTGTTTGCCAGTTTGTTTGTTATAGCGGTGATAGGTATTTGGCTTATACCGCGCAGTGATATTTCAGTGCATGCTGAGCGTCGTCCTGCCTTTGATCTGGCGACCTTCTTTGATGGCAAAAGCGTTGCTTATGGCATTTTTGAGGACAGATTTGGTAATCTGCGGCGCCAGTTTCGTGTTGAAATTGACGCAAACCTTGAAGGTGATGTATTAACGCTGGATGAGCAGTTTTTATATGCAGATGGCGAGCAAGATAGGCGCATCTGGGAGATAGAAAAGCAAATCATTGATGGTGAAGTTGTTTATACGGGCCGTGCCGGAGATATTACGGGTAAGGCGAATGGCCGGATAGCTGGCAACGCGATGAGCTGGCGCTATGATATTACGCTGGTGCTATCGGGTATGGAAGTAGAGGTTAGCTTTGATGATTTCATCTATCAGATTGACAGTGATATTGCTATTAACAGAGCTTATGTCAGCAAATGGGGGCTGGAAATCGGTTCTGTAACGCTGGTCTTTTTAAAAGATTCGTTAGCGGCGCAAAAACTACCTCTTGATTTAAATAGTTGGTAGATAAAGGATAGGAAATCTGCGTTTATTCCTATTTTACAAATTTGAAAAAAAAGCGAGGCCGCTATGCCAGATAGTCTCCCAAACTGGGATTTGACAGACCTTTATGATGAAACGGGCAATGATGCGCGTGTTGACCTAGATGGGGTGCAAGCGCGTGCTGAGAAGCTAGCGGCCTATAATGGCAAGCTTGAGGCGGAAAAACCAGAAACACTAGGGGAGATAATTGCTGAATATCAGTCTATCTCTGAAGTGCTGTCACGAATTATCTCGCACGCAGATTTGAAATTTGCTGCTGATATGTCAAAAGCTGCAAACGGCCAATATGCCCAAGATATGCGTGAAGCTGCTGCAGAGATAACCTCGAAACTGCTATTTGTTGAGTTGGAACTTGCGACCTTGAAAGAGGAGCGCTATCAGCAGGCACTGGCAAATTCAGCTTTCCATCACTTTGAGCCATGGTTGCGGCGTTTACGTGAAGGTGCGCGCTATCAGTTGGAGCCACGGCTAGAACAAATGCTGGTAGAGCGGGCACCATCTGGACGTGGGGCTTGGACAAGGCTGTTTGATGAAACTGCAGCTGCGTTAAAATTTCCCTTCCAAGGTGGGGAGGTTAGCGAGGCTGAAATCTTGAATCAGCTAACTGATAAGAGCCCTGATATTCGCAAAGAAGCAGGGCATTCCTTATCTGGCGTGATGGCGGAAAACCAGCGCTTATTTGCCCTGATTTTGAATGTGATTGCCAAAGATAAGGAAGTAGATGACAGATGGCGCGGTTTCAAACGCCCGGTTTCCTCGCGCAATTTGGCAAATGATGTTGATGATAGAACCGTGGACGCGCTCAGTGATGCAGTAAATGCCCGAACAGGTGATATCGCGCATCGTTACTATCAGCTAAAGGCAGGCTGGATGGGCACGAAAAAATTAAACTGGTGGGATCGCAATGCTCCGCTAGCAGGGGATGATGATAGGCGGTTTAGCTGGGAGCAGGCTGCAGATATTGTCATGCAAGCCTTTGGTGATTTTGACCCAGAAATGGCCAAAATAGCGAAAAAGTTTTTTGATGAAGGCTGGATAGATGCAGGGGTACGCACTGGCAAGGCTTCGGGCGCATTTAGCCACCCAACTGTGCCAAGTGTGCATCCTTATATTTTGATGAATTATGATGGCCGTGCCCGTGATGTAATGACGCTTGCGCATGAGATGGGACATGGCGTGCATCAGGTCCTAGCCGCCCATAATGGTTATCTGATGTCTGATACGCCCTTAACTTTGGCTGAAACTGCTTCTGTATTTGCTGAAATGCTGGCCTTTCGGGTGCTACTTGATAGCACAGATAACCCAAAGCATAGACGCTTTTTGCTGGCCGGAAAGGTTGAGGATATGCTGAACACAGTAGTTCGGCAGATTGCCTTTCATAATTTTGAAACAACCTTTCATGATGCCCGCCGCAATGGTGAGGTGTCCGCAGAGCAGCTCTCTGATATATGGATGACAACACAGCATGCCGCGCTTGGGCCTGGTGTAAATCTGGATGATAGCTATCGTTCTGTCTGGGCCTATATTCCGCATTTTGTGCATAGCCCGTTTTATGTCTATGCCTATGCGTTTGGTGACTGTCTGGTGAATGCGCTTTGGCAAAGCTACCAGAACCGCCCTGCGGCAAAGCGCCCACAATTTGTAACAGATTATCGCGGGCTATTAGCGGCTGGCGGGACAGTACGCTATGATAGCGCATTGCGCCCTTTTGACCTGGACGCTACCCAGCCAGAGTTCTGGCATCTGGGATTGGATATGGTGGCCGGTATGATAGATGAGCTAGAAAGCCTATCTTAGGCGCTCGTTATTTAGTGGCCATTGCCAAAGACGCCTAGTTTCACACCATAATCTGCGGCTACTTGATAGTCTGGATCATCGTCACTATCGACGATGAGCTGGCCTGATTTTGCTAATAGACGGTGACAATCATGGCTTAGATGGCGCAGCATCACACGTTTGCCAATGCTGTTATATTTAGCGGCCACATCATCAATGGCTTGCAAGGCAGACTGGTCCACTACGCGGGAGGCGGCAAAGTCGATAATGACAGTTTCTGGGTCTTTTGCGAAATCAAACAGCTCTATAAATCCGGCCGTGGAGCTAAAAAATAAAGGCCCTTGTATTTCATAAACCAGCGCACCTTCCTCACGGATGGAAGGGCGGCGCACCGCATCAATACGTTTAGCCGCGTTCCATGCATAAACAAGCGCTGACATAATCACCCCAACCATCACGGCAATCGCCAAATCTTCGATAACCGTCACAAAGGTGACGACCACTACAACCAGCGCATCTGATAGCGGGACTTTAAAAAGGGTGCGGATAGAATTCCATGCAAAGGTGCCAATGACCACCATAAACATCACACCAATAAGTGCGGCAATGGGGATCTGTTCAATAGCAGCAGAAGTGAACAGAATAAAGGACAGCAAAAACAAGGCTGCCATAATACCGGATAGGCGGGTGCGCGCGCCAGATTTAACGTTGATCATGGACTGGCCAATCATAGCACAGCCGCCCATCCCACCGAAAAAGCCAGTGATAAGATTAGCAGTACCTTGCGCTAGACATTCTTGCGATGCGCCGCCGCGTTGTTCAGTCATGTCTCCCACTAGATTTAGGGTCAGCAGGCTTTCAATAAGGCCAATAGCTGCCAATATCAGGGCATAAGGTGCGATAATACTCAAAGTTTCCAGCGTTAAAGGCACCATAGGAATAGCAAAACTAGGCAGGCCACCAGCCATGCTGGCTAGGTCGCCAATGCGTGGCACATCAATATCAAAGCCAATCACTGCAAAAGTCACAACCCCGATGGCTAGCAAAGGTGCAGGGATAAATTTTGTCAGCTTTGGCGTTACCCAGATCAAGGCCATAGTCAGGACTATTAGGCCAAGCGTGGTATAAAGCAGGCTGCCTTCCATCCATGTTTTTGTGCCATCTGGTGTGATAATTTTAAATTGCTCTAGCTGGGCTAGTCCGATGACAATTGCAAGACCATTTACAAATCCCAGCATAACTGGGAGCGGGATCATGCGAATAAACTTACCCCAGCGCAACGCCCCGGCAACCAGTTGCAAGATGCCCATCAATACGACTGTTGCAAACAAATATTCAGCCCCATGTTGCATAACTAGCGAGACCATCACCACCGCTAGAGCCCCTGTAGCCCCTGAAATCATGCCCGGCCGTCCGCCTAAAACAGCGGTGACCAGCCCCACAATAAAGGCTGCATACAGCCCGACTAGCGGGGCTACCCCAGCAACAAAGGCAAAGGCAATTGCCTCAGGAACTAGCGCAAGGGACACCGTTAAACCCGCCAGCGTATCGGTAAAGATTAAACGCGGGGTCAGAGAAGGACGTGCACTATCTGCGTAAGAAGCGCCCACCAAAAGCCGGTTGAGCCAGCTCGTAATTAGAAATGCCATAAAAATACCTGTCGAACATAAATTTCAGGCCATCAAGCCTGCACATAAAAAAACTCTCAGCAAAGAAAGAAAAAGGGATATTTTTTTTAAAAATCCTGCATCCCTATAAGCAGAGGCGTGGTGCTTTCCTATATTTTGCTCCGTCAGGCCGATGCATAAAAAACGCTAATTGAATTGCTTCACTTCATGTGTCTGCTTAGCGATTGGTGTGAAACAAGATGAGAAAAAGCATTATGAACAATTTCTTACTAGTTCTAATAATTTTTCCCTTCACCTATACCCAACATGCGCTTGCACACGATATTACCGTTTCTTCTGGAATAGAAACGGTTAAGGTATCAAACGTAAAGTTTGGCAGTGATAGGCATGACCAAGATGGAACCGTCACTTTTGATGTAACCAATCTCACAGATAGAGAAATTATAGCTTGGAAGGGTAGCTTCGTTTGCAAAGACGCATTTGGAGATGAAGCCTTGAGCCTAAATCTAAAAGACTCTAGTGCTAACATAAAACCCGGCCAATCAGAAATCTCCGGCTTTGCAGCAAACATGTTCAGCGAAACTACAAGCTTTTTGAAAAACAATGATGCTAACAACTTTGATTGTGGATTTACCGAACTTAAAGTCGCCCAGTAATTTGCTCCATTTTTGTACTTAGGTGCTTAATATCATATCCCTCACCATAACCCTGACCGACACCAGCAGTTGTCCAGCCACCTATCTGGTCAATCATGTCAGATGGACATTGCACTGCTCTAAGCCTGTCACGCATTGAGTGCCTGAAGGAATGAACAACACACCCGTCTGGCACATATTCCTGAAGCCATTTATTCAATGCACCACTAGCTGAGTTAGCATTAGCAGTCTTCTCATTACAGTATCTGGGAAAGGCAAAGATATTATCATCATTGGCCTCAAGAAGCCTCTGACACGCCCACAGAGACACACCTACAAGAGGAACATCTCGCTGACTGCCTTTGGTCTTTAAACGTCTCCACGGATGCGGAGTAAGCCTTACATGAGGCACATCATGTTCAAGAATAATATCCTCTTTGAGTAGCCCTACAGCTTCTCCAAGCCTTATGCCTGTGTCTGAAATAAGGGCTATTAGCCATCTTATATCGTCATCCATCTCCATGCACTTTGATTGGATGGTTCTGATGTTTTCTATGGGGATAGGTTTCCTCTTGGATACATTCTCCTCTTCAGGGAAGAATGTCTTAGAGAAAGCATTGGAGCAGTCATAGCCATGCTCTGTAATAGCTATGTTCACAATGGCTCTAATAGACGCAAAGACACGCCTTACTGTCCTTACAGTCATTCTCTGTTTTAAACACCAATCACGGAACTGCGCAGCTTCTGAGGAGGAGTAAGAGCCTATTGGTCTATCACCTAAAAGATTGATGACATAGTCAGTATTACGAGTGGCTGTTCTGATAAACACCTTGTCTTTGCCAACAGCTTTCAGTCGTAGGTATAACTCACGTGCTT
>JADHLI010000036.1 GCA_016780775.1 Alphaproteobacteria bacterium | reverse complement strand
TAAACGCGAAGGCAGCCTTTATATCTTCTAGCAATGTGGGTATTTCTTTTTCAAAAGCCAACATCCTTTCTGGATTTTCAAATCGGATATTGACGGCAATTTCACCCTCTTTACCAACCGTGACATGCAGGCCATGAAAGTCAAATTTTGAAATGCGGGCACCCAAAGTGTCCGACAGGTTTTGCGAGGCCAATTTAGCTTCAGCAACACTCGGAAATTTTAGTTGTAGCAACGTTGCAAACATGAAATCCTACCCTAATTTCCCAAGCAGATCATCCAGAGAATGTCCCTCGGCTGGGCTGCCAACGGAGAGACCCTTAAAGGTTTCTGGTGCCAAGCCAATCGCCTCTTTTAAGTCTCTTCCGCTTTGTGTTAGCTGATGCCCTGTCCCTGCTGCTTCGATAATTGCATCTGCTTTCAGCCTATCTAACGCCTCTTTATCGGCGGTGCCCCGCGCACAAAAATCCAGAAATCCAGCAAATTCTTCTAGGGTGCCCTCAGGGGCGGCTGCGCGAAACTTGCCCAAGATAATACTAAGCCGCGATGCGGTAAAATTAGCCTGTTCTGCCATGCGCACAATATGTCCGCCAAGGGTCGTGGCAAGATTGCACATCAACCTGATCTGCTCCGCATCTGGATAGAGGGGCTGAGAGTGATAAGCGCATAAAGTGCCGATAGCAAACCCTTCTGAAGTGATAATTGGAAAGCCGCCATAGAACTGCATATTCATAGGGGCCTTTGTGAAAAAAGTGCCGGCAAAACGCGTGTCTTTGCTAAAATCATTAATGATGGTTGGCGTTGGCGTCAAAATCGCATGCTGACATATAGACATTTGCCGGGGAAGACCCACCTCTGGGTCAAAGATGTGGTTTGAGCCACTGATCGCATACATGCTGTCCTCGGTCAGCATGTTTGTTGCACTCTCATCACACCCCAGAATTAAGCGCACAACGTCGTTATACACCTCGAATTGATCAGATTTATCAACGCCTATTAACCCTGTCCATGCCACCTTTTCAGCGCGTTTTTCCTCATTAGCGGGAGGCTCAGCAACAGGCACTTTACGTGACTTTGCAAGCGCTATTCCCATTTTAAGAAAACGATGCACGCCTTGCGTTTTGATCATTCGGCGAAGAGACATAACAAGCCTATTTACATAACAGAGCCAAAAGTATGACCCAATGCGCGGATGCCTGCAAGCCGTGTTATCGGGCTGCCTCTTTTATGCGCATGTCAAATTTCGCTGTAACAGATTTTACTAGTAGCGCTTTTATGGCCGAAGCGGTCTAGCGCAGCGCCATCTCCCAGAAATCAATTTCCAGCGCCGTTGCTTTACTAAATTTCTTTTTCAGACTTGCCCATTTGTAGCTATCCTCAAAATGCATGCCTAAGCGCAAATCAACAGAATTATCAAACAACGCGCCGACATCTCTAGACAGGGATTGGTATTCAGTACCAGAATAGGTATCTATCCATGCCTGATACATCTGGTTTTCTGGCTTGCAATGGGCGATATTTTTGCCAATTTCAGCATAGCCAAGTACACATGGAATAAGCGGCGTGATCAAATCTAGAAAATCACCAGAATAGCCACTTTCCAGAACATATCTTGTATAAGCGATATTATTATGCTTCTCATCCGCATTTTCGATCTGGCTTTGCGGTATCCCATAAGATGCACATAATTTTATATGACTATCTATTTCAAAATTTATAAGGCCATTTAAGGTACCCGCACAAAGCTTCATTTCCTCTAGATTATCCGCCTTGGCTACCGCCAGTGCCCACGCCTTAGAAAATTGAATAAGAAAAAGATAATCTTGGATGAGATAATTAAAAAACTTCTCTTCTGGCAATTTGCCACTAGAGAGCTGGGATATAAATTCATGTTTGGTATAGGCCTGCCATTCCTGATCTGCCGCCATTTTCATTAAAGAAAACATTTTACCGTAAGACATTTATCCCCCCTTTTATTAACCGCGTCTGCGCCAAAGCTAATTGCCCCGCAAACGCTATCAGATGCGGTGCCTTGCCTAAATCTATATTTCTTCTGCTTTACCTGTTAGGCTTTCATCAGACGATATTTTATCTAAAGTTTGAGATGGCGCAACCAAAACAGAGTTGCACATTTAAGGAGCCTTGAGATGGGAAGCCTAGTTGTTTTAGGGGTCTTTGTTGCCGACACCTCATTTCGGGCATCGCGCATGCCAAAGATGGGGGAAACCATTTTTGGCGATAGTTTTGCGCTGGGGCCAGGCGGGAAAGGGTCTAACCAAGCGGTTGCCGCTGGCAAGCTGGGCGCAGATGTCTCTATTATCAGCTGTCTTGGGGATGATGATTTCGGCCAAATGGCGTTGCAAACATGGCAAGATGCAAATGTGAAGCCTGTAATTATTCAAACCAAAAATGCGTATACAGGCGCCGCGTTTATTTTTGTGGATGCAAAAAGCGGTGATAATGCAATTATTGTCTCCCCCGGTGTAGCCGCAGAGATTACGCCTAGCATCATAACTGAAAATCACGCCCTTATTGCCTCAGCAGATGTTTTTATCACGCAGCTAGAACAGCCAATTGACGCTGCCTATGCAGGGCTGAAACTTGCGAGGGAGCATGGCAATATTACCATCTTAAACCCCGCCCCTGCTGCGGAACTGCCCGAAGATATCTTTGCCCTTTGTGATTATCTGACCCCTAATGAGACAGAGACAGAAGCGATAACCGGCCTTCCTGTCCGTACCGAAAAAGACGCAGAAATTGCCGCAGAAGCGATGGCAAAAAAAGGCGTCAAAACCCCCATTATCACGATGGGGGAGCAGGGCGCATATCTCTATGGGCACGGAATGGTACCTGCCATTAATGCTGGCCCCGTTGTTGAAACTACTGGCGCGGGCGATGCGTTTAATGGGGCGCTAGCTACCGCCCTTGCGGAAGGAAAATCGCCGCTAGCAGCGGTTCGTTTTGGATGTGCTACAGCGGCCCTGTCGGTTACCCGCCCCGGCACCGCACCTGCCATGCCATCGCGTGAAGAGGTTGAACAATTACTCGGTTAAACACCCACATATTTTTGCTGATTGCGAGGTTAGCGCCATCCTATCCCCCGGCCAAATAGGGCTACCATGCTTACCAAGCCCTCACGCTGGCTTGGGCTGCATCGTTCAAATTTTCAAGTCTAGCCGCGGTTTCCAAAATGGGCGGAATAACTCGATCTTTGGACAGCGGTTCATAACCACTTGCAAACCTGCTGCCTCAGCCAGCTTTGCTGCCGCATCATCATAAACACCAATTTGCCCCCACAGCACTTTGGCTTTTATCGCTATCGCCTTTTCAGCAATGCCATATAGCTCTTCTTTTGGGCGAAAGACATCTACCATATCGACCGGCTTTTCGATTTCCTCAAGCGCATTATAAACCTTCAGCCCCCTGATTTCCGTTACCTTAGGGTTTGGATTTACAGGCAGAATATCATAGCCAATTTCGTTTAATTGTCGCAAAACGCCATAGCTGAATTTAGTCTTATCCGCACTTGCCCCGACCATAGCAATGGTTTTAACCGACTTCAGTATATCGGCCAGATATTTTGGATCATAATCATATAAATGGTCGATATTAGCTTGTGGCATTTAGCTCTCCTTCTTCGCGGCAATATCTGCTTTCAGCTCATGCGGCTTTAACGGATCAAGAAAAGGATTTCGATAAAGCTTATCATGACTTTCAACACCAATTTCCAGCGTAATATCAGACTGAGGGCGCGCCACACATAAAATGACATAGCCATTGTTAATTTGTCGATTATTTAAGGCCACTTGTGTGCGCTGATCCACCTCACCAGAAATCAATTTAGCGGCGCAGGTAATACAGCCGCCATATTTGCACCCATAGGGCAAATCAACACCCGCATCGCGCAAACTCGCTAGCAATGTGCGCCGACCATCCACCTGATAGCGTGTCTTATCGCGGTTGGCCAGCGTGACCTGATACATCGCCCTATCCGTCATCACAGCCAGATATCGCTTGTACAATCCCCACCCGGATAGCGTGCTTCATGGCAGCGGCTAGGCCCGTTTGGCTCTTTGCCAAAATCAACAATAAAGTCTGGGTTTATTTTCATGCCGCCATTAATTGGGTCGCAATCTATTTGCACCATTACCCCGCCCTTTTCCCGAATTTCCGGATAGAATTGGTTATCCCATGTGGAAAATAGTGAGGTAGTAACATAGAGCCGGCGCCCATCAAGGCTGAGCTGAAACATTTGCGGCCCACCAGCTACCTCAACCCCGTTTACCACCGGTGCCTTTCCAAGCAGCCCGCCCATATAAACCTGCCCCGTTAACTTTGGGGAATGCGGGTCTGAAATATCATATTGGCGCATATCCCCATGCAACCAGTTATTCAGATATAGATATTTATCATCCATCGAAATCAGGATAGCGGACATCACACCGGGCAGAGGAATAGGCCAGTCAGGGTGCATTTCGTTTGCAACATCAATGATTTTTTCCCACTGCCATTTGCCGCCCTCATCCTTCCACCAGTGAATAACATTGGTAGATAATGCAGCCCCGCAAAACCCATGTGTGCTGTCTGGATTATGGTGAAACTTTACCTCCAGCGGCAGCAACCCATCTTCGCCTAGATATTTGCTCTCGATAGGCTCACGCTTTTCAAAATCCCAGAAATGCAGCTCTCTTCCATATTTAAGATGTCCTACTTCTTCTAGGTCAAACCCGGGCATAAAGGTGTTAGGGGCTGCCCATTCAGAGCTAACCATCACGTTATGGCGTGGCTGATACCAAAAATCATAGCCAAACTTGATATCGCCCATAGAATTTTCCCAGCGCCCGACAATCTCAAAATCTTTATTTAAATGAAGATAGCCGCCAGGTGCCTCCCCCTTAGCATTACCAAGAAAGGAAATAATGATCTCAGAACCTAGACAGTGAACGGTATGGGGCCCAGACAGATCTGCCTTAGCCTTAATTTCAGCGCCATCAATAACTTTGTGTAATCTCGGCGCGCGCGGGTCGGTGGCGGTATCAACAATATGTAATTTATTGGAACGCACACCAGGTAATATTAGATAGCTACGCGACATGGCGCCATCTTGGAAACATGAAGAACAAGCATTCCAGCCCATATGATGAAGCTCGTCCCCTATTCCGGGCATCTCCAGCCGGTGAATAACCTGACTATAGCTAGGGCTATCAGGGTCAACATCTATCGTTGCCAGATAGTCCGGCTTCTGGATGCCCGTCCCAGTATAGATAGCAATGGTATAAAGCAGCTTCTCATTAGGCGACTTGATAGCCTCCTGAGGGCTGGAAAAGCCAGGTCCGCAACATTCCATGATTAGCCTCTCTTTAAGCACCCATGTTTTAGCGTATGTTCCAACCGCACGCGATAGTAGATGCGCCCGAAACACGCCCCGTCCCCCTCAAGACTATACAAAAAGTCTGCGGGAACAATCAAAAAGCTACAAAAAACATTAGGTGCCCATACTTGCAAGACATAAAGCTTGGGGTTTCTGGCTCGCTATGTGTGAGTAGGGAAATGCGCAGTGCTTATTAGGCTAGGGCAGGTATCATATCTCGGCTAGCGTTACCGGCATAGCTGATTGTGCAGAGCGGGTTGCTGCCTCTGCCATTGCTAGCGCATCAATCCCATCTGAAAGCGTTACTGGCAGGGCCGTGCCATTTGTGACAGCATCGACAAAACTTGCCCATTCTGCTGCATAGGCTGCCATATAACGCTCTAGGAAAAAGTAGGTTGGCTTTGCCCCTGTCACCCCTTTATCTGTTGATTTAACGACTGTATTTTCCAGCATGTTTTGTGCTTGTAACAGCCCTTGCGCGCCCAGCAATTCAACCCGTTGATCATAGCCATAAGCCGCACGGCGAGAATTCTTGATTACTGCTATCCTGCCATCTGCATAGCTGAGTGTTACAACAGCTGTATCCACATCCCCTGCGGCGCCAATCTCTGGATCAACCACACAGCTTGCCGTTGCCATGACAGAAATAGGCGCTTCACCCATGATAAAATTTGCCATATCAAAATCATGGATCATCATATCTCGAAATAGCCCGCCAGATGTTTTGATATAGGAAACAGGCGGCGGGGCAGGGTCAAATGAAGTGATAGACAGCAATTCTGCTTTGCCTATATCGCCAGCTTCTAAAGAGGCTTTTAGCGCCGCAAAATTGGGGTCAAAACGGCGGTTAAATCCGACCATGACAGGCACGCCTGAGGGGGCTGAATTATGCAAACAAGCGCGTGCACGCTCAAGGCTCAAATCAACAGGCTTTTCACATAAAACCGCTTTGCCAGCCGCTGTTGCTGCCTCGATCAGATCGGAATGGGTGTCCGTGGGCGTTGCGATCAGCACCGCATCTATTTCTGGATCGGCAATAATATCTTCATTTGTGCGCATTACAGCATCAAATTGCCTAGCCAATTTATCTGCCACTTCAGGATAAAAGTCAGATATGGCTACTAATTTACTCTGCGGATTTTGTGAAATGGCAGCCGCATGTACACCAGCGATGCGTCCCGCACCAAGCAAACCAATTTTCAGCATATTTTCCTGCCCTGTATTTTGAGATTATAGGTGCATTTATTTGCACTCTGCTGGCGATATCTGACATGACATCTACCAGCAGATCAACAAATTTTTTAACCCCTATTCATATTCAAAACAGGTTTTTTGCCTAAGGAATGCGCCTCACCCTTAAGCTACAATTTTTACATCAGGGGCGCCTTGATCAAGGGCCTGCTCAATATCTAGAATAATATCGTCAATATGCTCAATGCCGATAGATAGCCTGACATAGCCAGAGGTTACCCCCGCTTTAAGCTGGTCCTCTTCAGATAGCTGGGAATGTGTCGTAGAGGCTGGGTGGATGGCCAGACTTCGTGAATCGCCAATATTGGCTACATGATAGAATAGCTTCAGCTGGTTTATGAACGCCTTTCCAGCCTCTAATCCGCCAGCCAGTTCAATACCAATAAGGGCGCCAAATCCGCGCGTTAGGTATTTTTGCGCTAATGCTTTTTGCCCCTCTTTGAACAGACCAGGATAAATGACATTTTTTACCGCTGGATGGCTGGCTAGGAATTCCACTAACTTGGCCGCATTTTCTTGTTGCTCGCGGAACCGAAGGGCAAGTGTCTCAAGGCCTTGAATGATGTTAAAAGCGTTGGTTGGGGATAATGCCGCGCCCAAATCTCTTAGCAACACAACCCGCGCCCTTACAGCATAGGCGATAGGTGCGCCCAGCACTTCGGGTATTAATTCTCCCCAAATAGCGCCGTGATAACTACCGTCTGGTGTATTAAATAACGGCTGCTGAGACGGGTTTGCCACCCAATCAAATTTGCCAGAATCAATAATTACCCCCCCTATAGAGGTACCATGTCCGCCAATATATTTTGTTAATGAATGCACGATAATTGCCGCGCCATGGTCGAACGGACGACAGGTGATCGGTGCCGCTGTATTATCAACAATTAAGGGTATCCCTAGCGCATGGCCAATGGCCGCAACCTCTTCGATAGGAAAAGGCACGAGCTTGGGGTTAGGCAGCGTTTCGCCAAAATAAGCTCTGGTTTTGCTATCCGATAATTCACGGAAACTTTCCGGATTTTCAGGGTCAGCAAATCTGACTTCTATACCCATATTTTTAAGCGTGTTTGTAAATAAATTATACGTCCCGCCATATAGATGTGGGGAGGCAACAATATTATCGCCTGCGGAAGCTACATTTTGAATAGCTAAAACGACAGCTGAGGAACCTGACGCAACAGCCAAAGCAGCCGCGCCGCCTTCTAACGCCGCCAATCTTTCTTCTAAAACTTGCGTCGTTGGGTTCATAATTCGGGTATATATATTCCCCAGCTCTTGCAGCGCAAAAAGCTTCTGTGCGTGTTCTGTATCATCAAACTGATAGCTCGTAGTTTGGT
>JADHLI010000019.1 GCA_016780775.1 Alphaproteobacteria bacterium | reverse complement strand
TTGCCAGACCGCCCGGCTTGAAATTTTCCACTAGAATATCCGCAGCCTTAGCTAATTCACGTGCTGTCTGCGCGCCCTCTTCTGTTGTAAAATCAAGACTGACAGAACGTTTGCCACGATTACAACAGGCAAAATATGCAGCTTCACTGCGCGTTCCATCTTCTGTTTCGATAAAAGGAGGCCCCCAACCGCGTGTATCATCACCGCCATTTGGGTTTTCGATTTTGACCACATCTGCCCCTAAATCTGCCAGCATTTGGGTTGCCGAAGGCCCAGCTAGAATACGGCTTAAATCAAGAACTTTAACACCTGCTAATGCAGTGGGATCTGATGGAGAACTAGCCATATGAAATTCCTTTATTCCTGTAACGGAGCTTTATTTCAGATTATGTCGATGATTTTTTTTAACCCTAGCAGATTTTTGGTAAATGCAAAGACTTGCTAAAGAGCAGCAATGCCGCCTAGGCTTTACAGAGAATTGGTAATAAAGGGGGGTATCCATGGATTTTTCTTTATCTGGCGAACAACAGGCGCTGATTGACACCACACAAAAATTTGCACATGCAGAATTGCCAGAGCTGGCAAAGAAAATTGAAAAAACCAATACCCCGCCGCCACGGTCCCTGTTAAAGCGCTATGCTGAACTGGGTCTGATGGGGGTTAATTTGCCAGCCAAATATGGGGGCGGCGAGATGAGCCATCTAGATGCCGTTTTGGTGCTAGAGGAGCTTGCAAAAATTTCCTGTGCTGTTGCCTTCCCTGTCTTTGAAAGCAGCTTTGGCCCTGCTCTGGCAATTGCCCATTTTGCCCCCGAAGAAATGCGCGCACGCATCCTGCCGCAAGTTTGTAGCGGTGATATGATTGTGGCTGTTTCCATGTCTGAGCCGCAAGCAGGCACGGCCCTGACAGATCTGAAAACAAACGGCGTTATCAAAGGAGATAAAGTCATTATTAATGGCACAAAGCGCTGGTGTTCAGGTGCTGGACATGCTGATGCCTATGTCGTTTATTGCCGCCTATCAGACGCGCCAGGTGCAAAGGGTATCGGTGCGGTACTTATAGAAAAAGATGTCAGCGGTTTTAGCTTTGGTGCAGCAGAGCATCATATGGGCTTCCGCGGCATCCCAAGTGCGGATATGTTCTTTGATGACGTGGAAATCCCTTTATCTAATATCGTTGTTCCTGCGGGCGGGTTTAAACAATTAATGGAAGCCTTCGATCTAGAGCGTTGCGGGAATACGACTATGAGCCTTGCTTGTGCACAATCAGCGTTTGATACCGCCCTAGAATATGTTCAAGAGCGTGAACAATTTGGCAAGCCACTTGTTGATTTTCAAGCTGTACAACTTAGCCTTGCAGAAATGAAAATGAAGCTAGATGGCGCCCGTCTGCTTCTCTATCGTGCGGTGGTTAGCGCACAAAAGGGTCTGCCTAGTATTGCAGATAGCTCTATTGCGAAATGCTATGCAAACGAGATTACACGGGAAGTAACTGGCGCAGCTTTGCAATTAATGGGCGGCTATGGCTATTCTGCTGCCTATCCAATGGAACAGAAAATGCGCGACGCATGGGGGTGGGGCATTGCTGGCGGGGCTATAGATGTTCAAAAGACGAATATTGCCTCAGCTCTTGTTGGACGCCGATTTAACCAACGCGCGCGTTAATCTATGCTAACATATTATCCTAGCATAACATCCTAGCATAACATCCTAGCCCTGAGACGATAGAATGAAGAGATATGAATGATGAGCGATGAGACCCCCAAAACCGCAGGTTGGCGCCCCTATCCACGCTATCCAGACCCTAGTGTTATCAGCCTTGACCCCAGCTTTGATAGCCTAACAATTTTTTCTGCTGCGGTAGAACGGCTTTATACAGGTTGCCGCTGGGCAGAGGGGCCTGTTTATTTTGGTGATGGCCGCTATCTGCTCTGGAGCGATATTCCCAATCAGCAGATTTTAAAATGGGAAGAGGAGACAGGGGTTGTATCTGTCTATCGCAAGCCCTCGAATTTTGCCAATGGTAATACGCGTGACCGTCAAGGCAGGCTGGTAAGTTGCGAACATGGCAGGCGCCTGACCCGCACGGAATATGACGGCAATATAACCATACTTGCTGATACCTATCAAAACCGACCTTTAAACTCACCAAATGACGTGGTTGTAAAATCAGATGGCTCTATCTGGTTTACTGACCCGCCCTTTGGCATTTTAGGAAATTATGAAGGTATTCAGCAAAATAGTGAGAATAATCCTGCTGTATATCGCCTAGACCCAGATAGTGGCGAGTTGCGCGTCATGGCAGATGATATAGACGGGCCTAATGGCCTGTGCTTTTCCCCAGATGAGGGCATTTTATATGTGGTGGCCAGCCGGTCTACACCAAACCGCACTATCCTTGCTTATGATATGTCTGATGATGGGAGCGATATAAATAAAGCCAGCCGCCGCGTGCATATTGATGCCGGAAAGGGTGGCACTCCAGACGGTATGCGGTGCGATATTCAGGGTAATTTATGGTGCGGCTGGGGCATGGGCAGTGAAGCGCTAGATGGGGTTATGGTGTTCAACCCGCAAGGCAAAGCTATTGGCCGAATTGCCCTGCCAGAACGTTGTGCAAATGTATGTTTTGGCGGGGTGCAGCGAAATCGGCTATTTATGGCTGCTAGCCAATCTATCTATGCGCTTTATGTGAATACAAAAGGTGTTAACGGTGGTTAGAATATAAAAATCGTTTTTTTTCTCTGCTGTCCCTTCGCTAAGATAAGGGCGCTACAAATAAGGATAAACCTATGCTTGCCCTCAGCCGCCGAAGCGTCCTTTCTCTTATCTGGAGTATAGGCGTTCTGTTTTGTCTATCTACACCCAGCTTGGCAGCAGAACTAGAAATTGAAATTCTTAGCCCGGGTTATGGTATTGCTGTTGAAAAGGGTATGTATGCAAAGGTCCATTATCAAGGGCGCCTTAGCGATGGAAAAATATTCGATGATTCACTCGCACGAGACACGCCATTTAACTTTATTCTTGGCGCTGGCGAAGTCATTGAGGGGTGGGATATCGGTATTGAGGGAATGGAAGTTGGGGAACGCCGGCAATTGATTGTCCCACCAGAATTGGGCTATGGGCTGCGCGGGGCTGGAAATGTCATTCCGCCAAACGCAACTCTCACTTTTGACATCTATCTGATCGCCATAAGATGGCCGCCAAAACTAAGCGAGTTAGATGCAAATATGCTGGCGCGTGCCATTGCAGAAGACCAGATTTTTATTGATATCCGTAGTGCCGATGCCAGAGCCAGCTCTGGGGTTATCGAAGGGGCTGTGATGATCACTGGCTTTGACAGCTCAGGCCAGTTGCATCCCGATTTTCAGCGTAAATTTGCTGACCTCATTAAATCGCTGAACACACCCTTCACCCTTTATGATGAAGATGGTGAGGCGGCATCCTATCTCGGCAATGCGCTGGTACAGCAGCTTGGCTTTGAGAAAGTATCTTATTTAAAAGACGGGATTTATGGCTGGAGGGAAGCAGGTATGCCTTTGGTAGATTATACACCCTAAAGCCTAAAGCCTAAAGCGCCTAAAGAGCAGGCCGCATTCGCTAGCCAGCACGGCTAATGCAGTTGCATAACTTTGCGCCAGCCTTCGCCATCCCATTGATAGCCAAGCTCTTCTTTAACGGTTTTAAAGAATTCTTGCTTGTCGCCCGTGATATACATCAAGGAAAGACCCAACACCTGCCAGATTTCTAGAATTTCTTTTTGTTCTTTGGCGTTCATGATGCATCGAGCCTCGGCAGGTTAATAGATAGGCTTTCCGATCCAAATTCCATGCCAATTATCAGGAAGGGGAAAAAGATTTTGAAGAATCTTTTCCCCATGCCTAAATGCGCCAATATAGCCCCAAAATTTCGGAGCTATTCTGGCAAGGATGGCAGTCTGCCTTCTGCTTTCAGGGCGGCAAACCCGTTGAAGGTGTCCCGCACCCCCTCGGTCACGGAAATAGAGTGATATTCCGGCACAAAGGCGCGAAGCGCGCTTTCATCCAAATCAGCTGGAAACGGAAATTCAGGCCCAGAGCAAGACACCTCTGCATCAGGTGCGAGTTCTTTTACAATAGCGAGCCCATCTTCTAATGTCTCGCATCTGCCATTCAGATCAAAGACAGGGGCGCCTTCTGCCTCAAAACTGGCCGCAGCAATAAAGGCCGCCGCCGCTTCCCCTGCATAGAGCCAGCTATAATCCCCTGTATAGGGGATTTCAAAGCGGCTTCCTGCAACCGCCGCATGGATAGCCGTGGTGTTTTTAGAGCTCATCCCCTGATCGCGGGCAACGCCATAAACAACATTTGGCCGAAGCCCGATAGAGGGCACCTGCCAATCTGACCAATAGACAAAAGCGCTATGCTCATTGGCCAGCTTGTAGGCGCCATAAAGTGTTTCTTTGTAAGGCCCGCCGGGCGGCAATGCCAGCGACGCAATAGACGAAGCATAAGCGTTTCGTTTGATACCTAACTCACGCGCCACTTGCAGGATATTGATTGTCCCCTCAACATTAACCCGTGCCCCCAGCGCTGGATTGGCTGCACAAAAGGGAACTTGCAACCCGGCCAGATGTATAATCGCGCTGGCATTATGGGTTTCTGCAAGATGGCGCAGGGTCGTAAAATCAGTGATATCACTAGCCTGCCAGTTCACTCTAGCTGCCTCATCCTCTCCTAAAAGCAGGGCAACACGCCTCCGGTCTTCGGATAGATCAAGCGCTAGAACAGAAATGCCAGAACGCTGCAAGATAGCGACAACCCACGCCCCAATACATCCCCCTGCCCCAGTTACCATCACTGTGCCATCAAATCTGCTTTTATCTACCAGAAACTTATCTACAAGATTATTATCCATATGCCCGTCCATGCCTGATCTATTCTATTAGAGTTTAACTGTCCAAAATGATGGTAAGCCGATATAGTCATAAGAGCAATGTATCGGCACACAGATTATTAAGGCAAGTCACATGCAAGCAACATCTGTTTTTGAGGGCGCAGAGCTAGAAAAGCGGCAGGCTAATTTCACCCCCCTTTCCCCTTTATCTATGCTCAAGAGAACCGAGCGTGTATATGGCAACAGGCTAGCACAAATACATGGGAATATTCGGCGCAACTGGTCAGAGGTTGGCCGGCGTTGCCGTCAGCTTGCCTCGGCCCTGCAAAGGCGCGGTATTCGCAAAGGGGATGTAGTGGCATTGCTTGCGCCAAATATTCCAGAAGCCTTTGAATGTGCCTTTGCCGTACCCATGCTAGGGGCAGTGCTAAATGCCAATAATACACGTCTAGATGCAGAAACACTTGGCTATATCCTTAGCCATGGTGAGGCTAAAATCTTTCTGGTAGATACAGAGTTTCGCAAAATTGCCGAACAGGCGGTTGCCCTATCTGGCCTAGATATTCCTATTATTGATATCTGCGATAAAGAGGGGCCAGATGCAGATGCCAAAACAGAAATAAGCTATGATGATTTACTGGCAGAGGGGGATGCAGAATTTGCCTATAGCTTGCCAGATGATGAATGGGATGCCCTCGCACTAAACTATACTTCTGGCACGACAGGCAAGCCAAAAGGGGTTGTCTATTCCCATCGCGGCGCTTACACAAATGCGGTTAATAATGTGGTTACTTGGACAATGCCGCATCACCCTGTTTATTTATGGACATTACCATTATTCCATTGTAATGGCTGGTGTTTTCCATGGACAGTTACGTTGCTAGGCGGCACAAATGTGTTTTTGCGTAGCCCGCGTGCTGATGCCATTTTTACCGCTTTTGCAAATCACAGCGTTACCCATCTTTGCGGTGCGCCCATTATTATGTCGATGATTGCCAGCGCCCCAAAAGCCGAACGGCGCGACTTTTCGCAAGCCATTCAAATGATGACAGCTGCGGCACCGCCGCCAGCTTCGGTTATTGCTAAAATTGAAGCCTTAGATATTACCATCACCCATGTCTATGGCCTGACAGAAGTTTATGGGCCAGCCGTGGTTTGTGCATGGCAACCCGAATGGAACGCCTTGCCAGCCGAAGAGCAAGCGCGTCTAAAGGCGCGGCAAGGGGTTGCCTATGAGATGCAAGAAGATGTGCTTGTTCTGAACCCTAACACTTGCCAGCCCGTACCCCTAGATGGCGAGACGCAAGGTGAAATTGTTTTTCGCGGCAATATTGTAATGAAGGGGTATTTTAAGCAAGAAGAGGCTAGCAACGAGGCCTTTCGGGATGGCTGGTTTTGGTCTGGTGATATCGCTGTGATGCATCCAGATGGCTATATCGAAATCCGGGACAGAGCCAAAGATATCATTATTTCAGGTGGCGAGAATATCAGCTCTATTGAAGTGGAAAAAGCGCTTTATACACATCAGAGCGTGGCCTTGGCAGCAGTGGTTGCAATGCCAGATGATAAATGGGGCGAAGTGCCTTGTGCCTTTATCGAACTAGCTGAGGGGGCAAGCGTCACAGAGGAGAGTTTAATCGAGCATTGCCGCGCACGTCTTGCTGGATTTATGCGGCCTAAGAAAATTATCTTCACCGAATTACCGAAAACCACGACTGGAAAAATCCTGAAAACAGAGCTACGCAAACAGGCTAAAGCTATCGCTAGCTAGTCCAAAACCAGTTCATAATTAGCCCCTAATCAGCCCAATACGGAAAAACTGGATTCTGTATTCACTTTGCGCTGCCGAGAATAGAAGCCAACATCTATTTCACGGTTAATATAGGGCAACCTAAAGGCTAGAGGGGTTACATCATGATCCCTTCCGCCTTCACAATAATCAATTAATTCGGCCATCATTTTGCCAGCAATAGGCGCATTTTTATATTGGTTGCCGCTGGTACCACAGGCCATGTAATAGCCGCTAATACTGGTCTTATCATAAATAGGTATCCAGTCTGTTGACGCATCATAAAGGTCGACAACCCCTCGCATTTTTGAAGGAATACCAAGGCTTGGTACACGCTGAGCATAGCGCATCGCTTGGGTTGTCCATTGTTCGGAGAAATCCCCATCATAATCTGTATCATTTCCAGTCCATTGATGAGGGTCACATGCAGGGTCTTCACTGCCAATAAGAATATGGTTGCCATGCTCGGGTCGACAATAAAGGGCAATATCGCTATCAGAGACAATCACGCCATCTGTTTCAAAATCAAATCCCTTTGGGGCCGGCACATGCACCACTTCTTGACGCAATGGACGGGTAGTAATTGTCATTTCGTCAATCACGCCAGCCAGATGGTTTATATGGGCTGATCCGGGGCCTGCTACATTCACAACAATCGGGGCATGAACCGCGCTTCCATCCTTAAGCTTAACCCCTGTAACCTTGCCGGCCTGTTGCAATATCCCTGCAACCTCAACGCCTAATTTAAATTGCGCACCATGCTTCTTTGCCGCTGCTGCAAGATTTTGTGCAGAAAGGGCGGGGTCTGTAACATAGCCAGCAAGCGGCCAGAAAACCCCGCCATCAATATGGCCACCATTTGGCTCAGCAAAGCCTTCTTCATGCATGCGTTTAGGCGGCGAGAAGCTGTCCAGATTATAAAGTGGCAAGCGGGCCGAAATCTGCTTTGCATCCCATTCTTCGATAGGAATATCTAATGCATGGCTATTCTCAATATGCTTTTGCATAAAATCGTTTTCAGGTGTTTTCATAACCAAACACCCACATTGTTTAAACTTGGCTAAATCATGGCTTTTATCTAGCCCTAGATAATCTGCCCAATCGCGCCAATAATGATACCCCTCCCACGCAAAGGCGGTCCCATCATAGGTAGAGTAATGCATGCGAATAATGGCACAGGAGCCTGCGGTAGAGCCATGCCCTATCTGGCGATTACGATCTACAGACAAGGTCTTATAGCCTTTTTTGGAAAGCTCAAAAGCGGTGGCAGCGCCAATGACGCCTGTCCCTATTATTATGACATCTACAGCCTTTTCCATTGCAGCTTCCTTTTACCTTTGCCCTTAACGCCTAATCTTTTTAAGCACGCATCACCAGCCCTTTGGGGTCATAGGGCGAGGGTGCAATCACCTTTGCTGAACGTTTAACGCCCACAACATGCAAATCTAACTCTGTGCCCACACCTGTTAAATCACTATTTACCATCGCCATCGCAAGGGAGGTGCCTAGCGTATGGCCATAGCCGCCAGAGGTTACAAACCCAACCAGCTTATCCTTTGACCAGACCGGCTCAAAGCCAGAGGCATCCGCATCGCCTGCCGCCACTTCCAGGGTTACCAACCTTTGCGGCGCACCATTGCCGTCACGTTCAGCTATCGCAGCCGCACGGCCAACAAAATCAGCCTTATCCCAAGCTATCCATTTATCCATGCCCGTTGCACCGGGGGTATAGCCTTGGGTAAATTCAGCTGACCAGATGCCGAAGCTCTTCTCCAAGCGCAGGGATAAAAGCGCATTAAAGCCAAACTCACAAATATTGCACTTTGCGCCTGCTTCCAGCAATAGGCGGCGCAAGGCAATATGATCCCCCATCCGGCAATGGATCTCATAGCCCATTTCGCCAGTGACAGATAATCTGCCAATTTTTGTGCGCAACAAACCAATGTCAAAATTTCCGCATCCCATGAAAGGAAGCGTATCTGCTACATCCCTGTTCAAACGCGCAATAACCTCTTTTGATTTTGGCCCAGATAGGGAAAACCCTGCCCATTCCTCGCCTAGGTCTCTCACCACAACGCCATCGGTTAGATAATCATTGAACCAGCGCATATGCCATGCACGCAAATAATAAGAACCCATAATCCACCAGCTGCCATCCCCCCAATTGAAGAGGCTCAAATCGCCCTTCATTCGGCCTTCTGGGCTTAGCATCGGGGCAAGTGCGGCACGTCCGGGCTTTGGCAATTTTGAAGCCATAATAGAATTTAGCCATGCCTCTGCATTCGGGCCAGTAACTTCAAAACGAGAGAACCCAGTAATATCCAGCAAGCCTACCCCAGCCCGCACCGAACGACATTCTGCACCAACAATATCAAAGGCATTAGAACGTTTCAGAGAGGGGATTTCGCTGAACCCTTCCGGCGCGAAATAGAGCGGCACTTCTAAATCCCAGCTTTGCCCCCATTGGCATCCAGCCATGCGCATCGCATCATGTGCGGGGGCCATTTTCAAAGGTCTGCCAGAAGGTAGCTGCTCATTTGGATAGGTCATCACAAATCGGCGCGAATAAAACTGGCCGGTTGTCTGGCGGATATATTCCTTATTTTCAGCAAAATCGCCATAACGGGCGACATCCATTCCATAGACATCTGCCTCAGCCTCACCATCTATCATCCATTCTGCCAGTGATTTGCCAACACCGCCCCCTTGCAGAAAGCCTGCCATCACCGCACATGCACACCAATAGCCGGGCTTGTCTGGCACCGGCCCTACCAACGGATTACCATCTGGTGAAAAGGTAAAAGCGCCATTAACCCATGTTTTAACGCCAACATCCTGAAGAACTGGATAGCGCTCAAAGCCCATAGTTAGCTCATGTTCAATGCGGTCGGTCTGCTCCTGAAACAGCTCCATCCCATAATCCCACGGCGCACCATCCATCGCCCAATGTTCATAATCTAGCTCATAGATGCCAAGCAGCACGCCTTTCTGGTCTTGGCGTAGATAGGTAAATCCCTCCAAATCAACCGTCATTGGCACTTCAAAATCAATTTCTTCTAAGGCGGGAATAGAATCAGAGATAAGATAGTGATGTTTTAAAGGCGATACAGGCAACTCAATGCCAGCCATACGGCCAACCTGTTTTGCCCAAAGTCCCGCTGCATTCACAACATGCTCGCAGCTAATAACACCTTTATCGGTGATTACCCGCCAGCCATCTTGTGTCTGCTCAAGCGCTTCAACCTTGGTATGTTCATAATATTCAGCCCCGCGTTTGCGTGCGGCTTGCGCATAGGCATGCACCGTTCCAGTGGTATCTAAATAGCCTTCACGGTCTGCCCACATACCGCCAAGCAGCCCATCAGTAGACATGATGGGGTTTAGCTTGGCCGCTTCTTCAGGGCTGACAAGATGGCAGTCATCAATGCCGATAGACTGGAAAACGCGGTAAGCAGATTGCAGCCATTCCCACCTATCAGGCGTCCCCGCCATAGTTAGCCCGCCGGTCATATGCAAGCCAATATTCTGGCCGCTCTCTGCCTCAATCTCCTGTAGCAAATCGATGGTATAAGCCTGCAAGCCGGCGATATTTGGGTCAGCGTTTAGCGCATGAATACCGCCAGCCGCATGCCAAGATGATCCGGCTGTCAATACCGAGCGTTCGAGCATAACCACATCACTCCAGCCCAATTTTGCCAGATGATAAATGACAGATGCGCCGACAACCCCGCCGCCAATAACTACAACACGGTAATGCGTATTCATGCCTGCTGCCCCCCACAGATAAAGATTGAATTTTTATTTTCAATTCATCTTTAACTAAAAGAATACCAAATCTGCTTGTCAAGCATAGAACGCCATCTACGCTTCATCTATTATGGACCACACATTATTAGAGGGGCATTATTGACAGGACGAAAATCATGGGAAATGTTTTTTAATTGCCGCCAGCCAAGGAAACGCGCTTTAATCAAGCTTATGGATAATGCAAAACGCCTGTTATCACAAAAAACACCAAAAGTGATAGTGGCTATCATCTTTATGGTCACCGCCGGAATATTAATAACCTTTATGCAAACTGGCGTGAAGCTTCTTAGCGACGAGCTACATCCTTTTGTGATTGTTTTTTTCCGCGCTTTTTTAGTGCTGTTTATTCTGCTTCCTGCGATCTTATATAAAGGCAAAAGCTCGCTTGAGACCTCATCATACGGTCTGCAGATTACCCGCGGGCTGTTTGGTGGCTCAGGGATGGTCTGTGTGTTTTATGGCCTGAGCCTTGTGCCGCTAGCCGAAGCCACAACCCTGCTTTTCACCGTGCCTATATTTGCCACGCTCCTATCGATAATTTTTCTAAAAGAGGCGGTAGGCATCAGACGCTGGACGGCTATTTTATTCGGATTTGCTGGCACGATTGTGGTGATGCGGCCAGATATTGCGATCTCGCTAGGCCATATGATGCTCTTATATGCTGCTTTTGCATGGTCTGTATGTGTACTCATCGCCAAAAAACTTACCCAAAGCGATAGCGTTCTATCGATAACCTTTTGGCAAGCGGTGGGCAGTGCCCCTATCGGCTTCATTTTATGTCTATATGTATGGCAATGGCCAGATTTACAGCAATTATTATATCTATTTTGTATTGCCGGATTTGGAACCGCTGGTCATTTGCTGATGTATGCGGCCCTGCAACGCGGCGCGGTTTCTTTTATCCTGCCGCTTGATTATTTGCGTATTATTTGGTCAACCGCTATTGGCATTTTTATCTTTGCGGATGTGCCCGACTTTAATTTATATATTGGCGGCGCGCTCATCATCAGCGCAACCAGTTTCATCACCTTTCGTGAAGTGAAACTCAGGCGCAAAGCAAAACCCGTCATAGCCCCGCCCACGACACCCTAAATTCTGACCCGCCGCTGGAATTGAGGCCTTTTTTTTGAGAAACGCCTATGCTAGCCCTGCAAGCTGAAATCAGTATAGATAAAGCCTTCCCGCTCTACTGTTTCCCCAATTTGCAACTGCAATGGTTCAGCAAAACCCGGTGCATAAGATACAACGGTATGAAATTCCCCATTCTCTCCGCATGGGTCAACTGCCTCTGGCAGCGCATCCAAAAAGCCTTGCGTATATTGGCTGCCACATAAATCTTTTGGTACCTTATCTGGGTTCAAGGTAACAATATGGGAAATAAGCTTTGCCGATAGCATCTCTTGGGCAAGCTTTTGTGTATCTTTTCCCCATAAAGGAAAATGCGGGGTAAGGCCTGTACCTTCCATCTGTTTTTCACGATAGGCGCGTACATCTTCTAAGAACAAATCGCCAAATATCCAGTCATAAATATTCTGGCTTTTCAGCTTATTAACACAAGCCCCGATACGGGCTTCATAGGCTTCATTGCTGCAAGGGTAGGGCAAATCCACTTCTATCAAGGGCAAGCCTAGTGATTTTGCTTGCGCTTTGGCTACCTCCCTTTGTGTGCCGTGAATAGCCACCCTATCAAATGTTTCATTAAAGGTAGAAACCAGCCCGACTACTTCTATATCGGTCTGCTGGCGTGCGGCTTGCAACGCAAACGCGCTATCCTTGCCAGATGACCACGACATAACGGCTGGCTTGCCCTTCATGATAAGATCTCCTTTATGGCATCTAGCCCATCGGTAAGCGCAGCAGGCCCCGGCTGTAATATAAGCGCAGATTTTATCTCCGCAATTTGCTGGTTTTTTACCGCTGGAATATCCTGCCATCCGGGGCGGCTAGCGATTTTTTCAGGCCGAACTTTTTTCCCGCACCAAGAGGCCAGAATAACATTTGGGGCGGCTTTTATAACCTGCTCTGAGGTAACAAGCCTGTCTTTTGCTGCTTTTTGCATCGCTAGCTGGGGAAAGATATCGCGCCCACCAGCGATTTCTACCAGCTCAGAAACCCATTTAATACCTGTTATCATCGGCTCCTCCCATTCTTCAAAATAGACCGTAGGGGGCGTTTTCTGATGTGCTTTTTCAGCTATTTGTGCCAGCCTGCGCTCATACCCCTTAGCTAAGGCCTCCGCACGCGCCTCTGCCCCAACTAAGGCGCCCAGATGCCGGATCATGGCTAAAATGCCAGCAATATCCCGTTGATTATAGGCCATCACCGTAACCCCCAAGGTGATAAGCTCTGCAACGATTGAGGCCTGCAAATCAGAAAATGTAAGGACGATATCTGGCTCCAGCGCGAGGATTTTTGGAATATCGGCTGAAGTAAAGGCGGCAACACGCGGCTTTTCTTTGCGCACTTGTGGAGGGCGAACCGCATAGCCAGACACGCCAACAATCCGCGCCTCCTCGCCCAGTAGATATAATGTCTCTACGGTTTCCTCGGTCAGACAGACAATTCGCTCAGGGGGAAATTTCCGCAAAACATATTCCTTAATTTCAAAAAGCCTATAATATCACGCTCTGGTGATCTTTTTTTTATGATAATAGTGAGCGATCTATTTAAAGTTTTACATTCTTCGTTAACCGTCCCAAATTAGTCCTTATCTGCCATCGTTAAAAATAAATAATAGCTTCAGGCAACATCCATAAGGGTGTTTCGCCAGTATAGAAATTAAAACCAGTATAGAAGTTAAAATCAGTATAGAAAAAAAAAATGATATCTTTTTCGTAAGTAGGCAATTCCGAAATATTTCCATTATGAGGGCATTGATGATTAAAATATTTTTGCGTTTGAGTGTAGCCGCATTCACCCTATCTCTTAGCATCGCAACCGCCCTAGCTGGCGGACATAGCGCAAAGCTGGATTATAATGTTGCAGGGAAAAAATTTACTGCACATGTTGCAATGCCGGCACAGCCAGCAAAAGGCACAATCTATATTATTCATGACTGGAACGGTTTGGATGCCTATGAGATTGGCCGCGCTGAAATGTTAGCTGAGCAAGGCTACACGGCTATCGCTATTGACCTGTTTGGTGTTGATGCCAAGCTGGAAGGCCGCGATGATTACCGCCGGGAAACAGGCGCCTTATATAAAGACCGAGACACCTTTAGAGCGCGTATCAAGGCGGCTATCGCTGCTGGCCAGAGCAAAGCTGGCATGGACGGCAAGGCCTTTATCATGGGATATTGCTTTGGCGGTGCTGGCGTTTTGGAAGCGGCACGCGCGGGCATGGCGCTAGATGGTTTTATTAGTTTTCATGGCGGGCTTAGCACCCCAAAAGGTCAGAATTACAGCCAAACAAAAGGTTCAGTGTTGCTTTTACATGGCTCGGCTGATCCGGTTTCAGGAATGCAAGATTTAGCAAGCCTTCTGGATGAGCTACAAGCGGCAAACATCCCCCATACAGCAGAAATATTTGGCGGCGCACGTCATTCCTTCACGGTCGCAGGATCGCGTGATTATGATGCCACAGCTGATGCAGGTTCGTGGGACGCCTTAATGCGCTATCTAGACCAAAACAGTTAACAAGGCAGCGCACTCTTGCCCCCTCTTTTGTCTATTTTGGGGGCAGGCGAACCGCGCCGTCGAGCCGAATGACACTGCCATTTAGATAGGCATTCTGAATGATATCAGCAGCCAATTTTCCAAACTCAGACGGCGCGCCAAGACGGTTTGGAAACGGGATATTAGCGGTAATTCCCGCCACGGTCTCTTGCGGCAAACCTTCCATCATCGGCGTGTGAAACAAGCCCGGCGCAATCGCCATTACCCGGATACCTGATCTGGCAAACTCGCGTGCTACGGGCAGACACATAGACGCAATCCCGCCTTTGGAAGCGGCATAGGCAGCTTGGCCAATTTGTCCATCTTCATATGCAGCAGAGCTTGTATTAAGGATGATACCGCGCTCCCCATTATCCAGTGCTGGCAAATCCATCATCGCCGCCGCGCCATAACTCATCACATGGTAAGAGCCAAGCAGATTAACCTCTATCACCTTGCGGAATAGGGCCGTAGATACGTCGCCATCGCGGGTAACCACACGGGCACCTGAGGCAATCCCTGCACAATTTATGATAATGCGCGGACTTTCCGAAAAATGCTTAGTGGCTGCGGCTAAGCTCTCTTTTACCTGCTCTTCATTCCGTACATCACACTGAAGGCTAAATCCGCCAATTTCACCCGCAATTTGTGCAGCTTTCTCTGCATCAAAATCCAGAATGGTAACCTGCGCCCCTTGCTCAGCTAAATGCCGCGCTGCCGCCGCGCCTAGGCCGCGTGCCCCCCCGGTCACCAGCGCCTTTTTCCCTGAAATTTCCATAGCGTAAATTCCCCTTTATGATTTTAAAGCTAAGCATTATGATTAGTTTAAGCGTTTCTTATATAATTATCAGTCTAGCCCTTAGATTTAAGCATAGCGAAGAGCTGTGAGACTGTCAGCGCAGTTCACAACTTTATTGCTAAATCTGGTTTTTTCAGGTAGCACTTCCGGAAGAAACACCCTCAGATGCTCAAGCTGCGATATGCGGAGAAAAATATGACACCTGCTAGAAGATTTGTCTCTCAAATTTCTTGCGCTGCGGCCATGGCCGTTGCCCTCGCATTTGGCAGCGCCGCATCGGTATCCGCACAGGAAGTCACGCTAAAGATGCATCAGTTTCTTCCCGCAACAGCAAATGCCCCAAAACTAGTTTTAGATGTATGGGCAGATAGGGTTGAAAAAGATTCTGGGGGCAGAATTAAGGTAGACCACTATCCTTCTATGCAACTTGGTGGGCGTCCGCCGGAACTGGTCGATCAGGTGGTAAATGGGGTTGCGGATATCATCTGGACGGTGGTGGGGTACACGCCGGGACGTTTTCCATCAACCGAAGTGTTCGAGCTGCCCTTTTTGATGAAGGATGTTGGCGCCCTTTCCTGTGCTTTTTGGAATATGTTTGAACGGCATATGAAGGATACTGAATTCGCAGATATGCATATCCTTGGCACGTGGGTTCATGGGCCGGGTGTTATTCACACGGAAGACCCGGTTGAAGAAATTTCTGATTTAAAGGGTATGAAAATACGCGGCGGCTCGCGCGTGGTAAATCAATTATTAGAACAGGTTGGGGCAACCCCTGTGGCAATGCCAGTTCCAGCCGTGCCTGAAAGCCTGTCCAAAGGCGTATTGAACGGCACCACTATTCCGTGGGAGGTTACCACCTCGCTAAAAGTACCTGACCTCGTTGAAAACCATACAGAATTTGAAGGGGCAGCTTTATATACTTTGACCTTTATTATGGCCATGAATAGGGATGTTTATAACAGCCTGCCAGATGATTTAAAGGCGGTCATTGACACACATTCAGGATTGGAATTTTCTGTGTTTGCGGGGCGCACCCAGTCTGGTCAAGATGGCCCTGCCCGCGAACTAGCGATTGATAATGGCAATAATATCATTACCCTGAAGGGGGATAAGGTGGCGGAATGGCAACAAGCTGTTGAGCCAATTTATGCGCGATGGATTGCTGATATGAACGAAAAAGGTCTGGATGGGGCTGGGCTTGTTGCCGAAGCGCGCGCGCGTCAAGATAGCTGCCTTAAACAACTGAGCAAGTAATTCACATCATCCATGCCTGTCCTTGCTGGTTATAAATGGGCAAACTTGCCCTTGGATTTAGAGTGATCAATCCGCCTATGATAGGTTTTGTTACACAGATTTCACGCCTCACCAGCCTCATTGGCGGGTTTATGCTGGCCACGCTTATTAGCCTTACATGCTTTTCGGTTGCAGGGCGGGTGCTGAATAGTTTTTTGCATTCAGAGCTTGTTCAAAATATAGCGCCAGACCTAGCCAGTTTTTTGATCGAAGCTGGGATAGGCCCCATCATGGGTGATTACGAGCTTTTAGAAGCTGGAATGGCAGGGGTTATTTTTGCCTTTATGCCGTTATGCCAATTACAGGCAGGGCATGCCATCGTGGCTATCTTCACCGATAAAATGCCAACAAGCTTCCAAAGCGTTTTGATGTTCATCATCGAAATCATCTTTGCCCTGACCCTTATTCTGGTAGCGTGGCAATTAGGCAATGGGTTGGGCGATAAATATCGTAGCCATGAGACAACCGCCCTGCTGGAATTGCCCATTTGGTATGGCTATGCTGCGGCTTTAATAATGGCATATGTAGCTGGTTTTGTTGCCATTTGCAGGGTCTATTATGAAGGTATTGCGCTGCTCTCTGGCCGGCCAAACAGATTATCAAAAGAACAGGAGCAAGCATGAGCGATTTAGCCCTTGGCATCGCCTCTTTTCCAGTATTGCTGTTCCTGATATTTTTGCGTGTACCTATTGGGCTGGCCATGTTTGTCACTGGCCTTGTCGGTATGGTGGTGGTTGTTGGGGATACAAGTGTTGCCTTTGGCCGCTTGCGCCATGAAAGCTTCAGCACTTTTTCTAACTATTCTTTATCTATCATACCCATGTTTTTGCTGATGGGGCATTTTGCAACTCTTGGCGGCATGAGCAAGGCGCTATTCAATGCGGCAGAAAGCTGGCTAGGGCATCGTAAAGGCGGGGTAGCTATGGCCTCTATTGGGGCCTGTGCAGGGTTTGGCGCCATTTGCGGATCTTCACTTGCTACCGCCGCCACTATGAGCAAAGTGGCCATGCCAGAGATGAAGCGGCTTGGCTATGCTGGCGGCTTTTCCACCGCAACACTTGCCGCAGGGGGCACCTTAGGTATCCTCATCCCGCCATCAGTGGTCTTGGTTATCTATGCTATCTTAACAGAGCAAAATATCGCCAAGCTGTTTTTGGCTGCCCTCATTCCCGGCATAATGGCAGCTTTAGGCTATATGCTTGTTATCGCGCTTTATGTTCGGTTATATCCGCAATCTGCGGGCCTGCGTCCACGCCGTACCTATGCTGACCGTTTGCGTGCCATGGGGAAAGTATGGCCTGTCCTCAGTCTATTTTTAGTGGTGGTAGGCGGCATCTATATCGGCTGGTTTACCCCAACAGAAGCAGCTTCTATCGGCGCGTTTGGCACTGGATTAGTTGCCTATTTTTCAGAAGGGTTAACCAGAAAAACCTTTGCCAGCAGTTTTTATGCAACCGGCCAGTCCACGGCAATGATATTTTTTATCCTTCTTGGCGCCGGAATTTATAATGGATTTCTAGCCCTGACCCAAGTCCCACAAGAGATAGGCATCTGGGTAGGCTCGCAAGGGTTCAGCCCGTTCGTTGTTCTGTTATTCATAATTTGTTTTTACCTCATTCTAGGCTGTTTCATGGATAGCTTGTCGATGATTTTGCTGACGGTTCCAATATTCTGGCCCATTGTGATGACGCTTGACTTTACCTTTGTAACGCTGGCTGAGCTCCACGCCCACCGCGCCGCAGAAGCGCTAGCCGCAGGTATCCAGCTTGCACCAGAAATGTTGGAGAGCATCCAAGCTAGTCTGGCATCAGGGGCAGAATTAACGCGTGAGCAAATTAGAGCCTTAGAGCTAAGAGGGGTTAGCAAAGGCGCATTGGCAAGGCTAAATACAGAACAGCTGGCTATATGGTTTGGTATTCTGGTTTTGATTGTCGTAGAAGTTGGCTTGATTACCCCGCCAGTGGGCATGAATTTATTTATCCTGAACCAAATGGACAAAAAGACACCCATGCAGGAAACCTATAAGGCGGTGTTGTTCTTTGTGGCATCCGACATAACGCGGGTAGCCCTTATTCTTGCCTTCCCCGCAATAACGCTTGGATTACTGGCGTGGTAGAGGCAAGGTTTAAATAGGCCTAGCCGGGGGTTTCCCTGTATATTTTTCAAGAATTTCTGCCTCTGCATCGCTGGCTTGTGCAAGCCCCAATATAATCCCCTTACGCCGCGACTTACCGCGATTTGAAAGTATCTCACGCGTGCTTAAGGTGGTCCGCTGACGGCACCGAAGTGCCCAGTCATGCAACATCGCATAACAATGCTGTCTTGCCTCATGATAATCAGGATGGCACCCCAAATCATTAAGCTCACTGGGATCTTCTTTTAGGTCAAACAGCATTGGCGGCAAACCGCCTTCGCAATGGACAAGCTTCCAGCTATAATCTGCAACCATAAATAGCCTTGCATCCTTAGGTGCTACCCCCAGCTTAGCAGCCATTGGGGACATGGAATAATCATATTCGCTTATTACATAATCGCGCCAATCATGCGGCGGCTTTCCAGACAAGAGCGGTATCAGCGACCGACCTTCTAGCCATTCATCAGCAACCCTGCCTGCCATAAAATCAGTAAAAGTCGGCGCAAGGTCTATTGCTTCTACCAATGCATCACATACGCTGCCACGGCCAGTATCTGCCTCTGCGCTTGGGTCATAGATAATCAGCGGAACTTTCACAGAAGGGTTATGAAATAAATCCTTTTCCCCTAGCCAATGATCGCCCAAATAATCCCCATGGTCAGAGGTAGCGACAATCATTGTATTTTCCATCTGGCCAGAAGATTTCAGATAGTCAAACAAGACCCCCATCTGATCATCTATTTGTTTAATTAGCCCCATATAGGCGCCTAGCACTTTTTCGCGCACTTCTGTATCGCTAAACGCCTTGCCAATAGCGTTCTGGGTAAAGGCGGCATAGATAGGGTGCGGGACATCCAGCTCTGCTCTATCACGGATAGGCGCAAGAAAGCTGTTTGGCCCATACATATCATGATAAGGCGCAGGCACAATATATGGCCAATGCGGCTTGATGTAGCTGACATGACACAACCACGGCTTGTCACTATCTGCCTTTTCTTTGAGAAACTTGATAGCCTCACGCGTAAGCCACGGCGTTTCTGAATCCTCTTCTGCTATATTAGCTGGCAAATGGCTGTTCCCATAGAGCCAGCCAGAGGCGATATCCCCATCCTGATCCAAACCTGCATTCGCAAAATCATGCCATGGATTATCGCCCTCATAGCCCTTATCGCGCAAATATTGGTTATAGGCAGAAGCCTGCTCATCATAAGCGCCATCGGGGCCCATACCCCATAGCCCATCATCACGCACAAAAATATCAAAGCCGCATTCTGCCACCCGCGCGCCAATGACACTATCGGGCGTTAAGCCCAGCCGTTCCATACCTTTGGCATCTGCACGCATATGCGTCTTGCCAATAAGATACGCATCACCGCCTAGCCCGCGTAAATGATCCCCTATTGTCATCTCGCCAACCTTCAACGGAAAGCCATTCCATGCCGCGCCATGCGAGCTTACATAGCGGCCTGTATAAAAGCTCATACGCGAAGCACCACAAATAGGCGACTGTACATAGCAATTGGTAAAGCGCACCCCTTTTGAGGCAAGCCAGTCTAAATTAGGGGTATGCAGATGCGGATGCCCATAACAGCTTAAATAGTCAAATCGTAGCTGATCAAACATTAAGAACAGGATGTTCTTTTTCCCAGATTTAGGCAATAACAGCCCTCCAAACAGATTTTTTAATCAAACATATCTGGGGCATCTTCAATCAGCTGGTTCCAGATTGTCTGGAAATGCAACCAGCCAATATATTCACTTCCCACATGCTCGCGGCTATAGCGCGCACGCTCTGGTGAGATATAAATCGGGTCAATACCACTTGCCGCTATATCGAGCTGTTGCTGGCAACAACGCTCCAACGCAATAAACCAGAAAGCCGCTGCATCTATACTATGGCGGCTAGCGGTTAGCAGACCATGATTTTGGTGCAAAGCAGCTTTCACACCGGCAAAGGCCGTAGCTACATTCGAGCCAGCATGGTTTTCTACTGCTACCGCACCAGCTTCATCACCGATAACCACATGGTCTTCAAAAAAGGCGCAAGCATCTTGTGTAATCGGCTCAATAGGTCGGCCAGTTGCCGCCCATGCGGTGCCATAGGTTGTGTGGGCATGACACATAGCAATAATATCAGGATGCGCTTCATGGACATTGGCATGCAAAACAAACCCCGCCCGGTTCACCGCATAATCGCCTTCGATAACCTTGCCATCATGGTCAACTAGGATAAGGTTCGAGACTTTCACCTTGTCAAAATGCACGCACATAGGATTAGTCCAGTAAAGCGCTGGATGTTCTGGATCGCGCACAGTCACGTGACCTGCAAAACCATAATCAAATTTCTGGATAGCAAAAGCACGGCAAGCGGCAACCAGCCTTTCTTTACGATATTTTCGCTCCTCTTCTATAGAGAGGTTTTCTGGCCGCTCTGGGAAAATGAGCCCTTCTTGTTCTGGCTGATAAATTGATTCACGTCCGCCTAAATCCAACATCACTGCCCCTTTATTTTGTTATGACCTGCACGTTAAAATGATTTGGGCAGGGGCTAGATAAGTCAACTTAAAAATCATTTGGCAAGAAAGCCCATCCCATAGCATTATAAATGCCATAAGCAAAAAATAATATATTTTCAAAAGCTAAGGGTAGGTGCTATGGAAAAAATCGGTTTTATCGGGCTAGGGCGCATGGGGTTGCCAATGGCAGCCAATATCATGAAGGGGGGCTATGAGCTTCATGTCTATGACGTGGTAGCCAGTCAGCTAGAGGCGGCCATTGCCAAAGGTGGGCAAAGCTGTAGCTCTGTGGCTGAGGTTGTAGAAAAATCAGATATCCTGATTACCATGCTACCCAATTCCGCCATTGTTCGCGAGGTGGTTTCAGGTGGTGCAGACGCAATTTTAAGCTATGCAAAAAAAGGCCAATTGGTCATGGATATGAGCACGGTTAGTCCAGAAACTACTGATTTTATCGCTGGCTGCTGCGCAGACAAGGACATTGATTTTATCGATGCGCCAGTTGGAAGGCTAGCCTCGCATGCCGATGCCGGCCAGTCTTTATTTATGGTTGGCGGCACAGAAGCTGGGTATCAACGCGTCCTGCCCCTATTGAAGCTGATGGGCAGTGATATCTTTCATTGCGGCGGCCAAGGGGCTGGCACCCGTACCAAGCTGGTGAATAATTTCCTCGCGATTTCCTATTGCCAGATGAATGCTGAAGCCCTGTCACTAGCTAGTGGTTTTGGCCTTGATCTAGATAGCACGCTAGATGTGCTCTATGGCACTACAGCTGTTAATGGCCAGCTAAAAATAGCTTGGCCTGCCAAGGTGCTGAGTGATGATAAAGCGCCTGGCTTTACCATTGATTTAGCCCATAAAGATTTAAGCCTGGTTGTTGAAGCAGCAAATACGCAGGCAGTTTCTATGCCCATGGCCGCTGCTGCGCGCGAAGCATTTAACCTTGCACGCTCGCGCGGATTTGGCGGGGATGATTTCTCAGCGATGCTAGATGTGCATTGCGATCTAAACCAGCTGGATGCTCCGCGCCTAAGTAAAGGTTCTAAATATAAGCCTAATTAAAGCTCAAAACTTTCTTCTCCCCCCTCCCTTCAAGCTAGCCAAGCTAGGGTGAACAAGGAAAGTAATGATGTCCAGATGATGATAGGCGCGATACGTGCGGTGCTAACCCCATATAACATCGCAATAGCAAAAGGCATCGCACCAGCCGGACCAGCCGCGTTTAACACCAGCAGCTTGTTCCAATCTGCGGGCCAGTTTCCGGCCATCAATATACCGGCAATTAGCACAGGTAGACCAAACAGCTTTATACCTGTTAGCAGGCAGACGGTGCGCGATGGCATCAAGCTGGTTGCCGATAAAATTACCCCTAGCGCAAACAGAGTTGCAGGTGCAGTTGCCCCGCTAAGAAAATTAAGGGCCGTCTTTACCGGCGTTATCAAAGGCAGGCCTGACAGATTAAAAATAAGGGCAAAGATAATAGTCAACAACACCGGGTTTTTCCCTAGCCGTTTGATAGAAGCCGCAACAGAAGCGGTTTTATGCGCTAGCACATCAGTGGAAATAACAAAAAAAGCAAAGGTAATTGCCGCATCCCACGCCACAATCGCAACGATGGGAATATTGCCAGCTTCGCCATAAATCAGCGTAGATATCGGCCAGATATATAACAGCGAGTTCACAAAAATCATCGCCATAGCTAAAAGCCAACTCTCCATCATCTCATGCCCTAAAACATAGCGGCAGAGCAGATAGGAAAGGGTGAAGATAATCGCTTGCCCTGCCCCATAGCTGAGGATGGCAAGATAATGGATAGAGGATAAATCAACCTGACTAAGCAGCAAGAATATCAGCGGCGGCTGTAAAGCAAGGAAAGCGACCCGGTTTAGGGCACTAGCCTCTTCGCGCGATACCAGCTTTATTTTGCCAAGCAAGAACCCCAGCACTAAAACTGAGAAAACTGGCAAAATATCATTACCTAAAATAGAGAGCATAAAAAAGACGCCAGATGCAAGAAAGGATAGGGGCAAAACTGTTGGCAACAAACTGCCCTACCCGCCTATCCGCGGTCAATAATAAAGACATCCGATAGCAAGATAATGAAGGCGTCCCTCACCGCTTTACCGAATAGAGGATAAGGGCAATGGAGCGGTATAAGCTATGCACAAACTTAGAATAGGGCAACACCAGAAATAATACATAAACTAGTGCCAAATGGATAGCCAGCATTAGCCCCATCAAGCCTGTCTCACGCAAAGCCAGCAGAGCTAATCCAGTTGCACTGACCCAGAATAATAGCCAGATAAAGGCATAATCCATACCCAGATGGCGCAAGCTTTTCATCTCCTCAGCCATCGCACGTTTAAGCTGCCACAGCCACGCGGTACCCCAGCATAGCATCACCCCGCCCACTGTGCCTAAAATTACCGGCAGGCTGAAATAGCCATAAGGTGCCTGCCAGCCAAAAACATAGTGATAAATTGTCCCTGTTGACGTGGCAGCAAAACACAACATAAAACCATAAAATGTCAGATGATGGGCATGGCGGCGGTTATGGCTGTTCCTATCATCGCCTACCGGACAGCCAGGGCCGTCCCCAGCATTATCCCCGCCTAGATATTTCAAGCTTCCTGCCGCAGATATTGCCTCAGTTAAGCCCTGCCAACCTGGCCAGCCTGCGCCAACATCGCGCCAAAAACGCACCGCCCCTATGCCCATCGCCAATAATGTAAATGCGGTTATAACAAGCGGTATTCCTGCCATCACATTATGCGGCATCACCTGATAGAAAGCCGCTTCACCTAAATGCACCCCCCAAAATAGATGCGGGGCTATCATCGCAAGCATCAGCCCTAATGTGATAGCTAACCCAGCCACAATGGCCATAGAAACAACCAGACCGTTACGCGCAAATAGCTGACCTAGTGGGCGCGGCCATGCATAATCAGCATAGGTTTCAGCGCGCCTTTCAGCTAGCACTGCCGGTACATTCACGCCAAACTCATGTGGCGGGGCATATTGGCAGGCATAGTAACACGCCCCGCAATGATGGCATAAATTAGCTAGATAGGCGGTATCAGCTACATCAAATTCACGGCTCTGCGTCATTGCTGGAAAGACCGCACAAAATCCCTCGCAATAGCGGCAAGCGTTACAAATTTGCATGATGCGCGCAGTCTCATCATGCGCGTTTTGGTCATATGGGCGCTTATCACTCGGCTTAGCTTTAGCCATCTCTACCAGATTAATCTCATCCATTTAAAACTATTCCCTATTTAAGGCCCCTATTTAAGGCACGCGCCGCCTCTTCCCCCGCGATACGCCCAAAGACGCTGCCGATAGTCATTCCGATACCTGCTAAATAGCCTTGCCCCAAAATATTGCCTGCCATAATCTCGCCTGCTGCATAGAGATTTGCTGCCGGCCTGCCATCTTCCATCAGCATTTGGGCGCGCGCATTCACCTCCACGCCCATATAAGTGAAGGTTATACCTGGGCGCAGCGGAAAACCGTAAAAAGGCGGGCTAGCTATGGGCGCGGCCCAGTTGGTTTTGTTCGGGCTAAGCCCAGCTGTTTTCTTGCCATCTAAAATTTGCTGGTCAATAGGCCCTTCAGGGCAAGCCTTATTAAAGCCTGCGATAGTCGCTTGCATCTTGGCGGGGTCTAATCCTAGTTGGCCGGCTAACCCGGCTATCGTATCATCTTTAATCGGGGTAAAGACAGAAGGCATAAAACGGGTCAGGCCATGCGCATCAACAATAGCATAGGCAATTTGATCTGGCTGTCCTGCAACCAGACGCCCCCAAATGGCATAACGTTTTGGCCAGAAATCCTCCCCTTCATCATAAAAACGCTCACCATTTTTATTCAAAACAACACTGAATGGCACCGCATCAATCCGGCTAGCAATTCCACCATCAAATTGCGGTGCGCGTGCATCTATTGCCACCGCATGGCATTGATCTACATCACCAATCGATTTCACTCCCCGCGCCAGCAAGCTTTTCAGCACCACCCCTTTATTATAAGGCGTGCCCCGGATTAGAAAATTCTGTGCGGCATTACCCCAACCTTCGGACAGCCAATCCAGATTGGCCTCAAAACCGCCTGAAGTCGCAATAGTTTTCTTTGCCCTGAAACGACGACCATCTTCAAGTAACACGCCTTCACAAAACCCGTCTTCTAGCTGCATCTCTTGGACTGGGGTCTGGTATAAAAACTCCACCCCACAATTTATTGCATGTCGGCATAGGCTGTTCAGCATCGTGCGACCACCGCCTAGGAAAAAGGCATTTGTGCGACCAAGATTAAGGGTACCGCTAAGAGCAGGTTGAAAGCGCACTCCTCTGGTGCCAAGCCAACGCGTAAGCTCAGCTGATTTTTCGAGTGTCAAGGTCGCCAATTCCTGATTGGTCACACCCTTGGTCACGCGCATCAAATCATCAAAATATTCGGCGACCGAATAACTTTCGATTAACACATCGGTAGGGGCATCATGGGTTGCGCGAAGATTGCGAGTATGGCGCGTATTGCCGCCGCGCATATCTGGCGGTGCTGCCTCTAGGACCAGTACCGAACATCCGGCCTCTGCAGCCGTAATAGCAGCACAGAGGCCCGCATTTCCAGCCCCAATAACCAGTACATCCCAGAGAATATCTTCGGTATTTCCATTTTTTGTATACATTTGTATACAACTAAGCCATAATCGCATAAATAGTCAATGAAAGAGACAGATTTGGCACCAAAAAAAACACCTAAATCACATTTATCTAAACTTAAACCAGCAAAAGTTACATCTACAAATGGGATGAGCCCTGCTGAGCAAATCGACTGGCAGCAGCTAGAAGCTGAACTAGAGGGATCACCTATAAGCCAAAGCAATGATTTAGGCACTGGCAGTGTGGGGCGTATTCGTGCCCTTATCCTTGCTGGCTTGCATAGCGGGGCTATCTGGCCTGGCATGCGTCTGAAAGAAGTTGAATTAGGCTCAGCCTTACATGTTAGCCGCACCCCCTTAAGAGAGGCACTAACGCAGCTAAAAACAGAACGTGTTCTGGAAGTAGACAATGAGGGGCTGCGTGTGCGCAAGCTGGCATGGGCCGATATTCGCAGCCTGTATGAGTTACGCGGCACACTTGAAGGGCTGGCCGCCAAACTATCTGCCCAGCGCGCCACTCCCGGAGAACGGCATTTTATTGACCAGCTGCTAGCAGAAGAAAAATCATTGATAGAAAACAATGCTTCTCCTGAAATTCTCGCCAAACATAACCGACGCTTTCATGCCAGTATTTGCAAGGCATCTGGCAATCACTTCCTTGAAGAACAACTTAACCAATTATTACAAATGATGGTATTGTTGGGCGCAACCGTCTATAGTATGGAAACCCGCCTTGCCAATATTCTGGCAGAACATGAAAAAATTAATATCGCCATCCAGAAGAACAAGCCAGATGCGGCTGAGCAGGCGATGCGTGTTCATCTGGAAGCTGGCCTAATAGCGCGCCTGCACCTGATCAGTCAGGCAGAACACCCGCAGATGGATTAAGACTGAAACATGCCCTCAATTTATGTGTTTCTTGATGATCTGGTAAAAATGGGCGCTACCTTTGCCCTAGCCCTATCAACAGGCTGGCTGTTCTTTCAAGCTGGCATGCCTGCCCCCTTTCTAATGGGCAGCTTGTTTGGAGTTTGGTTTGGCGGCGCCCTGCTGCGCCCGATCCAGCCTTATCTGGGCGTTGCACGCTGGTTTCATATTCCCGTCATTTTAGGCCTGGCGGTGATGATCGGCGCAGCATTTGACCAGCAGATGTTGCTGCAAATTACAATTTGGTGGAAAAGCCTATGTGTAATGATGGTGACCACCTTTATTGTCTGTATGACCGGATATCAGTTGCTAACCAAATGGCGGGGTTATGATAAAAGATTGGCATTTTTCTGCTCTTTGCCAGGCGGCCAAGCAGAAGCCCTGATATTAGCGCGCCAGCTTGTTGAAAAAGACTATGTGGTCGCGCTATTTCATCTGGTGCGGGTAACTGTTGTGTTTTTGTCTACACCGCTCTTGCTGGCCTTTATTCAGGGCGGAGATGCGGTGGCCACCTCTAACCGCACCCTAGCCAGCATGCCTAGCATTTTTGATCTACACCTTTTTGATTTAGGCTTGTTTATCTTTATCGCTGTGTTGGGGCTTGGGCTCGCCTTCATTTTGCGCCTACCCTTGCCCTATCTTTTGGGGCCTATGTGCCTGTCCATTCTATTTCATTTGATGGGCTGGGCGGATCTGCCGCGCATAAATGAATTTGTCATTTTAGCACAATTAGCCATTGGCGGGGCGATTGGCGCACGGCTAGCAAAAGTCCCCTTTCAAGAAGTTTTTGGCTATCTGAAGGATGCGTTAATAAACACCGTGATCATCCTCAGCCTGTTCATTATAGCAGCGCTAATTATGGCGATGATGGAAGGATTTAACTTCTTAGAATTGTGGCTTGCCTTCGTGCCTGGCGGGCTTTACGAGGTTACACTGTTGGCGCTGATTTTTGGCTTTGATGTAGCTTTTGTAGCCTTCCATCACACGGTACGTATTATCCCATTAATTTTTGCTATGTCATTTATTGCCAAACGCCTACCAGACAATAAAGAAGGCCCAGATACCAAAGGGGCCTAAGCTCGACGTTCTAAGCAGGGACAAATAAATCGCCTTGTGCCAGCTTGCGTGCGGTGCGCACCAGACCTGCAGATTTATGCACAAACTGGCCATTAACCATCTCATAATCAATCAGCACATCCATCTCACCCATCAGATGGTGTAAAGCAATTTTGGCTGGACGTTCATTTGGAATAGTCATCATTGCGTCCGCGATAGTGCCAGGGGTTAGCGCACAAGAAGCCAGCGCCTGTGAACCAGTAACTGCCATAGTTGGATGTGTCTCCCACGGCATGAAATAGCGTGCACCAATATGCCCTACTCCCTCAACCGGATATAACAAGCCAAACTTTGGGGTCACAGAACGGCTGCAATCCCCCATGCCCATTGCCGTACCTGCCGCAAGCCGTACTTTTTCCATCTTGGCAAAAAAATCACGATTGGCATCTAGCTCATCGCGCGTCTCGGTACCTGTAAGCCTGAAATCAGCGGCTCTTGCGATTACCATTGGCATCGCGACATCCATACAAGTGACCTCTATCCCCTCAAAACTATCGATCAGATTACCGCTTGGCAAAAACGCCCCTGTTGAAGAGCCAGCAACATTCATGAAATTCAGCTCCACAGGTGCAGCCGACCCCGGCACCCCATCTATCTGGGCGCTGCCCTCATAGCGTGGTTGGCCATCTTGCATCTGCACACGCGCCAATATTCTAGCACCAGTATTAACAGCTCTAATCTTTACCTCAGCAATATCACCTATCGGCCTAAACAGACCCATCTCTATGGCTGCTGGGCCTACACCAGAGAGGATATTGCCGCAAGTTGGTTTGAAATCTACGAGCTTTGTTTCCACACTTACTTGAGCAAAAAAATAATCAATATCTGCCCATTCATCTTCAGACTTTGACAGCATAGCTACCTTGGTTGTCACCGCAACACCGCCGCCGATCCCATCGATATTTATGGGGTGTCCTGACCCAACCGCTTTCACCAGAAATTCGGCCAATGCTTCACGATTTTCTGGCACATCTTTTTTGTTAAAATATGGCCCACGCGAAGTACCACCACGCATAAAGATAAAGGGGGTTGCGACTTGCATTATCTAGCACTCCTAGCAAAGCTATTTTTAAAAAAAGCTAGCTTTTAACCCGCTAGCTCCCATTGTAAAGCTTCGCTTATTATGCCCCAGAAAATACGCGCCTGCCAGCCCCCTTCGCTTAGCTCAGCAGTTAATCCTTTTCCACTGCTCCTCTTACATAGACAAACACCTTTTCAATGCGTAGTCTTTAGCCTAAAAACCTATTATTCAGCAGTCATCTGGCGCATTCCTTTATGGGCAAATCGCACAAATATGATACCCCCACCCTTGGCGAAGCAACCTATCTGTGGTGGAAGATAGGCATTTTGTCTTTTGGTGGTCCCGCGGTGCAAATAGCGCTGCTGCACCGCGAACTGGTTGAGACACGCAATTGGCTCTCGGAAAGCCAGTTTTTAAACGCGCTAAGCTTTTGTATGCTACTTCCTGGCCCAGAGGCTATGCAGCTTGCTACCTATGCTGGATGGCGACTACATGGCACGCTAGGCGGACTGATAGCGGGGTTATTATTTGTTCTGCCCGGCGCAGTTGTAATCATGGCTCTAGCGGCAAGCTATGCCATTTATGGAGATGTTCCGATCTTTGCCCTTTTCTTTTATGGCGTTAAAGCCGCTGTTTTAGTCATTGTGATGCAGGCTCTGTTGCGCATTGCCCATAAAGCCCTGTTTTTCCCCTTTCATTGGCTGATAGCAGGCATTGCCTTTGTTTCTATCTTTTTCCTATCCATTCCATTTCCAGTTATTGTACTTGCCTCTGCTATTTTCGGCTGGCTAATGCTAGGAAAGTCAAAGACCCAACAGCCAACTGAGCTGGCACATCTCTCTGCCAGAAAAACAGGACAAACCATATTGATCTGGATGGTTATTTGGCTTGCGCCACTAGCTGGGTTAACTCTGTTTGGTGCCCCTGAAATCCTTATTGAAATTGGCCGGTTTTTCTCAATCCTAGCGATTGTAACCTTTGGCGGTGCTTATGCAGTTTTGGCCTATCTGGCACAAGATGCTGTGGGGGCTTTTGGCTGGCTTAGCGCCCCGGAAATGGTAGATGCGCTCGGGCTAGCAGAAACCACGCCCGGCCCACTTATACTGGTTACCCAATTTGTTGGCTTTCTCGCTGGGTTCAAGGATGGTGGCATATGGCTCGGTCTGAGCGGCGCGATAGTTGTATTATGGGTAACGTTTATACCCTGCTTTTTATGGATTTTTACTGGTGCGCCCTATATTGAATGGATTTCCAACCAGCCGCGTATTGCGGGGGCATTAGAGGCGATCACTGCCGCCATTGTGGGCGTAATATTGAATCTGTCACTTTGGTTTGCCTTACATGTATTTTTTGCCGAAATTGAGCTGCATAAGCTTGGTCCTCTTACGCTATGGCAGCCAGAATTAACCAGCCTTGAGGGGGTAGCACTTGGCCTATTTGCCATTAGTGCGGTTCTCACCTTTTATCTAAAATGGGGCATTATCCGCATTCTCTTAAGCAGCGCTGTAATAGGGGCTGGCTTACAACTATTTTTTGGGCTCTAACCTGCATCAAAATCTAAATAAGGCCAGCCTATTTCCTATCCCAGCATAGCCTTTAAAAAATAAAGGTGATTCAAAGCTAACTTTTTGCGCGTACAAAGAAATGTGAATATGGTCTGATAGATCATACGCACTTCCTCCCTAAACTTGGACTGCTTTCGGGCAGTCCCTTTTTTATATAAACTAGGCTATAGCGCATTGAAAAGATGCATTAAATACGCTCCACCAGAAAATCCAACCGCTATCCAGATAATCATGCCGCCGCCACCGCGCATCTTCCAGCCAAACCGAACACATAGCCGATTAACCGCATCATAGGATAAAAACAGCCAGGCGATCATAACAGCTGGCAGCATTATCGCATCTATCCAATCCATTTTTACCGCCTCCCTCACAGCCCACCTTGCGGCCGCCAAACACCCTGTAGACTAGCTATTCTTTAACGCGCTAACATACATATCCAGCACATCATTAATATTGAGGTTATCTGGCAGGGTTTCACGTGTTTCGCTGGCAAGCGGTGTTTTATTTGCCAATTCCATTAGCTCCCTTGCGCCTTGATGAAATTTTGGGCTCATACCAAAACCAGCAAAGGTTGCAGAAATTTCGTCCATCTCTGCCATCCAGCGGCTTGCATCTACAGGTATGCGCGGCACCATCATCTGCATATTTTTCAAAATATCTGGCTTGCTCGCAGAGAACTCTTCAAATAATTGGTCTCGCAAGCCTGTTAATTCAGCCATTACCGCAACAGAAGCAAATAGCGAAAAAGCGCCTTTGGTGGCACTGGCATACACCATTTTCATCGTCGAGGCTTGTCCGATTTTATCCCCCACCGATTTAACCACCAGCCCCCTTTCATGTAGTTGCAAGATAGAGGAAACATTTGGCCCACTGACATAAAGCCGTGTCTTACCCTCTTCTTTAATAGGGTTAAAACCAATTATGCCACCATCGATAAAGTGGGCCGGAAGTGGCGCAAAAACATCTTCTAGCTGCTGGGCAGTTTGCGGGGAAATGGCATTACAATCTGCATAATCTGGATAGATGTTAATATCTTGCATAATTTCAGCAATCTGCACACCCATATCTAATGCAAATTGGGGCGGCAAAATAGACAAGATAAGATCAGCCTTCTCCACCACTTCCGCCAACTTTACCAGCATCTCCATACCTGCTACTTTGGCAAGTGATTTTGTCCTATCACTGCGTCCAGCAACACAAGTTATCACCCGAAAACCATGTCTCAAAAGGCTTTCTGCACAGCCATGCCCCATATCACCAGGCATTAAAATAGCAATAGTGTTAACTGGTTTTTGTACTGTCATATGCCTATCTGCCCAAACTGAATAGGAGCGTTTCCTGCCCCCTTAAATGACGTTGGTCTGTCCAGCAACTAGAGTGGCATTGACCGCATTATGATGCAAGCAGGCTGACAGCAATTCCATGATTAAAAACTTGGCAAAATAAGCCCGTTGTTGCAATCTTGCATAAGGGCATTAAAGCGATTTGATGAAGGCAGGCGATGTATGGATATTTTTGGCACAATTTCAGCGCTATTTAGTGGCGACCGGGTCTCCCACACAGATACATTCATCCTAGCCGCTGTTGCACTAGGCCTTTATATTGGTCTTAGAACGTTGCGCAAGCGACTGAAAAAAGACGATTAAGTCCGCACAAACATCTTTGTACCCCCGAAAAATAGCCAGAGTTATTTTATGTATGCGTCTGTACATCTATGGCATGTTGAAATATCAAAAAAACAACTCGGCTATTTGTTTCTGCTACAGGTGAAGCAGATGTCACAGGCTTTGGAGAGGCAGCCAGCTTTTGATGCAAGATGAAGAGAAAACGCAGAGACAAGGGTTTCGATTGACAGTCATAAGCACCCGCTAATATGATCTTCTCTGGGCTTTAATTACAGCAAAAGGCCGACATAATGCACTGAGGGTAAAATGAAGCCGAGAGCAAAATGAAATTAAGAGACGATGAAAAGGCTATGCTGTTTGGTGAGGCAGGGCCAGCTGTTAAGTGGGCAATAGAACATCAGTTGCAGGTTGGCCGCATGTTTGATGCCGAAGATATGGTTCAGGTTAGCCAAGCACATATGATGGCAGACCCGGAATCGCTTGGGGAAGCTGGTGTTAATTTTACCGAAAAATTAGCCGCAGATGGCGCTAAGGTCTGCATCCCAATGATCACTGACCCGCGCGGGGTGGATTTATCTTGCTACGCGCCTATTGGCCAGAACGAAGGTATGGCAAATCTGGAACGCCGTTTTGTTGCTGCCTGCCAAGAGATAGGCATTATGATGACTAACACTTGCATCAATTACCAGACGATTATGCCACCAGTATTTGGTGATCATGTAGCCTATGGTGATACCGGCGTGGTGATTTATTCCAACTCTGTTTGCGGGGCACGGTCAAATTTTGAAGGTGGGCCTTCTGCGCTAGCAGCTGGGCTAACTGGGCGCACTCCGCGCTATGGCTTGCATCTGGATGTGCACCGGCAAGCTAGCAGACGCTACCACGTTACAAAAACACCTCAAGATTTGATGGAATGGGGCGTGCTAGGAGCAACCATTGGCCGGATGGCAGGCAGCTATTGGGAAGTGCCGGTAATTGAAGGAATTGAAGCAGCACCTACCTCTGACCAGCTAAAGCATTTTGGCGCGGCTATGGCCAGCTACGGCTCAACTCCCTTATTTCACATCGTTGGCATAACGCCTGAATGCCGAGTGCTAGCAGATGTGGGCGGTGATATCCTTAATGTGACTGAGATTGATGATAACGCGACTGCTACTCTGAAACAGCCCTTCAATGCTAAGGGCGAAGCTGTAGATGTAGTGGTGTTTGCTGCCCCGCAACTGAGCCTTGTGGAGATGGGCCAGCTCGCCAGCCTATGCGGTGGCAGACAACGCTCAGAAACCACAGATGTGATTGTCTGCACCTCTTCTCAAGTCTATAGCGATGCGACTGCCATGGGCTATATTAGCGCTATCGAAGCCTTTGGCGGCAGGGTTCTGGTTGGCACCTGTTTTTATCAGCAATATGCCCGGGAGATAGGGGAGGCAAATGGCTGGGTAAGGCTGCTAAGTAATTCCGCAAAGATTGTTAATATTCTCGGCGGATATGGCTATCAACCTGCGCTAGCTAGCATGGAAGCCTGTATTGCGTCTGCTGAAAAAGGGGAGATTGTACAATGACAACAGAGCTTTGCTGTCATGTCGGAATTGGCCCCACAGTTGAGGGGATAGCGCTAGTTGCTGATGATAATTTTTCTGCACGCTATGACCTAGATAGATTCAAGGGGGTGTTCTCAAGACCCCAGCATAAATTATACGGCCAGAGTTATCAGGATATGATCCTGGTACTTAACACTGCTAAAGGCGGCGTGGCTACAGCGTGGATGTTGTATGAGATGACCTCGCGCCAAATAGCCCCCAAAGCTATTTTGTTTAATCAGGCCAACACTATTTTGGCGCAAGGCGCAGCGTTGGCCAATTTAGCGATGGTAGATAGATTTGCGGATGGCGATGTCACGCAGCTTATCACCACAGGCGATCATTTGCGTGTCATTCCTGCAAAAGGGCAAGTGTTCATTACTGGATAAATAGCTTTTGCCGGTGTAATTTTTTCCGGTGTTATGTCAGTAGCTATTTTTGAAAATATGCATTTCATGAGTTTGTGAGGTGTAGCAGAAATGATGGCAAGAAGCCATACAGCAACATAGTTTGGAGGGGTGTAGTCGGCGATGGAAGATATCCCAAAGCATGTTGATCGTGTATGCGCTCACCTTAAAACGCTAGCCAACTCAAATATGCGCATATTGATTGCTATCGCAGGGCCGCCAGCATCTGGAAAATCAACGCTAGCTAAAATGTTGCAAATGCGGCTCGATGAAAAATCTATGTCCTGCGGCCTTGTTCCAATGGACGGATTTCATTTAGACAATGAAACGTTAAAGGCGCGCGGCCTTCTATCTCGAAAAGGGGCGCCTGAAACCTTTGATGTCAATGGATTTAAGACGCTTATTCATAAACTTACTACTGAAAAGGAAATATCTGTCCCGCTATTTGATCGGGCGCGTGACTGTGTAATTCCTGATGCTGTCTGTATCCAAGAACACCATCAATATATAATCATCGAAGGAAATTATCTCTTCTTGGATGAGAAATTGTGGAGAGATTTACAGACCTATTGGTCTTTGCGTGTGTTCATATCACCGCCACTGAAAGTTCTAGAACAACGCCTGATCCAACGCTGGCTTGCACATGGACTAGATGTGGCCGCCGCTAAAGAGCGCGCGGCATCCAATGATATACCCAATGCCGAACGCATCTTAGAGCAAAGCAACCTGGAAGCGGTCGATATTGCGCTTTGATACATTCGCGAAGCCGCTAAATACCACATTGCTAATATCCAAAAATAATAGCTTTATCCGCCAGATTTAAGCCTGCCTATCATGGTGGCAAGCAAGGCAGGCAGCTACACACAGGCCGGGAAAAAAGCTTTTTAAGAAATATGCATCTTTCGGACCTGTTTAACCGAGGCAAACGCAGATACCAATTCTGTACTGGTAAGGACATTTAGTACCGCTGGGCCTTTCTGTGCCAGAAAGCGCGTGACAATATCTTTGGCATTTTCTGGATTATCGAGGGTTTCAGCCCATGCACCGAAAGACTGCGCCCAAAGCGTAAAATCTGGATTAGAAAGGTCGGTCGCAGACACCCTTTCAGGATAGGCCTTCTCCTGATGCAATCGAATAGTGCCAAAACTTCGATTATTGGCAATTACCAGCTTTACGGGAAGTTGCCGGGCAACCGCTATTCTCAACTCATTGCCGGTCATCATAATCCCGCCATCTCCTACAAAGGCGATAACAGATTTATCATATACACGAAGGGCAGCAGAAATAGCCGCTGGCAAGCCAAGCCCCATCGCCCCACCAATCGCCGCTAGCACCTGCTCACGCCCTGTAAAAGGCCATAACAAATGCACCCAAGAAGAAAAATTCCCGGAATCCATTGTTAAGATGACATCATCATCAAGCGCGTTCGAGAGTGCCTGAACCACATAGGAAAAATCCATCCCATCTGCTGGATTTTTTGGCGTATAGCTCCGAAAGCCTTGCATAAAATTATGGATCTCATTTACCCAACTTGATCGGACTTCTACTTTCTTTGGCGTGTGTTTTGCTAGAGCCAGGCAAAAATCTGCTGGATTAGTTACAATGCCAAGATAGGTTGGAAAAACACGGCCTATAGCCTCTGGCGTATCAGCAATATGAATGATAGGGGCGCTAGGATTTGGCAGGCTAGGCAGCTGATAGTTTTGGGTAGGGGTATCGCCGAGGCGCGTGCCAAGTGCAATCAGTAAATCATGTTTTTGTAGGCAGTCTAGCTGGGGTGGCGGGATTTTAAATCCTAAATGACCGGCAAATAAATCTGAACGATTATCAAATATCTGTTGGTGTTTAAACGTGGTAGCCACAGGTATGCGATATGCCTCTGCAAACGCTTTGAGAGCGGGGCGCGCTTGCAAAGCATCAAAAGCTCCGCCAGCGATAATAAGGGGGCGCTGGGACTTCGCTAACTCCTCTCTTACCTGTTGCACATGATTTTCATCTACGCCGCAAATAGCAGGCTTTAACACAGGAAAATTGGGGACATCGCAATCCGCACAAAGCATATCTTCCATCACGGATATAACCACTGGCCCTTTGGTTGGGGTCTGGGCATCGCAAAATGCGCGGGAAATAGTTTCAGATAATTTATCGGGGTTAGAAACCTCAAAGACAGACTTAGCGATTTGGCCAAACATCGCATTGTAATCTACTTCCTGAAAACTGCCGCGTCCGCACTCATGCTCGGCGACCTGCCCAATAAAAATTACCAACGGCACCCCATCTTGCTCGGCTAGATGGGCCGCTATCGACACATTAGTTGCCCCGGGTCCGCGACTAACAAAGACCACAGCTGGTTTTTTTGTAAGCTTGGCATCTGCTACCGCCATAAAGCCTGCACCACCTTCATGACGGCAGGTAACTACATCAATGACGGTTTGGTCATACAGGCTATCCAGCACCGCAAGATAGCTCTCACCTGGGACTGTCTTAGCCCCCTAAAACTATGCCATTACTAGATGGTCACAGGAGGTTTTAAGGATGGCACGGAAACGGTATTCGGACGAAGATGCGTTGAAGGTTTTGCGTGAGATTGACGTACATTTACATGATGGGCTAGAT
>JADHLI010000035.1 GCA_016780775.1 Alphaproteobacteria bacterium | reverse complement strand
TCACGCAATTCTGTAATTTCGGTCAAAATGGCCCGGCGGCTAAAGGAATCATAGGTTGGGTTCCTTGCTTGTGTGGCAAGCTCGGTTATGCGCGTCATCACCGCAAGCCCTTCTTGCAAGACTTTATCGCCTGCTTCTAGGCGGTTCTGTGCGAGATAGACATTTTCCTCAAATCGTTCCAGCAATAATTTCTGTTCATTTGCCGCAGACAGGCTAACAGCTGCTACCGGATCGTCCGATGCGTTTAATATCGCCCGGCCAGAAGAAATTTTCTCCTGCTTTTCCTGAATATCGGCAGTTAATTTGGAAAACTGGCGAACCTGCTGTTCATTAAAAAGTTTGGTACTGACTTGCATCTAAACCTCCTTAGACAACATCTAGACGACATCTATCAGCGTCTGGAACAGCTCTCTTGCTGTTGACAGAATACGTGCAGAAGCCTGATAGGCTTGTTGGAATTCGATAAGTGAGGCAGCTTCACTATCCAGATTTACACCTGAAAATTCAGCCTCTGCCTCAGCAGCCGCTTCTTTTGTTGCTTCCGCGCCATCTAGCGCTTCTTTGCTTGCGTTAACGGAGGCGCCAACACCGGCCACGATATTGGAGAAGATAGAGGAAAAGCCGCCAGAATGCGGGCCATCCATATCATTATTTTGCTGCGCAATAATTTTCAATAAATTGCGATTATCTCCAGACCCGCTTTCAGACAAAATAACATTAAATTCATCCGCTAAGCTGGCCTGGCCTTTTAAGGTAAACTGATACTGATTAAAGGTGACACTATTTTCTTCATCCAGCACGCGTGTTGCCAAAGAATGGCCTGTTTCCTTGTCGATGATCTCAACATGCAAGCCATCTTCACTAACCGCTCTAAGAGCAATGCCCTCTCCGCCAAGCAATAAATCTTCCTGCTCCTCGCCAGTTAATGGCGGGATATCATATAGGCTACTGACCATTTTCGCGCCAGAGCCAGTAACAAAAACCAGTAAATCTTCAACAACCAGATCGCTTATCTCTATCTTTTCTTCTGCTAGACTGCTTGCGCTAACATCCAGTTTCTGCACATCGCCAGACACCGAAGAGATACGAATGCCCGCACCCGTAACACGCACATCTGAATCTGCGACCTTTACACCCATAGTGTCTTGGGGCGTGTCAAATTCAATGCTGCCATTTACAGAATTATAGGTAACCATCACCCTTCCGCGCCCTGTAGTCGTCTCGGAAAAGGTAACATTCAGACCTGCTGGCAGGGTCGTGGGCAGAGTGCGGATATTTCCAGCACTATCCAGACGCACTGAAATTTCAGTACCATTATAACTAAAGGTTAGCGGGTCTAGCCCGTTGGCTGGGGCGATATCCTGACCACTAAAGCGCATTTGCGTAGAAGCGAGGCCAAACCGTGCGGCGGCGGCACTATTATTTGCAACTTTATGATCGCCTGTCAGGGTAATAGCCTGACCAGAAAGCGTGCCGCCAGCAAAAATCTGTAAATTGTAATTGGCATCAAAATAGGCGGTTAGACGCCCTTCCTCGCCGCCAGTGACTACAATTTCGTCTTCAATCATCGCAATTTTGTAGCTATCACCAGCAAAATCAACAAAAACTGAATCGCCATTCTCTGGCAGGTCACTCGCCACAATACTATCTGTCAAATTAAGGCTTGATCGGTTACCAATACTGGTAAAATTTACCCCGTTAAAGGTGAAGCTCTCATTTACCTCATCTGCTGCAATGGTAAATTTATAGCTCGTTACACCGCTTGTGGTTTCAGATAGCGCAGAGGCAACAACCCCTAAATTAGCGTTATTAACCGCCTGCACAGCCGCTTCCGTTATCTGCTGCGGGGTCATACCAACGGTCAAGCTTACACTCACCGTTGAACCAGCAACATCAATAGCTAATGTATCCCCAGCTTGAACATTTGGAGACAGGACATTCGCTACTGTTAGTGTTAGGTCATCTGCTGGACTTGTGCCGCCTAGAAAATCACCGGGAACAACCAGCTGGTCACCTACCGTATAGCCACTCCCCCCTGAGGTGATGGTGGCTGTAGCTTGTCCGCCAATGATGGAAACACTCAAAGAAACATCTTGACCTGCCACCCCAACAGGATAAGTGATCTGAGACGCCTCAATAACATACTCCCCGTTACCAACAGTGGTCGCAACAGGATTAGTTACCGTGTCTATTTGATCGACATTCGGCCCGGCAAATGTAAATTCAACAGATTGCGGTTTAGCAGCAGGCTGACCTGCGGTAAGGCTGGCAAGCAATGCAGTTGACCGCACTGCCTCTGCCATCGCTTTATGCACCGCTGCTTCGTTAAGCGGGCTGACCTCAGCAGAGGACAGGCTGGCGGCAAACGAAATCTCTTCATCGCTGGTTAGCACACTCAAATTATATTGCGCGCCCGCAGCTACCGCCCGTCTGCCATCGTTAGAAGCCTCATTATTATCGGCATCATTCTGAACATCAAAATGCACCAGCTTGCTATCTGCACTGGCGTTAGAGGCAACCGAAACAAAACTACCCTCTAGGCTATCTTGGGCACTACGGGTTAGGGTTTCCGCCTCATCCACAAACGAAAATGCACTGCTGGACACCATCTTGACGACACCAGAAAAGCGCGCCTGATTTGCGGCACTCGCCCCACTACTTGCCCCGCCAAGCGTTACCTCTGAACTTGCGGCACTGCCATCCTCATTAAGCACCTTAGCTTTAAAGGCTGGCGTAGCAGCGGTTATGTCAGATAAAAAGATATCCTTGCCGCTCGCACTTTCTAGGATTACCCGCTCTTTATTTGCAGATAGATGCGCAACAACGCCTGTGCGATTGGACTGGTTGTTAATCGCGGTCGCAAGGTTGGTTAGGTCGCTTGCAATAATATCTGCGGTAATCTCTACCGGCTCTAGATTAACGCTCTCTAGGCCGAAGGATACGCCGCCTGCATTCGTAAATTCAGACAGCTCAAGACGCATCATAGCTTCTGCGGTGATATCGGTGTTGGCGAGCACATTATTTAGCTGTGCTACTGCATCGGCAGCAGAAGCGCCGCCCTTGAGCGTGATATTATGTATCTGGCCATTGCCTTGCTGGACAGCTACCAGCTGATCAATTGCAGAGGAAGCAGGCATCCGGCCAACGCCCGCAACCGCTGTAGCCCCAATACCGTTCGCGCCTGTGCGCAAGACATTAAAGCCTGCTGCACGATTAATCTGGATATCCATGCCGCGATAAGCTGGGTTGCGTTGGTTCAGATACGCGCCTGAATATGAGGCATCTTTGCCAAACCCATTTTCCGCAGTCATTACCTCAGCTACTTGTTCTGCACTAAGCGCACTACCCGCAATATGCCGGCCTTCTGAGGTAAAAATTTGCAAGTCCGATGCATCAATTCTATCAGAAGTAACCGCGCGAAGCTGGCCACCACCTGCAATGAGCCTTGCTGCATTAGCATCTGTTGTATCAAAATTACCCTTGGCACTGGTCAGGGTTAATTGGCCGTTTGCACCGCTTGCATAAAGCCCCAAATCCTGCAGCGTTTCATTTGCCGCTGTCTTCAAAACCCCCTTATTTAGCATGTCTGCTAAGTCAGATGTATTTGGCCAGTTATCATTTACGCCCGCTTGCGGAAAAGCCGTTTGATAGCGCACATCAAACGAGAAAGGCCCCATATTAGGGGTATCCATCAACGCAAAATTCAATCCGGTTAAACTATTTAACTCTATATTCGTAAGCTGAAAACGCGCTGTTGATTGCCGCGTCAGCGATGTTAGAGAGACGGCATTTGTTCCAGCTGGAATTTTAGCTACAAACCCATCACGGAAAAATTCAGAAGCCTCGATAGGAGAGGATGAGTTGGTAAACACATCTGCAAGACCTGCAAGTTTAGGGCCTGCCTCTGGGGTAATGGTCTGCGCCGACATTATCGCATCAGACGCATTCCGTGCAGAAGCCGAAACCAGCAAACCAGTTGAAGCCGCTAGCTGTTGCGGCTTATCAAGCAGGAAGCGCAAATTCATCGCGGCCCCTGTTTCCGGACTTATAACCAGCGTATCCCCAGTTGCCGCCTCACCTGAAACGCGCAGCATAAAGCCTGGCCCAGAAATTTGGCGGGCGCCGCGAAGGGGCGTTTCTAAATCTGCACCTGTTACCGTCCAGATATCTTCCTCAGCCGAATAGGTGGCCACCATTTCGCTCATTGGCAACCCATCTGGATTAAGGATATCTAGCTCGCCCGTCACATCTGTTCGGTTTGCTGAACCCGGGCTCAGCGTCATCCCGTTACTGGAAAAAATATTATCCCCGCGAACCCCATCAAGGGTGATGCCTGCACGGTGTTGGGCATTCATCTCTCGGCCCATCAGCAGGGCAAGCTGATTGACTTCCTTCAATACTTCATTTGCGGTTGTATAAGCATCACTTAGGCCAGCAACCATACCGGCTGTGATCTGGTTCGTTGGTCGGCGCGCACCGCTAGATAGGACAACAGGCTGAAGCCCACTAATTGTTTCTTCAAAATCGATACTGCGTGCGCTTGTGCCTTCTACCAATAATGGGCCCACACCAGATCCGCCAAGCCGAATATTAGCAGCCCCTCGATCTTGATAATCAACGGTAAGATCAACGAGCTTCGAGAGGTCATTAATAACCCTATCTCGTAAATCAAAAATCGAATTGGGGGATTGCCCACTTTGTCCAGTTGACAGAATACGCCCATTTACATCTGCTAGCTGCTGCGAGAGCATATTGACAGATATCATACTGTCACTAACAACAGCTTTGATGCCGCCTTTTAATTCCTCTACGCGCTGTGCATAGGTATTAAACCCCTGTGTTAGGGCCTTTCCTTGCTCGATAGCCACAGCACGCGGCGCGAGTTCAGATGGCGCTGCAGCAACCTCGCGCAAACTGTCAAAGAAATTCGCAATTTGATCGCCTAGGCTGCCTTTTTCTGGCAGTAGCAAATCTTCTAGCTGACTTACCTGATCAACATAGTTATCCAGCTTCTCGAAACCAGCTGAGGCGGTGCGCGCGCGATCTAGCAGGTATTGATCAAAGGAGCGTTTAATATCGCTAACCCTGACCCCCAACCCTGTTTGGTTGGCAAGGCTGGTTACGCTGCCTTGCGATCCGGTAACCTCTTCAAGATTAACTTCCCGCTTTTTATATCCTTCAGTGTTGATATTGGCGATATTCTGGCCAGTTACCGCCAGCGACTGACGATAAGAATTAAGCGCAGATTTACCAACATCAAAAAGGCTGGTCATCTTATTACTCCACCCTCAATTTGGTGCCAAGCTGACGCATCAGCGCATCAGCAATGCCTAAATTCACACTTGATGCCAAATGCTTGGACTGTTCCATATCCAGCAAACTGTTATATTTTTCCGTCGCTTGATTATCAAAAATACCATCTGATAATTTAGCTTCTCGCATTTGCTTTAGCATCTGATTAAGAAAAATAGCTTCAAACTGTTCTGCAACTTCTTGAAGCTCAGCATTTGGGTCTGGCTTTTTAAATAGCTCTGCCTGAAGCATCGGATCTGTTGATGGCATGATATTCATATCTACACTCCTAAATCCGATTAAATCACAACGAGCTCTGCACGAAGCGATCCTGCCTCACGCAAGGCTTCTAAGATCGCGACCAAATCTGCTGGGCTAGTGCCGACTGCATTTACCGCCTCAACAATGGTTGACAGCTCAACGCCGGGATCGAATAGAAACGCTCTGGCTGGCTGCTGATCAATTTGAATGTCTGAATCTTGTGTTGCTACAGCGGCGCCCGGTGTGGTTGCGGCCACCCCATCGGCTACGGCCAGATTATTAGTCTGGGTAACATTGCTGTTTTCATCTACCCGCACAGTAAGCGAGCCATGCGTTACCGCTGCTGGTGTAACGCGCACATCACCGCCGATAACGATGGTACCTGTACGGGCATTTACCACTACCTTCGCTGATTGGCGCTCTGGCTCAATCTCGATATTTTCTAGCATAGAGATAAAGGCGACTTTTTGGGATGGGTCAACTGGCGCGCGCACTTTTACCGAACGCGAATCAAGCGGGATAGCAACACCGCCGCCAAACACATCATTAACAGCCTCAGCCACCTGATTAGTAATAGAAAAATCGCCTTGATGCAGGTTTAGAATCAGGCTGTCTGTTTTTAGAAAGTCGGTTTCAATAAGCCGCTCTACAGTAGCCCCGCCCGGTATCCGGCCAACAGTTGGCACATTCACAATCAACGAAGAGCCATCATTGCCAGCCACACCTAAACCGCCTACCAGCAAATTGCCTTGCGCAACGGCGTATGTTTGACCATCTGCCCCCATCAAAGGAGTCATCAGGAGGGTGCCGCCGCGCAGTGATTTTGACTGGCCAAGGGTGGATATGGTTGCATCTACCCGCTGTCCCGGCTTTGCAAAGGCAGGCAGCTCTGCAGTAACAATCACCGCCGCAGAATTTTTACCGTTCAGGGAAGTTGCTGAATTAGTGGTTACGCCAAATTGACTGATCATCGCCTGCATGGATTGCAAGGTCAAAGGGGAGTTACCATCGCCTGTACCCGGCAGACCCACCACCAGACCATACCCTACCAGCTGGTTAGCCCGCACCCCTGCAATTGAGGTTAAATCCTTTAGCCGGTCCGCTTTGGCAATAGGTAAGCATAAGCCCAGCAAAATAATTGCTGCGCTCACTATCTTGAAGCTTGTCATTTTGATGTTTGTCATCGCTACTCTCATCACTTACTCGCCTGCTTCTTTGTCCCACCGCCAGAAATATTAGAAACCAGAAATACTAAAAACCAGAAACACCAAAAACTAGAATGGGGAGATGGTGCGCATGGCGCGGCTCAACCATCCCTTTTTCGATGAATCTGCTATATCGCCAGCACCGGTATAACTAATTTGCGCATCCGCCAGCCGATTTGATGGCACCGTATTTTCTGATGAAATATCTTCTTGGCGAACAATCCCGCTCACCCGGATATATTCTTTGCCATTATTTAAGGTCAGCTCCTTTTGACCTAAAATTCCCAGATTGCCATTGTCAAAAATCCGCACAACGGTCACCGATAGACGGCCGGTTAGGGAATTGGATTGCGCCGCATTACCAGAACCAGAAAAAGCCTGTGTCGTGCTGCTCGTTAATGCATTATCAGCATCGCCATTAGCGAGCCCGCCAGTTAAGGCATTGGGCAGCCCCAAAGGCAGGGCAAGCTCAAAGGAATCTGACTTTGCGGTTGCGGCTGTTTGCGCCTTTGTTGCGGCAAATACTTCGTTAAAATCAACAGTCAAGATATCGCCAACTTTGCGCGCACGCCGATCTTTTGAAAATAGACCGCCCTGACCAGCCTGATAAATCGCGCCGGTTTTTTGGGTGGTATTGGGCGCTAGCCTAACCGTTGGGAATACAGGCTCAAACGCTTCTGATGCCCTATCCTCAATATAGGTCGAGCAGCCACTTACTAAGCTAAGCATAGCCAGTGCCGAAATCAGAGAGGAAAAGGATTTTGAGAACATTATAAGCCTTGCGAAAAAAGAGGGGGAAAAGCGTTTGTTAGCTGTAAAACTTTTAATCCTTAGAGGTTTTGGGCGATAAAGCGCATCATCTCATCAACGGAGGTAATCGATTTTGAGCTGACTTCATAGGCACGCTGCGTTTCGATCATATCCACAAGCTGTTGCACAACATTCACGTTTGAGCCCTCAAGCGAGCCTTGCAGAAGCTTACCAAACCCACCTTCAAACGGGTTTGCCACTACTGGCGGCCCGCTAGACGGGCTCTCAACCAGAAAGCTCTCACCGATAGGCTCAAGCCCCTGACGGTTAGCAAAATCAGCCAAGGTTATCTGGCCAACCTCTTCGGCCTGAACCTGCCCTGCCACTTGAACAGAAACAATACCGTCCTGTGATATATTCACTTGGGTCACGCCTTCAGGAATCTGGATTTCAGGCTGCACAACATAGCCAGACTGGGTGGTCATGGTTCCATCTGCTGATCTCGCAAATGCGCCGTTGCGAGTATAAACAACGCGGCCATCTGGCATCAAAACTTGGAAAAAGCCGGAGCCTTCAATAGCGATATCCAGTGCATTATCGGTTGAGATGATACTGCCTTGTGTATGCTGTTTACTGGTATTTAACAGGCGGGTACCCGCGCCAATAGAAAACCCAGATGCCAAATTAGTTTCATCAGAGGTTTGCTCAC
>JADHLI010000034.1 GCA_016780775.1 Alphaproteobacteria bacterium | reverse complement strand
ACCCGAAATGGCGGTATCACCAGCGGCAATATTCGCTATAACCGCGCCCAGCTAGCACAGCGTTTTGGCCGTGCAAAAGCAGATAGCTTTATCGATGAAGCGGTTGCGGCCAGAGCCACGCTATATCAGTTTATTAAGCACGAAAAAATAGCCTGTGATTTTCAGCTTCACGGCCGCCTTGTAGGCATGAGCAAGCCCTTTGACAAAGCCGCTATTGAGGCAGAAAACAACGCATTTGCAATGCGGTATAATATTGCCCCACGCCTGATTGAAACAGAGGAATTGCAAAGCTATATCGGCTCATCTGCATATCGTGCTGGCCTGTTCCGTCCAGATATTGGCGGCATTCATCCAGCCAAACTCCTGCATGAAAAACGCCGCCTTGCACTGGCGGCCGGCGTTACTATTCATTCTCCTTGCGCCGTGAAAAACATTACCCGAAAAGGGGCTGGCTTTGATATCGAAACCAGCAAGGGGCGCATTCATGCAGAACATTTGATATCGGCCACCAACGGCTATACAGACAAAGCCCAGCCTTGGCTGCGAAAGAGATTAGTTCCGGTGATATCCGAGATTGTTGTTACCGAAAAGCTGGGCAGTAATTTTGTCAAATCCCTGATGCCAAAGCGTTCTATGTTTGGTGAGGATAAGGAAGTGGGATTTTACTATCGCCCTACACCAGATGGACAGCGTATTTTGTTGGGTGGGCGGCGCATGCATAAACAAGATGCGGTGGCACAAGCAAGGCTCCATCAGGGACTTGCGGGTATTTTCCCCGAACTTAAAGGCTCTAAAATTGAGCATTATTGGGCAGGGAATGTCGTCTTTCCCTTTGACCAGATGCCAAAGCTAGCTGTGCATGATGGCATTATCTATCCAACCGGATTTTGCGGCTCAGGCACGGTATGGGCGCATTGGCTAGGGCGCAAAGCAGCCCTTATGATCCTCGCCAATCCAGAAATCAATAACGCTGACGAGGCAGCCGATAACCCGCAAGCACCTGCTTCCAATTTTGCAGGAATGGCGATGCGCACCCTGCCTTTTTATTCTGGCAAGCCTTGGTTTATGCCGCTGGCGATGTCCTATTACCGGCTGCGCGACAGGCTGGCAGGGGGGCGATATTAAGCCCCCGCCAGCACCGCTTTTTTTATTTTAAAAAAGGTGAAATTAAAATAGGGATAATTGCTGGCGCGTTTGAACAGGCTTTGGCTTGCGCGAAGTGGGCGGGCGGTTGCGACTGCCAAGCTTTTGGAAAATAGCAGCAGAAATAGCGCCAAATTCAGGATGGCGTTTATGTTCAGCCATCTTACTTTTAGCTTCCCGAATACTCGCCGCATTATCCACAATCGGATAGGGATAGTCCGTTCCTATCTCTACCCCAAATCGCTGGCTTAGTTCTGCTGACATGCGATGCGGCTCATGCACCCATTGTTCTGGCAGGCCCGTTAATTCAGGCACATATTTTTTAATAAACGCGCCTTGTTTATCATGATCATAAGATTGCTTTACCGGATTATAGATCCGAATAGTATTGATGCCTGTCACCCCTGATTGCATCTGAAATTGGCTATAATGAATTCCGGGCTCAAAATCAGTGAAATAGCGTGCTAATACAGGCGCGGTTGCCCGCCAATCTAGCCATAAATGATAGCTTGCGAAACTAACCAGCATGGCCCGCATCCGAAAAGGCAGCCAGCCTGTTTGTTTCACACAGCGCATACAGCTATCAATTATAGGATATCCTGTCTGGCCTTCTGACCATGCGATAAGCCGCCCCTCATCTGGGGTTTTTGGGCGCATCTCCTCGAACATTGGATGCATGCAGCGTATCTCAATTTCTGGCTGATCTTCCAGCTTTTGAATAAAATGGCTGCGCCAAGAAAGCCTAGTTAGGACAGACCGTCCCCCTTTTAGAGCGGCACGCGAAAGCCTGTCTTTGCCGGTATTTAAATAATCAGATACACCGTGAAAAACTTCCCGCTCGGATAGGCTGCCAAACGCCAAATGCGGAGTTAGGCGCGAGCTAAAAGCGCCCGCCTGCCCGGGCTTGGAAATATGCGGCAAATACCCTTGTGCTTTATCGGATAAGAAGGCGGCTAGCAGACGCTGTGCTGATTTGCGCCCCCCTTTCTGAGTTCTACCGGAGATCTGATTGCGAATTAACGCATTGCTTGGTTCAGGCAATCGGTCTGACGGGCAAGGCCCGATAGATTGAAGCGATTGAGGGGCGGCGATAAGCGGTTCTTGCATTCGTTTTGCCCGAATGGCGCCCCATTTATCACGGTCATTAAGGCGGCGCACAACGCCATTGCTTGGAAATTCATGGAAAGGAATAGCTGCATTACGGCAGCTGGTGATGATTTGCTTATCGCGTTCATAGGTCCAGCCTGTCCCGGTTTCCTGATGCGCATAAATACCAGAAATTTGATAAGTTTTTGACAGGTCGGTGAATATTTCTATAGCCTCACCAATGCGAAAGATCAGCGGCTGGCCAAGCGCAGTAAGCGTGCTATCCAACTCTATCAGGCAATCACGAATAAACTGCCAGTGCCGTGAGGACGAGCTGTCTTGCGCCCAATAATTCGGCTCCATGATATAAAGCGGCAAGATAGGATGACCGCTAGCCAATGCAGCCTGTAGCGGGGCGTGATCTGCAACACGCAAATCTCGCTTAAACCAGAGGATAGAGAGTGTCTTCGCGGCCATTAACTGGCCTATTTATAGGTAGCGCGGCGGTCTGAAAAGCTGCGTACGCGCGTGCGCCAAACCTTATAGCTGCCTGATTTCAGGCGGCTACGCATCAGCTTTTTCACCTCTTTTTCACGCAAACCATACAAGCTTCTGATCTGGGTAAAGCTGGTATGATCAGATAGAGCCATTTCGATAATCTCGCTTATCGCGGCATCATCTAGCGCATCTGCTGGGTTTATTTTCACTACCGCCTCTTATCTGCATCTTGCTGATCTAAAATATCTACCTTTCATAAAAACTAGGCGCAGAAATGCAGATGGCAATCCACAGATAAGAGATTCTTTTAAAGAAGGACGTGGGCGTGCTAGCTATTTTTCGCGCGTATCGCTTCGCATACCGCATCTGTTACTTGTTCGGTATTTGCATCGCCGCCAACATCTGGTGTCATGATGCCCTCGCGGCAGACTTCTTCGACAGCGTCCATTAACCGGGCTGCCTCATCTGGCAAGCCAAGATGTTCCAACATCTGCGCCCCTGTCCAGAAGGTTGCAACAGGATTGGCAATACCCTTTCCCGTAATGTCAAAGGCAGAGCCATGAATAGGCTCAAACATAGAAGGGAAGCGGCCTTCAGGGTCTATATTAGCGGTTGGCGCAACCCCAATACTTCCCGCAAGCGCACCAGCTAGATCAGATAAAATATCCGCATGTAAATTGGTGGCAACAATAGTATCCAGACTTTCTGGCTGCAGCGTCATCCGCACGGTCATCGCATCTACCAGCATTTTATCCCATGTAACATCTGGAAATTCTGCGGCTACCTCTTCGGCAATTTCATCCCACATCACCATACCATGACGCTGTGCATTTGACTTTGTTACCACGGTTAGCTGCTTGCGTGGCCGCGAGGCAGCGATTTGAAACGCATAACGCATAATACGGCTAACCCCAGCGCGGGTAAAGATAGCCACCTCTGTGCCGACCTCTTCTGGCATACCTTTATGCGCCCGCCCGCCATGGCCAGAATATTCCCCTTCTGAGTTTTCACGGACAATTACCCAGTCCAGATCGCCTACACCAACCCCGCGCAAAGGGGAGGAAATACCCGGTAGAATTTTTGTTGGGCGCACATTGGCATATTGGTCAAACCCCTGACAAATCGGCAAACGCAGACCCCATAATGTGATATGGTCAGGAACGTCTGGGGCGCCAACCGCGCCAAAATAAATAGCATCAAAGCCTTTTAAGGTCTCTAGGCCATCTTCGGGCATCATTTTGCCATGCTGCTTGTAATAATCTGAACCCCAGTTGAAATGGGTAAATGAAAATTGGTTTTCAGGATTACGCGCCACCACGGCCTCTAGAGCTTTAATGCCAGCAGCAATAACTTCTGGGCCTATACCATCTGCGGGAATAGATGCGATTTTGAATTCTGGCATTTTTTTAAATACTTTCTCTTTTAGACAGATAAATTATCGCCGTAGAATTAGCAGATAGAACCTGCCCTGCCAAGTTCAGTGCGCCTATCGCTTCAAAACTATCCTTACATATTTCGGCCCATGACTGTCCAATAGGGCAACTTGTCTATAAGCTATGTCTTATAAGAAAATTTTATCCAGAAAGTAGCAGGTGTCTGCATGGCCAAACAAAATAATGACAGCGATCTGGCCTTGAACCTGCCGCTAGGGGTCACCTTATCTATTGGTGAGGTGCTGTTCACGGTTGCTATTGCTGCGATGGTTAAGCTCATCGCCAATGACATCTCTGTTTTTATGATTTTATTTTTCCGCTATCTGCTTTGTATTCCTCTATTGCTGCTGACCGCCACTTTCCAGCGAGGTGCGGCTGCCTTCCGCGTTCAAGCTAAAGCCAAACTTGCCTTGCGCTCTGCTATGGGGCTTGGCAGTTTTGGGTGTTTGTTTGCTGCCTTGCAAACCATTGAGCTTTCAAAAATGACCGCGCTTCTGCAAACCATCCCTATTTTTGTAACGCTTCTTGCGCCTATTTTACTGGGCGAAACGGTTGGCTGGCGTCGCCGCATGGCGGTGCTGATAGGGTTTGTTGGGGCTGTCTTGATTGTCGATCCCACTCATGCGGATTGGTTTAATCAGGGCGTTTTGCTTGGCATTGCCTCACCGTTTTTTGGCGCGCTGATGCTGTTAACCTTGCGCCGTCTTGGCCAGACTGACCATCCCTCTACAACCGCGCTCTGGTATAATATTATTGGCGCAGCAGTATTTTTTGGCGTTTGTTTAAGCCTTGATATCCCGATGCCTAATTCTGAGAATATAGTGCTGATTTTGTGCATTATCGGCGTGATGTCTAGCTTTCAGCAATTTTTCCTTGCCCATAGCTACAAGCTGGCCCCAGCAAGTGTGCTTGCCCCGTTACGCTATCTGTCTGTACCGTTTGGTGTGGGTGCAAGTGTGATATTTTTTAATGAAAAGCTGACCTCTTCTTTTTTCGTCGGCACCGCTATTTTAGTTGGTGCCTCTTTCTTTATTTTAAAACGCAGTGAAAAAATTAAGGCCAAATCTTAAATTTTATGAAAAAGAAAGCCAGCCCCCTATTTGCCCGCTTGGCCTGCCGCATCAAAGAAATGCAGGCGTTCACGCGCAAAACTTAGATGCACGTTCTGACCCGTTTGATAGGCGATTTTATCATCTACCCGCACCGTCAAAACGCCTAAATTTTCGCAATCGACATAAATGTAACAATCTGAGCCAAGATATTCATATAGCACCACCTCGCCAGATACATCTGCTGGGCTGTTGCTGACGGTGATATGTTCGGGGCGAATACCGCATTTCACCAAGCTCGCCTTGTTTGTAATTTCATGCGGCAGCACGCCATGCCCCTTCAAGCTAAAGCCTTTGGATGTATTCTCCCCATCCAGAATATTCATCTTTGGGCTGCCAATAAACTGCGCAACAAACAGGGTTTGTGGGCGCTCATAAAGCGCTTTTGGGCTTCCAACCTGCTCAACAATGCCGTCCCTGAGAACGACAATTTTATCTGCCAGTGTCATTGCTTCGACCTGATCATGCGTGACATAAATCATCGTCGCTTTTAGCTTTTCATGGAGCTTGGCAATTTCAAAGCGCATCTGTACACGCAGCGCCGCATCCAAATTCGAAAGCGGCTCATCAAACAAAAAACCCTTTGGCTCACGGACAATAGCACGCCCAATAGCCACACGCTGACGTTGGCCACCAGACAGCTCTTTCGGGCGGCGTTTAAGATAGGCATCTAGCTCAAGCACCGTCGAAGCCTGCCGCACCTTTTGCGCTATCTCATCCTTTGGCATACCTGCTGTTTTCAGCCCAAAGCCTACATTTTCTTCAACATTCATATGCGGGTAGAGCGCATAAGACTGGAACACCATTGATAGCGCGCGCTCTGACGGCACTTTATCCGTGACCTTCTCACCATCTAAATAAATCTCGCCATAGCTGGTTTCTTCTAGCCCTGCTATCATGCGCAATAATGTAGATTTACCGCATCCCGAAGGGCCTACAAAAACGACCATCTCGCCATCATTTATTTCCAGATCAATACCTTTGATGACCTGTACATCACCAAACCATTTTTCGATCTTTTCAAGCTTAATCGCGCCCATAGTCGCTCTCCTTACGTTCGGGATATTATGCCCCAGCTATTATGCCCCAGCTATTATGCCCCAGCCGTTATGCCGCTGAACTCTGCACAGATGATGGCCCCGCCCACGCTAGCCACAAGGCCGCCGTCCAAGAAAAATCACGGCCAATACATCCGGCGCCACTGATCGGGTCAAAACATTCATAAAATCCAGATAGCTCAATAACCTTGCGCAAATCCTGACGCATTTTCTCAGCGAATTCGGCTTCACCTTGCTCGCGTAACCCTTGCGCGATCATGTAGTTCATCTGGCACCATAACGGGCCGCACCAATAACGCTGGCTCTCAAATAATGGCGCGTCCGGGTCCCAGCTAGATTGTCCATATTGGGTTTTTGTGGAAATACGGCTCATATGGGCAAGGGTTTTGCGGCGTTGCTCAGCACTGCCGACGTCAGCATAAAAACACAACGCACTTGCATTAGAAAAACCGTCAGAGAAAACACCGCTGCGCACATCTCTTGCGCAAAACGCGCCAAGCTCGTCATTCCAGAAATAATCCACCCCCGCTTCGGCATGTTTAATCCATGCTGCAATCTCTGCTTCCGCCTCATCTGCACCTAGTTTTTGTGCCAGCCAAAGCAGGTCTCGATCGGCCCGAAGCAGAATAAAGAAAATACCGGGATCTGCCATTAAGAAAGGGCCTTTTTCGGTCAATAGCCGCTGGTCCCAGCCATTATCCCGACCAAATTTTACAATGGAGATATATTTATCATATTCCTCTTGAGAGGGACGTTCAGCAGGGTCTGCATGTTCAATATCTTTGCGTTGATAGGCTTCCAGATTGGGGTCGATTTCCATATTGAGGAGGCCAATTTTCCAGTCCGGACAATTATCCCGGCCAGTCTCCCACGGATGCACAGTACAGACCACGCCCACCCCTTCAGGCGTGCGATAATCATGCCACCATCTGTGCCATTCCAGCATTTTTGGAAATAATGCCTTTGCCCGTTCTAGTCCATTATCGCCTTGAGCTTTGACAAAATGCGCAACCGTGCTTGCCAAAACTGGAGGCTGGGAAATGCCGGTACCCTTTATGGCGCCGTTTCTAGTTTGCCAGACATTTGGGCCGGGAAAATAATCTGCATCATCTTTTCGAAAAATAATAGAAGGGATCATGCCATCATGCGCTTGCCCCTCGGTGAGCATTTCAAGTTCACGCCATGCCCGGTCATCATCCATCGTTGCCAGACCCAGCGCAATAAACACCGAATCCCAGTTCCACTGAAACGGATAGAGCCGCGCTGTTGGAATAGTAAAACCGCCACGGTCATTCTTGGCCAAAATAGCCCTTGCCTGTTCATCAAGACTAGCTAACATCCCTCACCCTTTCACACTGCCTGCGGTTAGACCGGAGACAAGATATTTTTCAAACCACAAGAAAATAACCAACACAGGCACCGTCGCGACAACAGACCCTGCCATCAGATGTTGACGCGGTACTTCTGATGAATTTAGCGATACCACTCCGCGCGATAACGTAAACATCTGGAAATCATCTAAAAACATAAAGGCAAATAAAAATTCATTCCAGGCGATCATAAATACATATAACGATACCGATGCCAACGCAGGAAGCGCCAAAGGCAGTGTGATTTTCCGTATGACCTGCCAGCGTGACAGACCATCCATTAACCCAGCTTCTTCAAGCTCTGCTGGCAATCCACGAAAATAGCCCTGCAACATATATAGCGCGACCGGAATAGTGGTAGCTGGATAAACCACCACCAAACCTAGCAAGCTATCGCGCAAGCCAAGCTGGCTGAAAATTGCATATAACGGAATAACAAGGACAATCGCCGGTACCATGTAAATCAGCAAAATGGAACGCGATAAAAATAGCTGCCCCGGAAAGCGCAACCGCGCCACCGCATAAGCGCCGGGAATAGCAAATAACAGCGTTAGAATAACCGTGATGACAGAGACGATAGCCGAGTTCATCAAGAAGGTTGCAAAATGAAAATCCGTAAATAACTCAATATAGGAACGGAAAAGCGTGCCTATCCCTTTGGAAAGATCAATAGAAAAATCTAGGGGATTGGCAAGCAGTGATTGCTGGCTTTTCAGGCTGGTCATTACCATGACATAGAAAGGTAGGGCAACAAACACAGAAAATAATAGCAAACCCAAACCCTTCAGGTTGCGTATCGCCAAAACCTCCACCCGGTATCGTTTGGCACTGCCCGCCACATACCCTTGCAGACATAAAGCGAGGGACGCAACAGACAAAATAGACCATATGATAAGGGCAATAATTTGCGTGATAAGCGCCTTATCTAGCGGCAGTGAAAAAGGCTGGCCGCCAGTTA
>JADHLI010000005.1 GCA_016780775.1 Alphaproteobacteria bacterium | reverse complement strand
GAACTGTTCTAATGTTCGTAAATCAGCCACACTATAGTGAATAGAGCGGTCGAACTGCAAATCAAAAACACGAAAACCATAGGATATTTTATGATTATTGCTGGTAATTGGAAGATGAACCCAGATCATCAGGCTGCAGCAGCGCTATTAGACGCGCTTTCAGCCTATACACCAGACCCGAATAGCACATGCAAAATTGTCTGTTTTCCTCCTGCTTGTTATTTTTCAATGGCAAATCAGGCGCTGGCCAGCAGTGCGGTAAGCTGGGGCGCCCAAAACTGTCATCAAGAGGCTAGCGGCGCTTTTACAGGAGAGATATCATCCCAGATGATAAAGGAGCAGGGCGGTTCTTGGGTAATTTTGGGCCATTCCGAGCGACGCCAATATTTTGCTGAGACAGACGCGCTTGTCAGCCAGAAAATCGTGGCAGCGTTGCAGTCAGGGTTAAAGCCTATCTTATGTGTTGGTGAGCCTGAGGAAGTGCGCAACAATGGTCACCAAGATAGCTTTACACAAAGTCAGTTAGAAAAAAGTCTGGATTTAGTGGCACAGATGACGCCAGATGCGCAGAAAACTGCGCTAGCCCAGCTTGTAATTGCTTATGAGCCTGTTTGGGCAATTGGTACAGGAAAAGTTGCCAGCTTGCAGGATATTGAAGCAATGCATCAAGGATTGTTGCAGAAAATGGACGCATTATTTGGCGCACATCTGCCAGAGGCGGGCGTTCCTATTTTATATGGCGGCTCGGTAAATGATACGAACGCTGCAGATATTCTTGGCCTGAAACCTGTGTCAGGGGCATTGGTTGGGGGGGCATCTCTTAAGCTAGACGCTTTTTTGTCTATCTGCCGCATTGCTGAGGAAGAATAGGGTAAATCGGCAAATAGTTTAAATTATAGGCATCTATGCATTTTTTGCTTTACCTGCAGGGGCGCAATTTGCTAGTTAAAGCCATCATGGCCTTGGCTTGTGATCATTCTAGAAATTTTGAACAGACGACAACGTTATGACAACCATTTTGCTGACGATCCATATCATTATTGCTTTAGCACTGGTTGCAACCGTGTTGTTGCAGCGCAATGAAGGCGGCGGTCTTGGTATTGGCGGATCGTCTGGTGGCGGTTTTATGACAGCTAGAGGGACGGCAAACTTGCTGACCCGTACTACGGCAATTTTGGCAGCCTTGTTTTTCGCAACTTCTATCGGCCTTGCTATTCTAGCGGGTGCTGGAAGCGAGCAAACCTCTATCGTTGATGAAGTGCTGAGTTCTACGCCTGCGCCTGCAAGCGCGCCATCTGGGCCAGCCGTACCAACAGGAAATTAGTAATTATTATGCTGAAGACCTTCTGCCCCTACACCGACCAGCGTTTTGAGGGGTGGCGGTGACTCGTTTTATCTTTATTACTGGTGGCGTTGTATCCTCGCTAGGTAAGGGCCTTGGTTCGGCTGTATTAGGCGCTTTACTTCAGGCGCGCGGCTATAAGGTTCGTTTGCGTAAACTTGATCCATATTTGAATGTTGACCCGGGCACTATGTCACCTACCCAGCATGGGGAAGTGTTCGTCACAGATGATGGCGCGGAAACAGACCTTGACCTCGGCCATTATGAGCGTTTCACGGCAGTGCATACCCGAAAGACAGATAATGTTACCACTGGCCGGATTTATTCTGATGTATTAGCCCGCGAGCGCCGCGGTGATTATCTTGGCGCAACTATTCAGGTTATTCCGCATGTCACAGATGCAATTAAAGCGTTCGTCACTAACGATCTAGATGATGAAGATTTTGTTCTTTGCGAAATCGGTGGCACGGTGGGCGACATTGAATCGCTTCCCTTCCTTGAGGCTATTCGCCAATTGGGTAACGAGATGGGGCGCGAGCAGACCTGTTTTATTCATGTAACCTTGCTGCCCTTTATCAAGGCCGCCGGCGAGCTAAAGACTAAGCCAACCCAGCATTCTGTAAAAGAATTGCAATCGGTGGGTATCCAGCCTGATATGTTGCTCTGCCGGACTGAACATGAATTGCCCAAAGAACAGCGCGACAAAATCGGCTTGTTCTGTAATGTTCGCCCAGAAGCCGTTATTCTGGCAGAAGATGTAAGAAATATCTATGAAGTGCCGCTTGCTTATCATGCACAGGGGCTAGATGGCCAAGTATGCGCTCATTTCGGCCTAGAAAGCAAAACACCCGATTTAACCTCTTGGCAGGAAATCGCCCATAATGTGTCTAACCCCGAAGGGGAGGTGACCATTGCTATTGTGGGGAAATATACTTCCCTGCAGGATAGTTATAAATCACTTGGTGAGGCGTTAACCCATGGCGGGATTGCTAACCGGGTGAAGGTAAATGTCAAATGGCTGGATTCTGAAATTTTTGAAGCAGAAGATAAGTCGAGCTATTTGCACCATCTGCAAAATGTGTCTGCTATGCTTGTTCCGGGTGGGTTTGGCCAGCGCGGCTCTGAGGGCAAAATTGAAGCGATACGGTTTGCCCGTGAACATGATGTGCCTTATTTTGGCATCTGTTTTGGCATGCAGATGGCGGTTCTGGAAACAGCGCGGTCTCTAGCTGGGCTAGCGGGGGCAAGCTCTACTGAATTTGGCCCTTGTGATGAGCCTGTTATTGGCTTGATGACCGAATGGGTGGCAGGAAATGAAGTTAAAACGCGCAAGGATGATGATGATAAGGGCGGCACGATGCGGCTCGGCGCTTATCCATGCACGCTAACGCCCGGTTCGCTTGCTGAAACTGTTTATGGACAGGAACATATTGAAGAGCGGCATCGTCATCGTTATGAGGTGAATATTGCCTACCGCGAAAAACTAGAAGCGGCGGGTTTGAAAATGTCAGGTCTGTCACCAGATGGGGTGTTGCCAGAAATTGTTGAGCGCGAAGACCATCCTTGGTTCGTTGCGGTGCAATTTCATCCAGAATTGAAGTCAAAACCCTTTAGCCCGCATCCGCTTTTTGTTGGGTTCGTCGCAGCGGCAAGAGAAAAATCGCGGCTGGTGTAACGCCCTCCTTTTTGCGCAAGACACTGGCTGACTAAGCGAGCAGAAGACACTGGCGCAAGATATTGGCGCAAGACACTGGCGCAAGATATTGGCGCACAAGATATTGGCGGAGGTCACAATAGCATGGAAAAAGTTACGATAGGTTCGGTTGATGCTGGCGGTGATGCGCCACTTATGCTTATCGCAGGACCCTGCCAGATAGAGGGGCTAGACCATGCGCTAATGCATGCAGAAAAGCTTGCTGAAGCTGCAGCAGGGGCTGGGTTCGGTTTTGTTTATAAATCTTCGTTTGATAAAGCAAACCGTACTTCACTTGGTGCGCAGCGCGGAGTGGGTCTAGATGAAGGGCTTGAAATATTGGCGGCGGTGCGTGCCCGTATTGGCTGTCCGGTGCTAACAGATGTGCATCTGCCAGAACAATGTGCAGCGGTAGCTCAAAGTGTTGATATCCTGCAAATTCCGGCCTTTTTATGTAGGCAAACAGACTTGCTTATTGCGGCAGCCAAAACAGATGCCGCCATAAATGTCAAAAAAGGACAATTCCTAGCACCATGGGACATGCGCCATGTTGCCGATAAAATTGTACAATCTGGAAATAGCCGAGTTTTGCTAACAGAACGTGGTACTAGTTTTGGCTATAATACGCTGGTTTCAGATATGCGTGCCTTGCCGCAAATGGCGGATATAGGCTTTCCGGTGATTTTTGATGCTACCCATTCAGTGCAGCAACCAGGTGGGTTAGGTGGTGCATCGGGCGGCCAGCGTGAATTTGTACCTGTATTAGCAAGAGCAGCTGTTGCGGTAGGTGTGCAGGGGCTGTTTATGGAAAGCCATATTGAGCCTGATAATGCCCCTTCAGATGGCCCAAACATGATCCCGCTGGAACAAATGCCAGCTTTACTTGCCTCCCTTGCTAGAATTGCTGAGGCAAGCAAAGTCTAGCTATTCTTTGAAAAGAGGAAAAAAATGTCACAAATTATTGATATACACGCACGCCAAATCCTAGATAGTCGCGGCAACCCCACTGTAGAGGTGGATGTTATCCTCGAAGATGGCAGTGTTGGCCGCGCGGCTGTTCCTTCTGGGGCGTCTACAGGCGCTTATGAGGCGGTTGAACGGCGTGATGGTGATAGTGGCCAATATAATGGCAAAGGCGTCATGGGCGCTGTAAACGCAGTAAATACTGAGATTTTTGACGCGCTGTCAGGGGCAGATGCGCTCGACCAAAAACAGATTGATGCTGATCTGATAACCTTGGATGGTACAGATAACAAAGCCCGTCTTGGTGCGAATGCCATTTTGGGGGTTAGTCTTGCAAGTGCCAGAGCTGCTGCCATGTCTTGTGAATTGCCGCTATGGCGGTATTTGGGCGGGGTTCATGCCCATCAGTTGCCAACGCCAATGATGAATATTCTTAATGGGGGCGCACATGCTGATAATGCGCTGGATGTTCAGGAATTCATGGTTATGCCTGTTGGGGCAGGTAGCTTTACCGATGGATTGCGCATGGGGGCTGAGATTTTTCACGCCCTTAAATCAGGGTTGAGCAAAAAAGGCTTGTCAGTTGCAGTAGGTGATGAGGGCGGCTTTGCCCCAGCCATTAACAGCACAAAAGAAGCAGCAGACGCGGTTGCCGAAGCTGTCGAAGAGGCTGGTTATAGCCTTGGTGATGATATTGTTATCGCTCTAGATGCGGCAGCTACCGAATTCTATCAAGATGGCAAATATCATCTAGCCGGCGAAGGGCGTGCCTTTTCCAGTGATGCGATGGTAGAGATGTGGTGCACCCTTTGTGATGATTATCCGATTATATCGCTTGAAGACCCGCTATCTGAAGATGATTGGGGTGGTTTTACAGCCCTTACAGCGGCAATAGGCGATAAGGTGCAAATTGTAGGTGATGACTTATATGTAACCAACCCGGTGCGTCTGCAACGTGGTATTGCAGAAAAAGCGGGTAATGCTATTTTGATCAAGGTTAACCAAATAGGCACGCTTTCTGAGACAATGGATGCTATTTATCAGGCGAAGCAAGCTGGCTTTGGGGTGATTATCTCGCACCGTTCTGGTGAGACCGAAGATAGCTTTATTGCAGATCTGTCTGTTGCTACAAATGCTGGCCAGATAAAGACAGGTTCGCTCTCCCGCTCGGACCGGCTGGCAAAATATAACCAACTCTTGCGTATTGAAGAAGAGTTAGGACCAATGGCAGCCTATGCTGGTAACCTGTTCGCTTAACCACAGGTTTACTAAATAAAATTCTAATGAATCCGGCGATTCGCTTTTTACTTGACGGTTTGATTCTGTTTTGATTCACTGATCGCACAAGGTGTCTTTAAGAAGGCATTAAATAGCGCCATCAGGTGATGTAAGGACAATAAATCATGCAAGCTTTTATGCGCAGACCCTTTTCCTATGCAGGTAGTTTTCTGCTTATTGGAACCCTGATTGTCTTTTTTGGCTTCCACACCGTTGCCGGTGAGCGTGGGCTGATAGCGCGTGGTGGGCTAGATCGTGAAATTTTAATGGCGCAAGAAGAATTGGCGCTTATCAATAAACAGAACAATCTGATGGAAAGTCGTATTCGCTTGCTGCGTGCAGGGGCTATAGATGCAGATATGTTAGCTGAAACTGCCCGCGCTGAATTGGGCCTTTATTCTGAAAATGATGTCATAATTACAATTGATATGAATAAATTGAAATTTTAATATCAAAGCAAAATTAACCAAATTCTGGTTTATATCAAAATAATTCAATAAAAACAACAAAATAAATTTGTTGCAAAAATAAAACTTCCCATGCCATTCTTAACCCTGAAGCGGGAAAACCGCTTGTGAACTATAGTTCATTCTTTTGGGAGAGGAAGGCAAGATGGCCAATAAAGTTGCGGCTAACAAGAGAGCTGAGGGCAAAACAGTTGAGGGCAAAAAGAGCGAGCGCAAGCGCGGACGCCCCCCTAAATCCATTATTAATGACAAACCTTCAGCTGATACAATGTTAGAGATGTATCGCCAGATGGTATTGATCCGCCGTTTTGAAGAAAAGGCAGGTCAGCTTTACGGAATGGGACAAATTGGTGGTTTTTGCCATCTTTATATTGGTCAGGAAGCCGTGGTGGTTGGTATTCAATCTGTTGCAAAAGAAATGGATTCTGTTGTGACTTCCTACCGCGATCATGGCCATATGCTGGCTTGTGATATGGATGCAGGCGGGGTGATGGCAGAGCTAACCGGCCGCGAGGATGGCTATTCCAAAGGCAAGGGCGGCTCAATGCATATGTTCAGCCGTGAGAAAAATTTCTATGGCGGACATGGTATTGTGGCTGCACAAGTGCCTATTGGTGCGGGTTTGGCTTTTGCCCATAAATATAACGGGGATGGCGGCGTCAATATGGCCTATCTAGGCGATGGCGCGGCTAATCAAGGTCAAGTTTATGAGACCTTTAATATGGCAGCATTATGGAGCTTGCCAGTTATTTTTGTTATTGAAAACAATCAATATGGCATGGGAACGTCAGTAAGCCGCGCAGCGGCAGGTCAGGAACTCGCAGATAGAGGCAAGGCCTATGGAATTCCGGGTGTGCAGGTGGACGGCATGGATGTGCTGGCGGTGCGTACCGCAGCCGAAGAAGCGCTGGCACATTGCCGCGCTGGCAAAGGCCCCTACATTCTGGAAATGAAAACCTATCGATATCGTGGGCATTCTATGTCTGACCCAGCAAAATATCGCACAAGAGAAGAAGTGGATGCGATGCGCAAACAGCATGATCCAATAGAGCAGCTTCGTGATGTTTTGCTACGTGAAGGTGCGGATGAAGCTCAATTAAAAGATATAGATCAGAAGGTTAAGAAAATTGTTGGCGATGCGGCAGACTTCGCTCTGGCAAGTCCAGAGCCAAACGCTAGCGAGCTTTACACAGACATTATTGTCGCCTGAAACGGCTGGCAGCAGGAGAGAGTTTATCATGGCAATTGAAATTAAAATGCCGGCTTTGTCGCCCACCATGACCGAAGGCCGTCTGTCGCGCTGGCTGGTTTCACAAGGGGATAGCGTTGCATCAGGGGATGTTATCGCTGAAATTGAAACCGATAAGGCAACTATGGAAGTTGAAGCGATTGACGAAGGCACTATCGGGGCCATTCATATTGGTGAAGGTACAGATGGGGTTGCTGTTGGCGCGGTTATCGCAACCTTGCTAGAAGAGGGGGAGACCGAAGTCCCGCCTATATCTCAGCCTGTATCAGGGGCGACGACACCCGTTGCTGAAGCGCCCACACAAGCTGCACCAAACCAAGAGACGGCTTCTGCTGTTGCGGCTGCCGCACCTATAGCGGCATCTGTAGCTGCGCCAGCAGCCGCGCCTGTTGGTGCAGAGCCAGATTGGCAGGGCAGTACTCGTACCATGACCGTCAGAGAGGCATTGCGTGATGCGATGGCTGAGGAAATGCGCCAAGATGAGCGGATTTTTGTTATGGGTGAGGAAGTAGCTGAATATCAGGGGGCCTATAAGGTTACCCAAGGGCTGTTAGATGAGTTTAGTGCCAAGCGGGTTATCGATACACCTATCACCGAGCATGGTTTTGCTGGACTTGGTGTCGGCGCAGCTTTTGGTGATTTGCGCCCTATTATTGAATTTATGACCTTTAATTTTTCTATGCAGGCAATTGACCATATTATTAATTCTGCTGCGAAAACATTATATATGTCTGGTGGCCAGATGGGCTGTCCGATTGTGTTTAGAGGGCCAAATGGCGCCGCAAGCCGCGTTGCTGCCCAGCATTCACAATGTTATGCAAGTTGGTATGCGCATTGCCCTGGTTTAAAGGTGGTTTCACCCTGGTCTGCTGCAGATGCTAAAGGCTTGTTGAAGTCAGCTATCCGAGATCCAAATCCAGTGATTTTTTTGGAAAATGAAGTGATGTATGGCCAGAGCTTTGAAGTGCCAGAGGCCGATGATTGGGTGGTGCCGATTGGCCGTGCGAATATAGTCCGCCAAGGCGCAGATGTAACAATCACAGCCTTTTCTATTATGGTTGGCAAAGCATTAGAGGCAGCAGAAGCTTTGTCCTCAATTGGTATTGAGGCAGAAGTTATCGATTTACGGAGTTTGCGCCCGCTAGATACAGAAACAATTTTGACCTCAGTGAAGAAAACTGGGCGGATGATTTCCTGTGAAGAAGGCTTCCCATTTGCAGGAATAGGGGCGGAGCTTGCAATGCAGGTTATGGATGGCGCTTTTGATTATCTAGATGCGCCTGTTATGCGGGTTACCGGCAAGGATGTGCCGATGCCTTATGCTGCTAATCTTGAAACATTAGCCTTGCCGCAAGCCCAAGACATTATCGAAGCTGGCAAGGCGGTATGCTACCGCGCAGGGGGGCTGTAAAATGGCTGTTAATATCTTGATGCCGGCGCTATCGCCAACCATGACGGATGGCACGCTTGCACGCTGGCTCGTCGCCGAAGGGGATGCTGTTCGCTCTGGTGATGTTATCGCAGAGATTGAAACTGATAAAGCAACTATGGAAGTTGAAGCTCTGGATGACGGTGTCATGGCCAAGCTGGTTATCGCAGAAGGCACGCAAAATGTGGCGGTAAATGCGCTTATCGCTGTATTAGCCGAAGAAGGCGAGGATGCAAGCGAGGCGGCAAAGGGCGCTGAAAATGTTCCTGAAAATGCCCCTAAAAATGCCCCTGAAAATGCTCCTGTGCCAGCACCACCTGCACCAGTTGCCGCACCTACACCTACGCCCGCACCCGCGCCAACTGCCCCACAGGCTGTTACGGTGCAAAAGGGCGCGCGTATCTTTGCTAGCCCGCTAGCCCGGCGTATTGCTGGGGATGCAGGCTTGGATATTACCAGCGTTATGGGAACAGGCCCGCATGGCCGAATTATCCGTGCGGATGTGGAAGAAGCTATCGCCAAGGGCGCTGCTGCAGTAACAACATCTGCTGCGACACCAACGATGGGTATGGCTGCGCAATCAGAGCGTTTTGAGCCACATTCAGCGATGCGGCGTGTAATTGCTGAGCGTTTGCAGCAATCAAAACAAAAAGCCCCGCATTTCTATCTAACTGTCGATTGCGAGATTGATAATTTACTGCAAGCAAGAAAAGCCTTAAACGAAGTTGCCCCAGAAGGGGTTAAAATCTCAGTCAATGATATGGTTGTCAAAGCTGCTGCTGCGGCGCTTATCGCCGTACCTGAGGTGAACGGTTATTTCGAAGAGGCAGGATGCCGCTATTTCAGTGATGCCGATATTTGTATCGCGGTTGCGGTGGATGGTGGGCTGGTCACACCGGTAATCAAAGCTGCTAATCATCTAGGCCTATCTGCGATTGCTAGCGCCTCTGCGGATTTAGCTAAGCGGGCGCGTGATAATCAGCTAGACCCAGCAGAATATACAGGTGGTACTTTCACCATTTCCAATTTGGGCATGTTCGGGGTGCGCGAATTTTCGGCTGTGATTAACCCGCCGCAAGCAGCCATTCTAGCTGTTGGAGCCGGAGAGAAGCGTCCGGTCGTGCGCGGTGATGCACTGGATATCGCCACTGTGATGAGCGTTACTCTATCCGCTGATCATCGTATTGTGGATGGCGCGGTTGGTGCGCGCTGGCTGCAAGCCTTCAAAGGGGCAATTGAAAACCCAGTAACGATGCTATTATAAGCCCAATAGCATCACCAAAACCAATATAAATTAACAGCCCATTTAGAACATAAAGGGATAAAAACCATGCAAAATAAATCCTTTGATATTGTGGTTATCGGGGGCGGGCCAGGTGGATATGTCGCGGCTATTAGAGCTAGCCAGCTTGGCAAGTCTGTTGCGGTTATAGAGCGTGAACATCTGGGCGGCATCTGCCTTAACTGGGGCTGTATTCCAACTAAGGCGCTACTGAGAGCAGCGGAAATGCGCCATAATCTGGCACATATGGCTGATTTTGGGATTGAAGTTTCTGGCGAGGTCACTGTCAATCTTGAAAAAGTAGTTAGCCGTTCACGCAAAGTTGCGTCTAGGCTATCGCAAGGTGTGGCGCATTTGCTAAAAAAGAATAAGGTCACAGTTTTAGATGGCACAGCAAAGCTTGGCGGTAAATCTGGAGCAAATTGGGTGGTTGATGTTTCTGGCAAGGACGCACAAAAGCTACAAGCCCCGCATGTTATTCTTGCAACTGGGGCGCGCGCACGCCAAATTCCTGGTTTGGAAACAGATGGCAGTAATATTCTGTCCTATAAAGAAGCGATGGTGCCATCTGATATGCCCAAATCTCTGATGGTAGTCGGCTCTGGCGCTATTGGGGTTGAATTTGCCAGCTTTTATGCAGATATGGGCGTTCAAGTTACCATTATTGAAGCTCTTGATCGTATTTTAAACGCCGAAGATGAAGAAATCTCAGCTCTTGCCCATAAGGCTTTTACCGCGCGCGGTATGGCTATCCATACTTCTGCAAAGCTGAAAAAACTGCAATCAGGGGCGAAGGGGGTAACAGCTGAGGTAGAGATTGGCGGCAAGGTGCAAACCTTGAACACTGACAAAGTTATTATGGCTGTTGGCATTACTGGAAATTCAGAAGGGCTAGGGCTAGAAGGCACAAAGGTTAAGCTAAACAAAGGCCATATTGAGACTGATGGGCTGATGCGCACAGCTGAGCCGGGCCTTTATGCTATTGGCGATATTACTGGTGCGCCATGGCTAGCTCATAAAGCCAGCCATGAAGGTATCATTTGCGTTGAGGCAATTGCTGGGCAGAAAAATGTTCACGCGATGCAGGCAGATATGGTGCCGGGCTGTACCTATTGCCGGCCACAAATTGCGTCTGTTGGCCTTTCAGAGGCAGCTGCGCGCGCTAAAGGTTATAAGATTAAGGTTGGTAAATTTCCCTTCCTTGGGAATGGCAAAGCAATTGCGCTTGGTGATGATGAGGGGATGATCAAGACCATTTTTGATGAAAAAACAGGCGCTTTGCTTGGGGCGCATATGATAGGCCCTGAGGTTACCGAGCTTATCCAAGGCTATGTAGTTGCCCAGACATTAGAGACAACAGAAGCTGAATTGATGCAGACTATTTTCCCGCATCCTACCCTGTCAGAGGCAATGCATGAGTCTGTTCTAGACGCCTATGGTCGCGCTATTCATTTTTAAAGGCCATTCCTTTTTGATGGGGCGCACCGTCTTGCTTTTTGCGCTATGGCATAGGTTGGTAGGATTTATCGGGACATAAGGGCAAAACGGCTGTTACAAAGGACTACATTATGCCGTGGATAAATTGGCAGGAGTTATGGAGCATTTATGCCATCACCTAATTTGACCAAGGGCGCACAGCGTCATCCTGAAAAACGCCGCAATGAAGACCGCCCACAACCGCGTCGTCCAGACTGGTTGCGCGTAAAAGCCCCGCAAGCTGGCGCTTTTACTGAAACTAAAAAATTGATGCGTGAGCTGGATTTGGTCACGGTTTGCGAAGAAGCAGCCTGCCCAAATATCGGTGAATGCTGGTCACAAAAGCATGCAACCATGATGATCCTTGGTTCTATCTGTACCCGCGCTTGCGCCTTTTGTAATGTGGCAACTGGCAGGCCTGATCAGCTGGATCCGCATGAGCCGGATAATGTTGGTCTAGCTGTAGCGCGTCTTGGCTTGCAGCATGTTGTTATCACTTCAGTAGACAGAGACGATTTGGAAGATGGTGGGGCAGATCATTTTGCCCAGACCATTCGTGCGATACGTATTGCATCACCAGCAACTACTATTGAGATTTTAACCCCTGATTTTCTGCGTAAAGAAGGCGCCGTTGAGGTGGTGGTCGAAGCGCGCCCAGATGTTTTCAATCATAATATGGAAACAGTTGAGCGTTTATATAAATCAGTGCGTCCAGGCGCACGCTATGCCCATTCGCTGGATGTGTTGCATCAGGTAAAAAAACTGGACCCCAGCATTTTCACTAAATCTGGCATTATGGTAGGTCTCGGCGAAAGTGATGATGAGGTGTATCAGATGATGGATGATCTGCGGGAAGTAGATGTTGATTTTATGACCATCGGACAATATCTGCAACCAACCCCAAAACATGCAGTGGTTGACCGTTTTGTTACGCCAGATCAGTTCAAATCCTATGCTGAAACAGGCAGTGAAAAGGGCTTTTTGATGATGGCATCAACACCGCTAACACGCTCTTCCTATCATGCAGATGCAGATTTTGCGGCTCTGAAATCTCAGCGTCTGAACCAACTAGCTGGTACGCAGCAGGCAGGATAAGAAGGCGATGACGACCCATAGTGAAAAACGGGTAATAGCGCACCGCCCTGAGCAGCTATTTGAGCTAGTGGCCGATGTTCAGCGCTATCCTCAATTTTTGCCATGGTGTGTAGCGGCACGTGTGCGCTCTAAAACAGATGAAATGCTAATCGCAGATTTAATCATTGGCTTTCAGATGTTCCGGGAAAGCTTTACCTCATATGTGAAGATGGACAGGGACGCGCTATCTATCGAGGTTGAATATGCTGAAGGTCCCTTTAAATATCTAACTAATAAATGGCAATTTATCGAACACCCCGATGGGTGTGTAATTGATTTCTATGTGGATTTTGAATTTAAATCCCGGCTATTACAAACGGTTATTGAAAGCTTGTTTACCGAAGCGGTAAAGCGGATGGTTCGCGCCTTTGAGATGCGGGCAAATAGCCTTTATAATACCCAGATAGCAGCGCCTCAAAACTCCGGTAAGATAAATTCAGGCAAAGCATCGGCGCCAAAAGCCTCTAAGTCTTTGGCAAGGCCTCAAGGATAAGGGTAGTGCCAGCTTCTGCGGCTTGGTTGCGGACCGCCTGTCTGTCACCTGTAAAATCAAAACGTCTGGTTATCTGCACGCCGTCCTTTGTGGCTATTGACATCCAAACCAGACCAACAGGTTTCTCAATCGTGCCGCCCCCCGGTCCTGCAACCCCGGTAACAGATAGGCTAATATCTGCTGCACTTTTGGCAATACCGCCTTCTGCCATTGCTGCGGCACATTGCTGTGATACCGCGCCATATGCTTCCAGCGTTTCTATGCTAACGCCCACCATCTCCTGTTTAGCCTGATTACTATAGGTAACAAAGGCGCGGTCAAGGACAGCGGAGGCGCCAGCAATATCGGTAAGGGAGGCAAAAATCATCCCGCCTGTACAGCTTTCCACTGTGCATATCATCCACTGCGCATCTTGTGCTGTTTTAATAACTTGCCTAGCGAGAGGTGAGGGCATCATAAGGCTCCTTTCATCATAGCTAAATTATAGGCTATAGATAGCAAATTGCAGGGCTAGCACGCACATGCCCGCCAGACCACCTGCAACAATATCATCTGCCATAATACCGATACCGCCGCCCAGCTTTTCGGCCATACCAACAGGGCCAATTTTGGTGATATCAAAAAACCGAAACAAGATAAATGCAACGATATACCATAATAACGCCCCCTCTATTAAGGGCGGAATACATAATAGCACCACCCATTGGCCGGCCACTTCATCAATAATGACTTCTGAGGCATCTTTGGTGTTGCTCATTTGGCTATAGGTCTCTGCTGCGATAATTCCGATAAGCAGCGCCGCAAGGCTTGCCAACGCAAGCACAAGATACCCTTGCGAGGCAATAAACCAGCCAGCAATAAGCGCGGCAAGCGAGCCTGCGGTGCCCGGGGCGGGTGCAAAACCTATCGGGCCCAATGTGGCAATAAAGCAAAGAGTCTTTTTCATAAAATAAGGCATTTACTGCTCTTCATCAAAGGCTGGCAGATAGAGGCTAGCTTGAGCCATAGCGGCAATTCCTTCGCCTCTGCCGGTAAAGCCTAGCCCTTCACTGGTAGTAGCTTTCACTGATAAACGGCGCGTTGAAAGGCCAGTTATCTCATTTAGCCTGTCTAACATTTGCGCACGATGCGGCCCAATTTTTGGCCGCTCACAGATTATCGTGACATCTAGATGGATGATATGACCGCCTGCTTGTTTAACAGCGTCCACAGCAAAGCGCAGAAATTGATCAGAGGCGGCATCTTTCCATTTTGGTTCTGAAGGCGGAAAAAAAGTGCCAATATCACCTGTGCCTAGCGCTCCAAAAATCGCATCGCATAAAGCATGCAAGCCAACATCGCCGTCAGAATGGGCAAGCAAGCCTTTATCATGGGCTATTTCGACCCCGCAAATCATGATAGGTCCAATGCTATCGGTATCAAATTTATGAACATCAAAACCAGAGCCAGTGCGTGTTTCCATTATCCCCATTGTTGCGGTCATTTCTCGGCTCATCGCGATTAAATCTTCTGCATAGGTTACTTTTGCTAGGCATTCATCCCCAGCAATAAGAGCTATTTTTGCTCCAAAAGCTTCGGCAATCATGGCATCATCTGTAAAGCTGGCTTGCGAGGCTGTGCGCGCTGCTTGTAGATGCGCATCTAAAATAAGGGCTGTTTCAAATGCTTGTGGTGTTTGTACCCGCATCAGCCTATCCCGGTCAATCACATGGCTTGTAGGGCTATCAGATGCGTCTTTCTGGCGAATAGTATCGCTAACTGGCAGAGTTGGAATAACGGCTTGCTCTCCGCTCTCAAGAGCAGATTTTAGCTTCGATAATACTCTTTCTGGGATATTGGGGCGCGCGGCATCATGGATTGCAACAAAGCTACTATTATTGTATCCACGAGTTTGCCTGTAATTTTGAAGGGCTTGCAGTCCATTTAATGCAGATGCTGCACGGCTGGTACCGCCCACAGCTAGCTCTACCTTGTTACCAAAACGGGCAAGCTCCTCAAGCAAATGTTCCGGCAGGGTATCTGTCATTATATCTGGCGGCAATACTAAAATTATTTGGCCGCAATCTGGCCAGCGGATAACGTTTTCTAAGCAATGCGCGATAAGCGATTTTTGATGCAGATACTGAAACTGTTTTGGTAAGCTTGAACGGTTATTTTGAAATCGCGTGGCCATTCCAGCTGCCAGAATTATAATATCAAGTTTGGCAGAAGAGGCAGGATGCACCGACATATCGTAAGACGCTTTCAAACAGCAGGAGATGAATTTTGTTGAGTTTGCCAATAGCTGGCTCAGAGTGCAAGATTTGTCTATCTACGCTAAAACAGATTAATCTCTGGTCAATTGAGATGGGATTGCCTATAATTTAGGCGTTTTCTGATATTGATGCAGTTTAAGGCATTTTAATGGGTTGTTTGAGCCAAATTTTGAACAAAAATGAAGCAGATGCCATCGGCGAAAATGCGCTGCCTGATGTTGTGCTTGCGCCAATGTCGGGCATTACTGACCGCGCCTTTCGGACGGCTGTTCGTGCTTCTGGTGGCGGGCTGGTTGTTTCTGAAATGGTGGCAAGTCATGCAATGCTTACAGATGTGCGCGCTGAGATGCAGAAGCTGCAATTCAACGCCGCCGCCGAAGCCCCTGTCGCCATCCAAATTGCTGGGTGGGATCCTGTAATGATGGCAGAGGCGGCAAAAATGGCTGAGCAGATGGGCGCTTGCCTCATTGATATCAATATGGGTTGTCCGGCAAAAAAGGTCACCGGACGTGCTTCTGGCTCTGCTTTGATGAAGGAGCCGGTGCTTGCTGGTGAAATTTGCTCTGCAGTGGTTGATGCGGTCAGTTTGCCTGTCAGTCTGAAAACGCGCCTAGGCTGGGACGATACGCATCGAAATGCTCCTGAAATCGGCTATATTGCCCAGGAAAGCGGTATTTCTATGATAACTATTCATGGCCGTACCCGCACCCAGATGTATAAGGGCAGTGCTAATTGGCACGAAATTGCAAATGTTGTTCAGGCGGTTTCCATACCAGTGCTTGCAAATGGCGATATTATCAGCCCAGAGGATGCAAAAAGCGCGTTAGTGGCCTCTAAAGCACAAGGCGTGATGGTAGGTAGAGGCGCACAAGGTCGGCCTTGGCTGTTGGCGCAAATTGCTGATCATTTGGAGGGCCGTGATATACGCAGTGCCCCAGATATGGCGTTTCGATACCAGCAGATATGCCAGCATCTAGATATGTTGCTAACCGATTATGGTATGCGGGGGGTACGTCTAGCGCGTAAGCATCTGGCTGCCTATTGCGATTATCTGCCGCAATCACAGGATTTGCGCCTTATTGCAACACAGTCAGAGCGCCCAGAGCTTGTCTTTGCTGCGCTGGCTGAATATTTTGATAAAGAAGCTTGCCATGCAGCCTAAATTATCGCCCTTATCATCTCTTGATAGCTTGCCACTTGCCGACGTGATGGATGTGTTGCCCTTTCCAGTGGTCTTGCTAGATGAAGAAGATAGTTTTGTCTGGCTAAATCATGCTGGCGAGCATTTTTTCAAAAGTAGCTTATCTATTTTGTCTGGTACGCGTCTAGACAGGCTTATTCCTAATGATAGCCAAATTTTTTCGCTTATTCGGCGCGCGCGCCAGTCTGGCAGTTCGGTTGAAGATAAAGCGATAACCTTTGTTGGTCCACGTATTGGGCTAAAGGGGGCGAGCATCCAGCTTGTGCCGTTTCATCTGGCTGGCTTTGAGATGCCCCTTATTTTGATGACCTTGCAGGAACGCACGGGCGCTGAGCAACTTGCTACGCAACAAAATTTCAAAGGTGCTGCTTTATCCATGTCACGGATGACGTCTTTATTGGCACATGAGATTAAAAATCCGCTAGCAGGGATTAAGGGAGCGGCACAGTTGCTGGAGATGGAGTTGCCAGAAGCCCAGCATGAGCTTAGCAATATGATTGTAAGCGAGACCGACAGGATTACTTCGCTTCTGCAGCGGATAGAAAATTTATCCTCAGATGCACCGGTGCGGTTTGAGACTGTTAATATCCACGAAATTCTCGATCATTGTCTGAAGATCACGTCTGCTTCTTTTGGCCGGCATCTCGACATTAAACGCTCTTATGACCCGTCCTTGCCTGATATTCAAGCAGATCGCGAAATGCTGGTGCAATGTTTTATCAATCTATTCAAAAATGCCTCTGAAGCCACAACACGAGGTGATAGCCTATCTATACATACTAGCTATTCACTGACCCGTTATGTAACGACTGAGACAAGCCGCAAGCTTATTCATCTGCCGTTACAGATTGCTATCGAAGATAGCGGGAAGGGGGTATCAGAGGAGTTACAAGCGCATGTTTTTGAGCCCTTTGTATCCAATAAATCAGGTGGTTCAGGGCTTGGGCTAGCTATGGTGGCAAGTGTCATTGCAGATCATGGCGGCGCAATTGCCATGCAATCTTCGGCGCAAGGCTCGTGCTTTACACTCAATTTGCCTATTACCCAATCTTATACAGACAGCTCTGTATCAAATCAGGCATCTGAAAAGGAGGTTTTATGAAAACGCGTGCCTCCCAGATTATTGTAGCCGATGATGATAGAACTGTTCGCACAGTGATTGTTCAAGCCCTATCCCGGCAGGGGTATCAGGTCGGTGCCGCAACCACGATAGCTGGATTATGGGATATTACGACCTCTGGCCGCGGGGATGTTTTGATAACCGATGTTGGCTTTCCAGATGGGGATGCGCTGGAATTATTACCAAGATTACAGGAAAAGCGCCCTGATCTGACTATCATTGTTATGAGTGCGCGGGCCAATTTGCTAACCGCGATTAAAACCCAGCAAAGCGGCGTATTTGATTATCTTCCAAAACCGTTTGAACTCAAACAATTATTGGATGTAATTGCAAGAGCTGTAACCGCAGAGCCGCCTGCTAGCGCGAAAGAAAAACCGGCTGTTAGCTTGCCAAAACAATTGCCTATCGCCTTGCTTGGAAAATCCCCTGCAATGCAAATGAGCTTTAAGTTGTTAACTAGGTTGTCTGGCCAGCATATGCCTGTATTGATAAAGGCGGATATTGGCTCAGGCAAACAGACTATTGCTAAAACTTTGCATGAAATGGGCCCACAATCTGGCGAAAGTTTTGAGGCACTTAACCTGTCTCAGCTAGAAGAAAGCCGGCATGAAGACGCGCTTTTCGGCCTTTCTGGCCTGTTAACACGGCGCAGTTCTGGGATGGTCTTTATTAATTACATCGAGCTTCTTTCTGCGCAAGCACAGATGCAGCTTGCTCGGTTTGTTGAAAATGCTACCCCATCTAATATTCCGATGCCAAAACATGCGGTGCGGGTGGTGGCTGGCACGGCCGTAAATTTACAATCGCTTGTGGAGCAGGGGCTGTTTCGTGAAGATCTTTTCTTTGAGCTATCGGTTGCCGTGCTTAATGTGCCGCCACTGCGTGATAGAGCTGAAGACATACCGCAAATTGCCCATTTGCTTTGTAGCCGCTTCTCAGAAGAGCTAAAGGCCAAAAAAACGCTTGAAGAAGAGGCGGTTGCCGCTTTGCAGGCCTATGACTGGCCCGGAAATATCAGAGAGTTGGAGCTGATTTTAAAGAGATTGTCTTTGACCGGGCAATATGTGCGGCTAAGTGCGGCTATGGTGGCAGAAGAGATTGGTCGCACCGCGAATATGGTTGAACAGGCGGTGCCCGCAAAAGAGACAAATCTAACCGATATGTTTAGCCAGCATATTGAGCGCTATTTTGCAGCCACAGGTGATGCTAGCCCTGTGCCAGGATTGCATGGCCGCATTTTGGCAGAAATTGAAAAGCCGCTCATTATGGAAACGCTCTATCACACAGCAGGAAACCAGATTAAAGCCGCACATATACTAGGTTTGAACCGAAATACCTTGCGCAAAAAAATCAAAGAGTTGAATATTCCAAGCAAACGCGATGTTTATCGCAAACGCGGGCAAGAAGGGCGGTAAACCAGTTATGGCAGACGCCAAGATAATAGCGCAGACAAGCCAGACAAAAAAGCAAGCGAGCTTAACACAGAGGCTTTTTCGCCGCTTGAGCCGTGATAATGTTGGCTATGTGCTTATCGTTTTGACCTTTGTGCTTGGCTTTACGGTGTTTCTATCGTTAAGCACTGTTAGTGATATAAGCACACAATCCAATGTTTTATCTGCGGCAATTTTTCTAGCTATCATGCTGTTGCTGGTGCTTTCCTTTTTTGTGGGCAGGCAATTATTACGGCTATGGCAAGAACGCAAACGACGCCTTGCCGGCGCACAGCTGCATTTGCGTCTTGTGATGCTATTTGGGCTTGTCACGGCTATTCCTTCTATTCTTGTAGCAGTATTTGCTGTTTCTTTAATTGATTATTCTTTGCGGGGTTGGTTCGCTGAACGTATTTCAACAGCTGTTAACGAGTCTGTTGAGGTGGCAAGTGCCTATTTTGAAGAGCATGCACGTTCCGTTCGGGGACAAATTCTGACAATGGCAAATGACATCAACCGCGAAGCACCGAGGCTGGTAAATAATCAGCAATTGCTGAACGAATATCTATCTAACCAGACGGCGTTACGAAACCTGTCTGAAAGTGTGATTGTCGATGGAACAGGCCGGATTAAAGCAAAGTCGCAATTTGCCTTTGCTATTAGCTTTTCAAAAATAGATGGCGCGTTGTTGGAACAGGCACGTAATGGCGATGTTGTTATCATCACACCGAAGGATAATAACAAGATACAAGCTATTGTAAAATTGAATAGTTTTTTAGATGCGTATCTCCTGGCTGGTCGATTTGTTGATGCTAATGTGCTATCTGCGCTTGATCGAACTCAATTGGCTGTAAATGAATATCAATCTCTTGGATTGCGACAATTTGATTTGCAAATATCCTTTGCGGTGATGTTTTTTGTGGTGGCTTTATTGCTGGTTTTATCTGCGCTTTGGATTGGGCTGACATTGGCCAACTCAATTGTTGAGCCGCTGGTCAGCGTTATTGGGGTTGCCGAGCAGGTTCGGTCTGGAAATTTAAAAGAACGGGTGCCAGAAATTGACAATATGGACGAGATTGCGCGTCTTGGTACTAGTTTTAATGGTATGCTGGATGAGGTATCAAACAGCCGAGAGCAGTTGGTGGAAGCCAATAAACAGCTAGATGCGCGGCGCGAATTTACCGAAGCGGTGTTAGGGGGGGTAACCTCTGGGGTTATTGGTCTGGATAAAAAGGGCGTTGTTACCCTGCCTAATCAGGCAGCCTGCATGTTGCTTGATGCGGATCTTTCTACCCTTATTGGCAAAAAGCTGGTGGATATTCAGCCAGAGTTTAAACCTGTTTTTGACCAGCTTTCTGTACAACGCCGCCAGCAAATAGAACAGCAAATCGTTATTAGGGGACGCAAGCGCGCACTGACCCTTCGCGTGCGTCTAGTCTCAGAGCGTGTTGAAGGGCGCTTAGTTGGTTATGTGCTGACTTTTGATGATATTACTGATTTTCTAGCCGCTCAGCGAAAGGCAGCTTGGGCAGATGTAGCGCGGCGGATTGCGCATGAAATTAAGAACCCGCTAACACCGATAGCGCTAGCCACTGATCGTTTAATGAAAAAATATCGTCCAGAAGCGCCTGAAGAGGCTAAAAAATTTGATGATTATGTTACTATTATCAGCCGTCAGGTTGGCGATATCGGCCGGATGGTAGAGGAGTTTTCAAAATTTGCCCGCATGCCTGCACCAGTCATGAAAAAGACAGATTTATGTCGTTTAGTACGTGAACAGGAAATATTGCTCCAGACATATTCTAATCTGGAAATCATTTTTGAATTTCCCGAAAGTCCCGCTGCTATTTGGGTGATGGCAGATACTGGTCTGATGCGTCAAATGTTAACAAATTTAATGAAGAATGCTGTTGAAAATATGCAAGAGACACAAAATGATATTCCCGCATCTGCCAATATGGGTAACCCGTTGCGTATCGAGATGGGCTTGATTTTGGATAGTGATATTGCACAGCTTACCATTCGTGATTTTGGTAGTGGTTTTCAAGGGGAGGATATGGATAGGTATCTAGAACCCTATATTACCACACGCAGCAAGGGAACTGGACTGGGACTTGCTATTGCCCAGAAAATTATCTCTGACCATGAAGGGCAGATAGACCTATCTAATCATCCAGAGCGGGGGGCGATTGTCACGCTCACTATCCCTTATCTGAAAGAGGATATCCCGCAAGAGGTAAAGACATGAATGAAGAAATTCTAGTCGTTGATGATGAACCTGATATCCGCTCTCTTATCAGTCTGACTTTGGAAGATGAGGGGTTTTTGACTGTGCAGGCCGCAAATGCTGCGGAGGCACGTGCGGTTATTACCTCGCGCCCACCATCTTGTATTATCCTTGATATCTGGATGCGAGATTCAGATATGGATGGGTTGGAGGTATTAAGCTGGTGTCAAAACCTGTATCCAGAGGTCCCAATTTTGATGATTTCTGGGCATGGAAATATTGAAACCGCAGTGCAGGCTATCCAGAAAGGCGCCCATGATTTTATCGAAAAGCCCTTTAAGGCAGAACGGTTGCTGTTAACCGTGCGGCGCGCCTTACAACAAAGCCGTCTAACACGCGAAAATGCAGAATTGCGTGAAAAAAGTGACGCGCCGGAGAAGGTAGAACTTATCGGTCAATCTGCGCAAGTAAAACAGTTGCGTGCTACGATCGAGAAGGTTGCGCCCACTTCTAGCCGAATATTGATAACTGGGCCTACCGGGTCTGGCAAGGAGGTGGTAGCCCGTCTTATTCATGCGCAGTCAGAACGTAAAGACGGCCCATTTGTTGTTGCACATTGCGCGCGTATTGGCGCTGAAAATGCAGATACTGAACTTTTTGGCTCTGAGATGCTGGCTTCCGGCCGACGCATTGTTGGGCTGTTTGAACAAGCGCATCGCGGGACCCTATATTTTGACGAGCTGTGCGACTTGCCCCTAGATACCCAGAGCCGGCTGGTTCGTGCGGTGGCTGAACAGACCTTCCGCAGGGTTGGCGGTACAGATCAGGTGGTAACAGATGTGCGTATTATATCAGCATCTTCTGAAGATTTGGTAGGTGCAATAGAAGCAGGCGGGTTAAAAGAAGATTTATATTATCGGCTTGGTGTGATTTCGATGTCGGTCCCGGGGCTAGCGATGCGGCGTGAGGATATTAGCCTGCTGGCTGAGTATTTTGTGGAAGATAGTGCACGCAGGCTAGGCCGGCCGCCAGTAAAGCTAGGGGATGATTTGCTTAACGCGATGCGCTCTTATGACTGGCCAGGCTCCGTGCGGCAATTACGCAATGTGATAGAAACAATATTAATCTTGAATGAAAAGCCAGAGCAGGGGGTGGTAACCCTTGATGCCTTGCCAGCAGAATTGCTGTCCTCACCTGTCGAAGGGGCTAATCAGATACTCCAGCAAAGCCTATCGCTGCCATTGCGTGAAGCACGCGAGCTGTTTGAGCGCGAATATATGGTCTCCCAGCTACAGAAATTTGAAGGTAATATCTCGCAAATGGCTAAATTCATAGGTATGGAGCGTTCTGCCTTGCACCGTAAATTAAAGTCGCTAAAGGTAGAAACAAGCTGATAGCCAGCAAAACTGAGTTAGTGCAAATTTGCCAAACTCACGCGAGTGCGGCATAACGAGGCAGAATTGCAACTCTCCTTCAAAAGGATAGGTATTCTATGAAAATCGTTATTTGTGGAGCAGGAATAGTTGGTAATGCGATTGCGCGCCATCTTTCTGCAGAACAGAATGATGTTACGGTTATTGACGCTGACCCGGACAAGCTGCAAAGGCTGACCGAACAGGCGGATGTGGGTGCTGTTGAGGGGGTTTCTTCACATCCCGATATTCTGGCGCAAGCTGGCCTTAAAGAGGCTGAACTTCTGATTGCGGTGACAGAATCAGACGAGATCAATATGGTGGCCTGTCAGGTTGCCCATACTATTTTTGACACGCCAACCCGGATTGCACGTATTCGCTCACGAGCCTATCTTGATCCTAAAGTTGGCCAACTCTATAGCCGCAATAATTTACCGATTGATTATATTATCTCGCCAGAGCGGGAAGTTTCAGCTGCTGTTGGACGCCAATTGCAAATGCCTGGCGCGTTTGATGTAAAGGATATGGCAGAAAATAAAATCAAATTGATTGGTGTGCTATGTAAGGAAAACTGTCCAATTTTGGCCACACCGCTACGGCATCTGACCAATCTATTTCCCGGCCTAAGCATGACGGTTGTAGCGATTATTCGGAATAATCAGGTGATCGTGCCGCGCGATGGTACAGACATGATGCAACCTGATGACCGAGTATATTTTGTCTGTGATGAAAATCATGCAGCGCGTGCCATGGCCAGTTTTGGCCATACTGAAGAAGAAGCGCATTCTATTGTTATTTCTGGTGGCGGCAATATTGGAACGTTGCTAGCGCAGCATATCGAGGCGGCAAGTGATAATGCCGTGGTGCATATTATTGAGCGTGATAGGGCACAAGCACGCTTGATTGCCGAACAACTGCAGCGCACCAGTGTCATTTGGGGCAATGCGCTAGAAGCTGATATCCTGAAAGAAGCGGGGGCGACTACTGCTGAAACCTTTGTTTCAGTATCTAATGATGATGAGGTGAATATTCTGTCTGCCTTGCTAGCAAAACGAATGGGCGCGCTTCATACGGTTGCGCTTGTCAATATGCCGGGCTTTGTGCCGCTGATAAGTGCGCTGGGCGTTGATGCGGTTATTAATCCACCGCAAATCACCGTATCTTCAATTTTGGAGCATATTCGCAGAGGCCGAATTCTGGACGTGCATTCTGTGGTAGAGGGCCTAGGGGAGGTATTAGAAGCTGAAGCTTTGCCGACATCCCCACTTGTTGGCCAGCCTTTGCGTAAATCACGCATTCCAAAGGGTGTCGCTATTGGCGCTATCTTGCGTAAAGATGTTGTTATAGCGGCAAGAGGGGATACTGTTATTGAAGCTGGCGATAGGGTGGTGTTATTTGCAGCCCCTGGTAAAGCAAGCCGCGCCGAATCTATTCTATCTGATCAGGTTTAGCCTGATGGTCATTGCTTGCTGAATTTTTAATCTTTACGAAGAGAGGCGATATCATGTCACGCATTGCTTATGTTAATGGCCGCTATATTCCGCATAGTCAGGCGAGTGTGCATGTTGAGGATAGAGGTTATCAATTTGCTGATGGTATTTATGAGGTGGTGATGGTTTTAAATGGCCAGCCTATAGATTATGACGGCCATTTAAAAAGACTTTATAACTCACTGAAATTAATCAAAATAAAGGCTAATTTTTCGGAAGCATCATTGCGGATAATTATCGCGCGCATGATCCGGCTAAACCATTTGGTCAATGGCACGATTTATGTTCAAGTCACCAGAGGGGTGGCGCGCCGAGACCATAAATTTCCCACTGCTAGCCAGCCAGCTATCGTAATGACAGCTAAGCTTCTTGCATCTATGCCATCGCCAAGCCAGAAAGGGGTCGCAGCTATTACCGTCGCTGATGAGAGATGGGCGCGGCGCGATATTAAGACCATTCAGCTACTGCCAAACTGCCTTGCAAAACAAGAAGCTGCAGAAAAGGGCGCTTTTGAAGCTATTCTGGTGATGCCAGATGGCAGTGTTTCCGAGGGCTCTTCTAGCAATGTCTGGCTTGTCACGGATAAAGGTGAGCTGGTTACCCGCAAAGCAAATGAAAATATTTTGAACGGGATCACGCGTCAGTCCGTACAAAGAATTGCTGGTATGCATCAGTTAAAGGTTAGTGAGCGCACTTTTGATGTGGCAGAAATGCTGAATGCGCGTGAAGTGTTTATAACAAGCGCGACTTCGATTGTAACCGCAGTGACAAAAATTGATGATACTGTGATATCTGACGGTGAAATTGGTGTTGTAAGCGCGGCATTACGTGAAGATTATATTCAACATGCACATGGTGGGGTGCTTTAACTCTAGGGGCTAGATTTAACTGCCTAGATTTAACGGCCAGAATTTTACAGCCTAGATTTAACTGCCAGTATTTTACAGCCAGTATTTTACAGCCAGTATTTTAGTGCCGAACATGAACCGAAGATATGGAGCCAGATAATGGACAAGGGTCAAAATTTACAAGATATTTTTCTGAACCAAATCAGAAAACAGCATGTTTCGGTAACTATCTTCTTAGTAAATGGCGTGAAATTACAAGGGGTGGTCACTTGGTTTGATAGCTATTCTATTCTGCTTAAGCGTGAGGGACATATCCAGCTTATTTATAAACATGCGGTATCGACTATCATGCCGGCTAGCCCAGTAGATCTGCAAGGCCTTGATGGTGGCGATGCCTAGCCACATCCCTGCGCTTTCCCCCCATTTTGATGAGGATATTCTTAGCCTGCTGAAGCGCGTTGCTGAGCAGGACATCCTGCCATATTTTCAAAATCTTAAAGAGCTGGATATCGAAACCAAAAGCTCTGCTACTGATTTTGTAACTATCGCTGATAAAGGAGCTGAGCGGCAGCTTATTGCAGGCTTAAAGTTGTTACTGCCAGAGGCTCGTTTTGTAGCCGAGGAAAATACAGCCCAATTTGGCTTGCCAGAAGCGCTAGATACAGGTTTTGTCTGGACGATTGATCCCCTTGATGGTACCCGCAATTTTGTCAAAGGCGACCCACATTTCTGCACTATGTTGGGGCTTTTATATGATGGTATGCCTGTCGGGGCGTGGATATATAAGCCGCTTACTTCTGAGAGTGTTATCGCCCGTCATAATGAATTGCCATGCTATACAGATTCCCAAGGTTGCGCTCACACTCGCCAGCCAAATCCTAGCAATTTAGCAAATAGCTCACTCCATAATCTGAAAGGGTGCATGAATGCGATGGGGTTTGATAGCGCTATCCGCGAGCGTGTCAGAGAAAAATTAAAAACCCTAAAGGGGCGCTTTCATATCGGCTCTGCCGGGGTGGAGGCGATGAATATTGCAGCTGGTTCATGCGATTATTTAACGCATAGCAAGCTTACCTATTGGGATAGTGTGCCAGTAGTAATGGTGCTTAGTAGTCTTGGCTATCATGTGCGTCTTGGCCCAACAGGTGTGCGGTATCAACCAGGGGATAAGGGCGTATTGCTAGGCGCGCCAACATCAGAAATATGGCAACAGCTAGCTGATTTTGTCTGGTCAGCTTGAGATAGGGAACAAGGCCATTCTAGTTTAGTCTATTCAAGTTTAGTCTATTTACGCTCTTTTGCTTTGGCAGCGTCCCATAATTTGTCCATCTTTTCTAGCCCAGCCTCTTCAAGAGGGATTTTTTGCAGGGCAAGGGCTTGTTCAATATAGCCAAAGCGGCGCTCAAATTTGCGATTGGTTTCAATAAGAGCTGTTTCCGGGTCGACCCCTACCTTGCGCGCTAGATTTGCCGCCACAAACAAAATATCGCCAATCTCTTCTTTTAGCCGGATTTTATCTGTTTTATCTTGCTGCCATTGCACACGAAGCTCATCTGTCTCTTCATGTAGTTTTTCAATCACCGCGTCTAATTCGGGCCAGTCAAAGCCCACATTTGCTGCCCGTTTCTGTAGCTTAGATGCGCGCACCATAGCCGGCAAAGTGGTTGCAATGCCGTCTAGCAGGCTTACCGCGTCACCACTTTCTAATGCGCGCTCTTCTGCTTTTATCTGCTCCCAGTTTTTGCGCACTTCTGTAACTGTTTTGGCTTCTGTATCGCCGAAAACATGTGGATGGCGCCGTACCATTTTATCCGAAATGCTGTTGGCAACATCATCAAAGGTAAAGCTTCCTTCTTCTGCGGCGATTTGGGCATGAAACACAACTTGTAACAGCAGGTCTCCCAACTCATCACAGATTTTATCACGCGCACCGTTTGCTATCGCTTCATTAACTTCATAGGCTTCCTCTATTGTATAGGGAGCGATGCTGCTAAAATCTTGTTTGATATCCCATGGGCATCCAGTTTCAGGGTCACGCAAGGCTTTCATAACATTCAAAAGGCGTTCGATAGGTAGGGGCGGCGTTGTCATAAGAAACCTGCTTTTATAAAATCTTAAGAAGTGGGATGGCTCTTCGCTCATCTCTGCTTGCATTATTATCCTAAGATGGTCAATATCATGTGCCAAACAATGATGTTCAACTGGAAGTGAAAATGGATAATAAACCTAGCTTTGATGCACCGCCAAAACCTGTGAAAATAAGTGTTATGGCCAGATTGCGCAGCTGGTTCTTTACTGGCTTATTGGTAACTGCACCGGTAATGCTGACCATTTATATCACTTGGCTGTTTATTGACATTATTGACGCACAAGTGGTGGGGCTTATCCCGTCAGGCTTGCGCGATTATATCACTCTAAAGGCGCCTATTGCTGGTCAGTTGCCAGGTGTTGGTCTTTTAGTGGGTGCGGTAACAATTACACTAATTGGTGCGTTAGCTGCTGGATTTTTAGGGCGTTGGCTCATTCGTATTGGTGAGAATTTGTTAAACAGAATGCCTGTCGTGCGTTCTATCTATGGGGCGTCAAAACAGATTCTGGAAACGCTCTTATCTGCGCAATCAGATGCGTTCCGCGAAGTGGTGTTGGTTGAATATCCACGCAAGGGCTTGTGGGTTATCGGGTTTGTAACCGGCGTTACTAAGGGGGAGGTACAATCCAGTATTCGTCCGAAAACGGTGAATGTGTTTATTCCAACAACGCCAAACCCAACTTCTGGTTTTTTGCTTTTTTGCCCAGAAAATGAGATCACCTATCTAGAGATGAGTGTAGAGGATGCAGTAAAGCTGGTAGTTTCTGGCGGGATCGTAACCCCGCCATCGCCGCTAAAATCAGGCAAATCAGTTAAGGCAAAAACAGCCAAGAAAGTAGCGGCTTCAAAAAAACCAGTTAAGAAAACAGCAGCTGTAAAAAATCAGTAAAGAAAAAGTCAGCAGCTCAAAAAAAAGCAGTAAAGAAGAAGAGCTAGCGGTTAAATTTTCCTAGCCAGAGGCAAGGAAACGTACCGCATTATCGCGTTCAAACAGGCTTAGTAAAACCACGTAGGGCTCCATTTCTGGCGCGTCTAGGCTAAAGCCTTTTTCCAAAATATTTTCAGCTTGCTGGCGGGCTAGCGGGAGTAAATCTGCATGTAGCGCTAAATCTGCTAGGCAAAATTCTGGTAAGCCAGATTGCCGCTGTCCTAGCACTTCGCCGGGCCCGCGAAGACGTAAATCTTCCTCAGCAATAACAAAGCCGTCATTTGTTGCCCGCATAATTTTTAGCCGGGCTTGTGCGGCCTCACTAAGGGGGGCTTGATACATCAAAATACAAGCTGAGCGTGCCGAACCTCTGCCAACACGTCCCCGCAGCTGGTGCAATTGTGCAAGGCCAAAGCGTTCCGCATGCTCAATGATGATGATGCTAGCTTCTGGCACATCTACCCCAACCTCAATTACGGTAGTAGCGATTAATATCTGGCTTTTGCCAGCCTTGAATTCTGCCATTGCAGCTTCGCGTTCATCTGTTTTCATTCGCCCATGTACCAGCCCAATTTGTATATCTGGCAAAATAGCCTGTAATTGGCGATGCCGATCTTCTGCAGCGGCTACATCTAGCTTGTCTGTTTCTTCAACCAGCGGACATATCCAATAGGCGCGTTGCTGACTAGCCACTGCTTGCCGCAAGCGCTCAACAATCTCAGCAATGCGCTCTCCAGAAATGGCAGCAGTGCTAATTTCTTGGCGTCCCTTTGGTTTTTCATCTAGGCGAGAGACCTGCAAATCACCATAAGCAGTCATGGCAAGCGTGCGCGGAATAGGCGTTGCTGTCATCACGAGCACATCACAGCCATCTCCTTTTTGACCCAAAACAAGGCGTTGGCGCACACCAAAGCGATGCTGCTCATCCACCACGGCAAGCCCTAGCTTGGCAAAATGAATATCATCAGAAAGAAGAGCATGCGTGCCGATAACAATTTGGCAACTGCCAGCCGCAAGTTTTTCAGTAACTTCTTTGCGTTCTTTTGTCTTCATCCCGCCTAGTAATAATTCTGGCTCTATCTGCATCTCTTTTAATAATGCGCTCAGGCTGGCGTGATGTTGGCGTGCCAAGATTTCGGTTGGGGCTAGCAGTGCGGCTTGATAGCCTGCTTCTAGCGCATGTAGCATGGCCATCAACGCAACAAAGGTTTTGCCGCTTCCCACATCCCCTTGTAAGAGCCGCAGCATCCGCGCCTCGCTCATCTGGTCAGCTTTAATCTCAGCTATCACACGCATCTGGGCGTTCGTAGGTGTAAAGGGCAGGGCACTAAGCAATGCAGCGGTCAGCTTCTCACTGCCTTCTTTAGCACAACCCTCACCTGCTGCACTTGTTTGCCGGCGCAGCAGTCCCAGCGCAAACTGATTGGCGAGAAGCTCATCATAGGCAAGGCGCGTCCTAGCTGGCGTGGAAGCAAGCAAATCGGAAGGTTCTTGCGGGTTATGCGCCTCTTGTAAGGCATGTTTATGTGATGGCCACTGATGGGTGCGCAACTGCTGGACATCAATCCATTCTGGTAAATCTGGCACAGCTTTGAGGCTTGCAAGAATAGCTCGGCGTAAAATGCGCGCACTCAGACCCGCGGTTAGCGGATAAATAGGCTCAATTTCTGGAATGTCTGAGGCTTTTTCTAGTGAGGTGATAAAATCAGGATGCGCCATTTGCAAGCGCCCTTGAAAGCGTTCAACGCGTCCGCTTACTAGTCTGCGCTCCCCAATAGGCAGGCTCTGGCGTAACCAATCTGCCCGCGCCCTGAAAAAGACCAATTCTAGGCGTCCACCTTTTGTTTCAGTTGTAATCCGTGCAGGCCGGTTCGATTTGCCAGGCGGAATATCTCCAGACAGAACCAAAACTTCAAAGGTTGCGAGTTGGCCGTCTTCAGCCTCATCTACAGATGGCCTTGCGCGCCTATCATTCAGGCTTACTGGAAGGTGGCGAAGAATATCTATCAAATGCCCGCCAATGCGCTTTTCCATTATAGCCGCTATCTTTGGGCCAATACCCGGCAGGCTGGAGGTGCTGGCAAACAGACGATAAAGGCTTGTAGGGCGCGGAATATGCATCTAGGTTCTTGCATTTCTATCTGACAGCAACCTTCATTGCTGGCAAGGGGTGATTACATCGGTTAGAGCCATCTTTTTTATCTAACCCGTATCTAACTCTGCCACAAAAAAATGTTTTCTTCCACTGTTCGGGAAAAGGGGCTAGACACAGCCTTTAGTGCTGTTCATAAAGTCAATTCGCATTACATAGGCTTCAAAGGGTTGTGCCTGAAATAGCCTTTATTTTGACAGGGTGTGATAATGACCACAGAACTCCCCCATTTGGCGGAAAGCCGCGCGCATCGTATCAAAAGACTGATTTACCGGGCGAGCTATACAGGCATGAAGGAAACTGATTTGCTGTTAGGGCAATTTGCCCAGCGCTATTTGCCTAGTCTATCTGATGCAGGTTTGGATGAATTTCAGGCACTACTAGATGCTGGGGATCCAAATATTTTTGCATGGGTGCGTGGTGATTCCCAGCCACCAGCTAATCTAGATGGTCCTGTCTTGGCACAGATTAAAGAGTTTCAGTCAGAACTTTAGGTTACTGATTTAATTCCATGAATTTTATTAATAAAATATATTTAAAAGAAAAAGTATATGGCGGCGTTGACGGGGCTGTTCAGTTGCTGGTTGCCCAGCAAAGCGTCCATCAAGGCAAGCTGGTTTATGTTGCGCGTGACGATGCACGAATGGCGCAAATGCAGCAAGGGCTAGCGGCACTTGACCCTGATCTGAATATCCAGCTTCTGCCAGCTTGGGACTGCCTGCCCTATGATAGAGTATCGCCGCATGCGGGCATTATATCTCAGCGTATTCAAACCCTATCCAATCTTTATAGCATGGCAGATAGCCCAGTATCGCAAGCTGCCCCCGCTAAAAATAGCGTTTTGCTAACAACAATAAATAGTTGGATGCAGAAAATACCGCCGCGAAGCTTTTTTGCGGAAAACAGCTTAACGCTGCGTGCAGGTACTGAAATGGCGCAAAATGCTATTACCGATTTTCTGACCCGAAACGGTTTTATCCGCACACAAACGGTTCGTGAGTTTGGCGAGTTTTCTCTTCGTGGTGGCATTTTAGATATTTATGCCAGTACGCTATCTCCGCCAGTTCGCTTAGATTTCTTTGGTGATGAGATTGAGAGCATTCGCTATTTTGATGCCCTTAGTCAGCGTTCAGAAGGGGATGCGGGCACGCTTACCATACATCCAGCCTCTGAATATTGCTTGGATGAGGGCATTATCAGCCATTTTCGTCAGCGCTATCTTAGTCTATTTGGTGGTAAGGCCGCGCGTGACCCGCTTTATGAGGCGGTTTCTGCTGGCCAGACCCCAGCAGGCATAGAGCATTGGCTTGGCTTGTTGCATACAGAATTAAACGCACTCCCTACCTGTCTTGAAGGCTGGACATGCTTGTTTGATGTGGAATGCCAACCTGCCGCAGCCGCGCGGCTGGAGCAGATATCTGATTTTTACAATGCCAGATTAGAGGCGATATCGGATAAGGATGAGAGCGTTTATCGCCCAGTACCGCCAGATGAGATGTATCTGACGGCAAGCGATATTGAAGCCCTGTCTAGCCGTCAGAATACCAGCTTTTTGTTTAATTTTGCAGCACCTGATAGGGATGACTGGCCAGATACTGGTGCGCGGCTTGCCCCGCATTTCCACAGCCAAGCCAGAGGTGAGGAGCGCCCCATTGCTATTGCTGCCCAGCATATCCGTGATAATTGTGCAAAAAGAGTGGTGATTTTATGTGCTAGCAACGATGCGGCCAGCACACGTTTGAGCGAGCTGTTTGAAGCTGAAATAGGTGTTTTGCCGCAACAGGTTACAAGCTTAAAAGAGGTTGCCAAGGCAGGGCTTTATATTTTGCAATGGCCGCTGGAAACAGGCTTTACTGGACCTGACACGTTGGTGTTAAGCGAGCAGGATATTTTTGGTGCGCGTATTGGCCGGCCTGCTGGAAAGAGGCGGCGCGCCGATAATTTCTTGCGTGAAGTATCCTCGCTTGAAGTTGGCGATTTGGTGGTGCATGTGGAGCATGGCATTGGCCGCTACGAAGGGCTGGAGACGATAACTTCAGATGGCACCCAGCATGATTGTCTTCATCTGCGCTATGCTGGCGGAGACAGGTTATATTTGCCAGTTGAAAATATTGAGCTGTTAAGTCGCTATGGCCAAGAAAGCTCGGATGTGGTCATGGATAGGCTAGGCGGGGTTGGCTGGCAAAGCCGGAAAGCCCTTATCAAAGGCCGCATTCGTGAAATGGCTGAGCAATTGATAAAAATCGCCGCCAACCGCGCTGTGGCAAAGGCTGAGCCTTTGTCGCCGCCAGAGGGTGTGTTTGCCGAATTCTGTGCACGATTTGGTCATTCTGAAACCGATGATCAGCTAGATGCAATACATGATGTTTTGGGCGATCTGTCCTCTGGGCAGGCAACGGACAGGCTGATTTGTGGTGATGTTGGGTTTGGCAAGACGGAGGTTGCGCTGAGGGCCGCGTTTGTGGCCGCTATGTCTGGCTATCAGGTGGCACTGGTAACGCCAACAACCTTGCTTGCACGCCAGCACACAAAACTGTTTGAAGAGCGCTTTAAAGGCTTTCCAGTAAAGGTAGCGAGCCTGTCGCGGATGGTGACTACCAAGAACGCACAAAAGGTTAAGGAAGGGCTGAAAGACGGAACAGTCCAGATGGTCGTTGGCACGCATGCACTACTCGCGAAATCTATAGATTTTAACCATCTAGGATTACTGATCATTGATGAAGAACAGAATTTCGGCGTTGCCCAGAAAGAGCGTTTAAAAGAATTGCGCGGGGATGTGCATGTGCTGACCCTATCAGCAACGCCCATACCACGTACCTTGCAGCTTGCTCTATCGGGGGTTCGGGATATGTCACTTATCGCAACCCCACCTGTAGACCGTCTGGCCGTGCGAACCTTTGTTGGTGGTTGGGATGGCGTAGTTCTAAAAGAAGCCCTTATAAGAGAGCGTTTTAGAGGTGGTCAGAGCTTTGTTGTTTGCCCACGTGTTGCCGATTTAAACCGTGTTTATGACAAGCTGGTAAAGATGGTGCCAGATTTACGTATCTTCACAGCACATGGCAAGATGGCACCAAATGAGCTAGATGATGTGATGACTGATTTTGGTGAGGGCAAGGCAGATGTGTTGCTTTCAACGAACATTATTGAGTCTGGCATTGATATTCCGACTGCTAATACGATGATTATCCACCGCGCAGATATGTTTGGACTGGCTCAGCTTTACCAGTTGCGGGGGCGGGTAGGGCGTAGCAAAGAGCGTGCTTATGCCTATTTGACTACTGACCCTGATCTTATCTTGACGGCGCAGGCTAAACGGCGGCTGGATGTAATGCAAACGCTTGATACTTTGGGGGCAGGCTTCTCGCTTGCGTCCTATGATATGGATATCAGGGGCGCTGGGAACTTGCTGGGAGATGAGCAATCTGGGCATGTGCGCGAGGTTGGTATAGAGCTGTATCAGGATATGTTGAAACAGGCTGTTGATATTGCCAAGCAGAGTAGCCAGTCAGCAGCAGAAAATGCGACAGAAGCCCAAGAATGGTCACCGCAAATATCGCTAGGCACAAATGTTCTTATACCAGAGAGTTATGTGCCAGACCTTTCTGTTCGGCTATCTTTGTATCGCCGGATTGGTAATTTGAAGAGCCAGGACGAAATTTTCGATGTGAAAGCAGAATGTGCTGACCGATTTGGAAAAATGCCAGACACTATGAATAACTTGCTAGAAATAGTTGAATTAAAACAATTATGTCGTCAGTTAAATATCCAGAAATTTGATGCAGGGGATAAAGGCTTTGCCCTTAGCTTCCGCGATAATCAGGTGCAAGACCCAGATGCACTTATTGGCTGGATTTCAGCGCAACGTGGCAAGGTTCAGCTAAAAGCCAATCACCGGCTTATCATAAAGGATGATCTGGCAAAGGTGCCTGTGCGCAGTGGTCAGGCTAAAAATTGGCTGCGATCAATGGCACAAACACTTAATCCCTCATCTAGCTAAGCAAACCGCAGCCTAGATTGAACCTTTTATTTAGACGTCAGATGCCCCTAGAATTCAGAAGTCTCTAGAAGTCAGAGAGGCTTCTAGACGTCAGAAGCTTCTAGACGTCAGAGGCTGGGCGCACGCACGCATCTATAGCACTAACCAGCACATCCGGTGGATAGGCGCCAGCCAATGAGTAACGTTCAGAAAAAATCATCATTGGAACGCCTTCAATGCCGGCCATGCGCCCTTCATCTAAATCTTCGACCAGCTGGCTCTCAGCTTCGCCGTCTCTAGCTTGCAATACAGCAATATCAAGGCCAGCCTTTGCTACTAAATCTGTTTGTATGTCTTTATCAGATATATCTAGCCCATCTAGGAAATAAGCTTGGAAAAAATGCTCTGAAAGGGGGTCAGCATCTGGCCCTGCTGCGATCAGCAATTTATGAATAGGTCGGCTATCTGGGGTTTTTTCAATATCCATAAAGTTGAAATCAATACCAGCTTCCGCGCCAGCCTTAGAAATGCGCGCATAAACAGCTGATGCTGCTGGGCCAAATTTTGCATGCAGATAGGCTTGTCTATCCATTCCTTGCTGCGGCATGGTCGGGTTTAGCAAAAAAGTACGCCAGCGATAGCGCGGCGTAACATTTGGGCGCAAGGCAAAAGCCGCTTCCAGTCTTTTTTTCCCGATATAGCACCAAGGGCAAATAATATCAGCAAAGATATCTATATCTATTATGGCAGTCATTTTGCGCGGCTCTTTATCTTGTTTATATGTCTGCAATGAGACAGGTTTTAAGTTTACTTTTACAAATCTACCCGTATTTTCAAGGTTTGTGTAACACTTTAAGAGCAAAGGTGCGGATATGGACGAAAAGCTGGTTAAGAAGGCAGAAAAGCTAAGAGATAAGCTGATTAGCTCCGCGCAAACTATCGGGATAAGTATTTTAACGCCTGCTTCTGAAGGGCAAGGAATGCCGGATATAGGCTTTGCTCCCTTTATTCGTCAAGAGGGCTGTTTTTACATCTATTCCAGTGATTTATCCTCGCATATTCGTAGCTTGATAGACGGCCAGCCCGTGCAATTTTTTCTGATTGCTGATGAGGGAAGCTCGCAAAATATTTGGGCACGGGTCAGGCTGAAATTTAGCGCAACTGTTGAAGAGTTATCGCGCGAGGATGCTGCATTTGATGGTTTGTTGAATAATATTGGGGCGAAGCATGGGCCGGTAATGGATATTATCCGCAATTTTACCGATTTTCACCTGTTCAAAATTATCCCAGAGCGCGGTAATTTGGTAACTGGATTTGCGGCTGCTTTTGAAGTTGAAGGTAGAGACTTTGACATCACAACACATCTTCGACAAGGATAGGCGATTATGGAAAAAAAATTGCCTATATTTTGGAGTTTTAGGCGGTGTCCTTATGCGATGCGTGCGCGTCTCGCCTTGCGTTCTGCTGGCATCAAAGTTGAATTGCGTGAAATCTTACTGAGAGATAAGCCAGCAGCTTTTCTAACGGTTTCTAAAACCAAAACAGTACCTGTTCTAGAACTTGCTGATGGTGAGGTGATAGAGGAAAGCCGGGATATTATGTTTTGGGCACTTAAATATGCGCATGACCCAGAAGGCTGGCTAGCCCCTTTTTACAAAGATGAAAGCGCGGTTGCGGCCTTCTTTGAGAGGTTGGATGGACCGTTCAAGCAAGACTTGGATAGGTATAAGTATGCAACCCGCTTTGCAGATAACAAAAAAGATGTTGCAGAAAATCAACTCACCCATCGCACACAAGGCGCTATCTTCTTGAACGAGATAGAAGCGCATTTATCAAAACAAGCTTGCCTATCTGGTGCCAAGATGGGCATTTTAGATTTTGCCTGCTTGCCCTTTATACGCCAATTTCGGCTCGCAGATATGCATTGGTTTGATGCTCAAGACTGGCCGCACCTGCATCGCTGGCTAGCAGAATTTTTGGTTAGTGACCGCTTTAGCCAAATCATGGAAAAATATCCGCCTTGGCAGTCAGAACAAGCCCCCCAATATTTTTGAAAAAAGGGGGAGCATTTTTAAGAAGAGGGGGCGTCTCGCATACTTGTTAGGATATAAACGCTAAGCGATCCAAGCACAATTGCGCCGCCAATGATCATCCACAAGCCTGGACGTTCTCCTACGCCAAGCCAGACCCAGAACGATCCTAAAATCGTCTCCAAAAACATGAAAAGACTAACATTTGCTGCATTGGTATGGCGGGTGGCGCTGGTCAGCGCAACAAAGGATATAGGCAAAATAATTAAACCACTGACAGATATCATCCAAATATTGCCATCCAGCAAGCTAGGCTCATCTGGGGTGGTCAGCGTCATAAATAAACCCACACATCCCGCCAGCAAAGAACCTAGCCCGTTCATACCCAATAAAGGGATAGCTTCATTACCACGAAGCAGAACAAAGCTTAACCCCAAGGATGCGGCGGCTGTTAGTCCGCAAAGCGCGCCAACAAGCGTACTTCCCGCAGGGGCAGCAATAACATTATCGCCGTCAGATACAGCTATGATAATGCCAATAAAACAACATAAAATTGCTATCCAGCTTGCTCTGCTTATTGCTTCTGATAAAAAAGTCAGGGAAAAAAGGGCTGCAAAAATAGGCGCACAGGCAATCGTTATCAATACAATCGCAACAGACGATTCAGCGATGCCGTAGGTAAAGGAAGTGGCACCAGCAAGCGTGCATAAAACCGCGCCCATGCCAGGTCGGCTAAATAGCGCTGCAACTTCTGCTTTGGTTTTTTGCGGGTTTTTGGCTATTAGGCTATGTGCTGCCCATAGGACTAGAAGCAAAATGCCCATTTCCAGTCCGCGCCAGCTCATCATTACCCATGCCTGCATCTCGGACAGGCGCATGAACAGGGTGTCTGGTGTTATCATCAGCGCACCAAACAAGGCTAGCAGCAGCCCGTAGCGGCTGTTTGTTAACTCAGCTTTCATTTTATAAGCGCCTTATGATGGATGGTTTTTATGTACAGGTAACCAAGACTTAACTGGGGGTAATTTTTTCCAAAAATGCACGGCTTTGCGTCGTTATTTGTTGTTTTTTCTCGTCCGACATTTTATCCCAGCTTCGGTAAATCATGCCAAGGCGGGGGTTTGTTCGAAGTTTATCTTCATGGCGGCCAAGAAAGTCCCAGTACAAATACCCGAACGGGCAGGCTCGGTCACCATTTTTCTCTTTCGGGCTATATTTACACCCCGAACAATAATCCGACATTCGGTCAATATAGGCACTACCAGCAGCATAAGGCTTGCTGGCTAGAATTCCGCCATCCGCAAATAGCACCATGCCAGAGACATTTGGCAGCTCCACCCATTCATAGGCATCTGCATAAACACAAAGATACCAATGACTAACTGCCTCTGGCGATAGGCCAGCTAGCAGGGAAAAATTACCAATAACCATAAGTCGCTGAATATGATGGGCATAGGCATGACGTTGTGTTTCGCTAAAGCATTGATGCAAACAGTTCATATCTGTTTGCGAGGTCCAGAAAAACTCTGGTAAGTCGCGCTCTGCTTGCAGAAAATTTAAGGCTTTATATTCCGGCATTTTTAGCCAATAGAGGCCGCGTACAAATTCGCGCCACCCAAGGATCTGGCGAATAAACCCTTCTACCGAATTTAACGGCGCTAGCCCTTTATTATAGGCTTCATGTGCTGCATCTACTGCTTGCATCGGGCTTAAGAGCCCACAATTTAAATAAAAGCCAATATGCGAATGAAACATGAAAGGCTCACCTGTGCGCATTGCATCTTGATAGGTACCAAAATGCGCCAGCCTTTCAGCAATAAACTGGTTTAGTACCTGTTCTGCCTGTGCGTGAGTTACAGCAAAGAAAAAAGGTTCAAGGTCACCGTAATGATGGGCAAATTCTATTTCTACCAGTTTACATACTTCAGCAGTAATATCGTCTATTTCAAAATGGGTAGCCGCAGGAATTGGAACGCTACTGTCTGGCGGTTTACGATTATCACTATCATAATTCCATTGTCCGCCAATGGGCTTATCATCTTGCATCAAAATTCCAGTTTTGCGGCGTAATTCGCGATAGAAAAACTCCATCCGCAACTGCTTACGCCCTTCCGCCCAGACAGCAAATTCCTCTGGGCTACAATAAAACCGGTTATCATCCTGTATTTCTACTGGAAAGTCAGCTCTAGACTGCCAGTCTTTTAGCATCTGCAAGACCCGGTATTCAGAAGGGTGGGTGGTAATAACGCGGCTTAACTGATGGCGGCTAAGGGCGCGTTCAGCTTCCCCAGTGAAATGATGCGTATTGTTCTTATCATCCAGCTTTACATAATCTACTTTCCAGCCAGCCTCACTAAGGGCTTTTGCAAAGTGACGCATGGCCGAAAACAAAAACGCAATTTTCTTTTTGTGGTGCTGAACATAGCTAGCCTCGTCACGCAATTCAGCTAACAAAACAACATCTGTCTCTTTGGAACCTGCTTTAAGGGCGGCGATATCAAAGCTAAGCTGATCGCCCATAATAAGGATAAGAGCGCTCATATTTTGCTCTTTGGTAAATCAGCAAATGCATCAAGGGCGCGCTGACGCGAGGCTTTCAGGTCAACGATCGGGAAAGGATAACTCTTGCCAAGCTGAACGCGCGCACGCGCTAAAACATCTTTTGGCGCATCCCACGGATTAAAGAGATATTTGTTCGGCATATCTTGTAACTCAGGCACATATGCGCGGGTATAACGGCCATCTGGGTCAAATTTCTGCCCTTGTGTTACTGGATTAAACACCCGGAAATAGGGCGCTGCATCTGCGCCGCACCCGGCAATCCATTGCCAGCCAGCACTGTTATTAGCGCGGTCCGCATCAAACAGGCAATCCCAGAACCAGGCCTCGCCATGATGCCAATGCAGCAGCAGGTTTTTAACCAGAAATGAGCCTACAATCATGCGCACACGGTTATGCATATACCCGGTTTGATAGAGCTCACGCATCGCGGCATCTACAATCGGATAACCAGTTTGGCCGCGTTGCCATTTTTTTAAATGTTCCGGATTTTCTGCCCAGCCGAAGCTTGCAAAGCGCGTTTGCAATGGGTCTGTTTTCATATCTGGGTTAAAATGTAGCAAGCTATAGGAAAACTCGCGCCAGCCTAACTCAGAGCGGAAGATATCAAGTTGTCTGTCATCGGGGCGTTTATTTTTGCCAGCTTCATGCCAAGCCTGATGCGCAGATATCTGGCCGAAACGTAAATAAGGCGAAAGCCTTGAGACATTTGTTTTAGCAGGGAAATTACGGCCATCAACATAGTCATTTATGCCATCACTACCTGATGCGTTTGAAAATGCTTCTAGGCGGGAATGGCCGCCTTGCTCGCTAATCTCCCAGTCATTAGTAATCTCAGTTTGCCAGTGTGACCCATCTAGCAAGCCAAGCTCTTCTAGTGGTAGTGCGTTATTAACACCTATAGCTGCATGGTCTAATTCAGGGGCAGGAAGTGGTAGGCGTGGCGGTTGGGCATTTAAGCATCCCCGCCGATAAAAGGGGGTGAAAACTTTGTAAGGCGTGCCATCCTGCTTGGCTATCTCTTCAGGCTCCCACAATAAATTCCCGCTTATCACGCTAGCAGACTTTCCTAGTCCAGAAAGTGTTTCCGTTATTTCAGCATCTGTTTTAACCCCAGCGAGATGATATCGCCTCGTCATGGTCAGGCGTTCAGCATTTAATGTCTCCATCAATTCAGGCAGAATATCGCTTGCTTTGCCCTTATAGAGGAGCAGATTTCCTTGCAGCTGCTGATTTAGGGCAGATAGGCTATGATGCAGCCACACCTGTGCAGCGCCGCCCAAAGATGACGCTTCTTCTTCCAGAATATAGACATAAGCCGTCTTTGCGAGCTGGCTAGCATGATTAAGGGCTGGGTTATCGCCAAGGCGCAAATCATCACGAAACCAATGCAAAATAGTCATTAAAGGCACTATCCAATTTTCTCGAGGGTCAAGGGCGGCAGAACCGCCTATCTAGCCAGTAACATAGCTAGCCTTATATATTCGAAAATTAGAGCCGAGCGGATTGCCCGTATCGCGGGAAAACTAATAGCAGGCGTTAGAGTTTTTCCACGACCTGCAGAATTTTTTCCATTCTAGCGTCAAGTAGCCTTGTATCTTCTTTTTTGCCGGCAGTGTTTCCCCAAACAGGGGAAGGCCATGCCGCATCACCAATATGACGAGCAAGGATATGGAAATGAAATTGGCTAACCATATTACCCAATGCACCGATATTAATTTTATCAGCCTTTTCAATTACCTTTAATGCATTGCTAAAAAAATTTGTTAAGTTTGTGATATCTTGCTGTTCTGTGGTTTTTAACTCATGCCACTCACAAATATCATTCCGCTCAGGGATCAGCAGTAGCCAGAAAAAGCGATTATCTTTTACCAACCTGATTTGCAGGCTCTTATATTTTGCAACAAACAAACTGTCTTTTTCCAGCTGCGGGTGAAGGATGAATTTGGACATTATTGGTATATCTCCTCTCCATTTTATAAAAAACCTATATAAAATTCTTTACAAAGTTTTTCTTTGGTGTTTTGCTGATTTGAACGAACTGGCGGTTCGCTTTTAATCGATAAAGCCAAGTTTGGGGAGGATAAGCCACGCTTTGACGTGTGCAAAATAAAATGAATAATTATAATTTATTAAATCCGCCTTTGTGGCGGATTTTTTTTTACCTATTTTTGAGAACATTTTGTTGAATTCATTTGTTTTCCTGCCACTATTCATTCATCTTTCTTCTGGTCTGAGCTTTTTTGTAGCTCTAGCTGGGTATTTTTTAAGTAATGTTAGGGGCATAATATGAATTTTGATCATTTTTTCCCCGCATCTGAGAATAGACAAGTTACAGCTGGCCTTGTTGGGGCAGGCCAGTTTGGTGCCTCGCTAATTAATCAGGCGACCTTGATGCCACGTTTTAAGGTTCCTTTTTTATGCGATCTCGATATAGAGCTTGCCAAAAAAGCCTTTTTGGATGCCGGCATAGCAGAGGAAGACATCTTTTTTGCTGACAGTGCGCCAGCTGCCCTTAGAGCCTTTGAAATGGGCAAAAAAATTATTACTGATGATTATCGCCTGCTGTGTGCATTACCAGCTGATATCATCGTCGAAGCTACGGGACAGCCAGAAGCTGCTGCCTCTATTGCCTATCTAGCCCTAACCAGCGGCTATCATGTTGCGATGGTTACCAAGGAAGCAGATATTGTTGTCGGTCCTTATTTAAGCCATATAGCGGCGCAGAACGGGAAATTTGTTACCCCCGTAGATGGCGATCAGCCAAGCTTGCTTATTGGTTTAATGTCATGGGCACGCCTTCTTGGGCTGGAGATTTTGGCTGCAGGCAAATCTAGTGAATATGATTTTATCTATCATCCTGAGCGAGATGTTGTGAGCTGGCGAGGGCATGAGAAACAGCTGCCAGAATTTAGAGAAGCATGGTCAATGGGGGATAATATCCAAGCTACGCTGGAAATGCGCGCTAGATTGTTGGATGGATTTCCCCAGCGCACAGTCCCTGATTTATGCGAAATGGGCATTGTGTGTAACCACACTGGCTTGCGGCCTGACATTTCAGGTTTTCATGCCCCGCATGCGAGGGTAGGCGAGGTTGCTGATATTTTTAAACCGCATTCCAGGGGCGGCATTGCGGCATCATCTGGCCGGGTAGATGTGTTTAACTGTCTGCGCCGCATAGATGAGCAGAGTTTCGCCGGCGGCGTTTATGTTGTGGTTGATTGCAAAGGTGAGGAAAGCTGGAAAATCCTGAAGGAAAAGGGGATTCCGATGAGCCAAGATGGCCGTTCTGCCCTGCTTTATAATCCCTCACATCTTTTGGGGGTGGAAGCACCAATATCGCTTCTATCAACGGTTTTGCTGGAAAAGCCGTCAGGGGCGATAACCCTTGAGCATCATGTTGATTTACATGCTTGTACCACCAGAGCTTGGAAAAAAGGGGAGCTGTTGCGTATCACCGACCAGCATCATCATGAGGTAGATGGCTTAAAACCGCTTCTGCAAGGGGCATTGCCAGCACATAATAATCAGCCGCTACCCTATTATATGGCAGCAGGCCAGATGCTTGCCTGCGATGTGCCCGCAGGTGCGGTCATTACACGCGAAATGATAACCCCGCCTGCAGACGCAAACCTGTTTTCTTTGCGGGATGCGATGGACGCATGGCTTTATCCAAATAAATAGCTGGATGTTTTGGCGATTTTTTTGGTGATGTGGAGGCTTATTTAGAATAATCCAAGGCGATAAAACGGACTGTCATTAAAGTTTCATACGAATATGGTTTGGGCAATATCCTGTTTGGGTTATTATTAAGCCTGAAACGAAGATAGTGCGTTTTTTGATTTGATCATGTGAGGTTAAGTAAAGCAGTGAGCACAACACAACCCCTCTTATATAATGAAAATGAAAGCCGCTATTTTGACCGCGAGCTTTCATGGCTATCTTTTAATGAACGGGTTTTGTGGCAGGCAAAATCAGATGCTAATCCGGTAGGTGAAAAGCTTCGTTTCATTTCTATTTCAGCGTCAAATTTAGATGAATTTTTAATGGTGCGTCTAGCTGGAATGTATCAGCTGCAAATGCGCGGCTATCATCGTATGCCAGAAACAGATGCCCAAATATCTGGATTACTGGAAGCTATCGAAGCCAAGGTTACCTATCTTTTGTCTGAGCAACAAAAAGCAGAAAAACAGGTTCTAAGCCAATTAGCCGAGCATCAATGCAATATTTGTGATGTATCAGATTTATCAGCAGACCAATTAAGCTGGCTCGAAGAATGGTACGCAAAAAACCTACTACCACTGCTTTCTCCTACAACAATAGACCCGCGTCATCCCTTTCCCTTTATCCAGAATAAGGGGCAGGGGCTGTTGATAGAAATGACTAATCATCAGAAAAAGGCGCAAAAGGTAGTTATTCTGCTGCCGCTGAATTCGCCGCGGTTTATTGCTCTACCAGCAGAAAATAATAGCCCCCATGATGCGCTAAAATTTGTGCCCGCTGAAACCGCTATCATGGCATTTTTGGATAAGATTTATCCTGGCTTTACTGTAAAGCAAAGCGGCATGTTTCGTTTGCTTCGAGACTCAGATGTCGAAATAGATGATGAAGCTGCTGATTTGGTCAGTCAGTTTGAAAGTGCGTTGCGTAAGCGCCGGCGCGGCAATGTTGTCTCTCTTATTGTCTCTGAAGGCTTGTCAAAGTCCTCACGTAACTTTCTGAAATCCCAGTTTAATCTTGGTGATACGCAAATCTTTGTTAGCTCTGGCTTGGTTGGAGCCGGCGATTTGAGTGAAATTGTCAGCCGGTTGCCATCAGCCCTATTATACTCAGAATATACCCCGCGCTTTCCGCAACGTATTGTGGATTTCAAAGGCGACTGTTTTGCGGCTATCCGCAATAAGGATATTATTGTCCACCACCCTTATGAGAGCTTTGATGTGGTGGTGCGGTTTCTGGAGCAGGCCGCACGCGACCCAGATGTGCTGGCTATCCGCCAGACTCTGTATCGTACCTCGCCGCAATCGCCGATTGCCAAAGCACTGGTTGAGGCCGCTGAAAATGGCAAAACGGTGATGGCGCTTATCGAGTTAAAGGCTCGGTTTGATGAAGAAAATAATATCCAATTGGCACGGATGCTGGAGCGGGCGGGCGCCCAAGTAGCCTATGGTATTGCAGATCTTAAGGTGCATTCCAAGCTGACCCATATTACGCGGCGTGAAAATGGCCAGCTTTCATCTTATGTACATTGTGGTACGGGCAATTATCATCCTATCACGGCAAAAATTTATACTGATTTATCGTTTTTTACTTGCGATGAAAAACTATGTTCTGAGATTTGGCAGGTTTTTAATTTTCTGACCAGCTATGTACCGCCCAAAAAGCTGAGCAAGATAGTGATGTCGCCGACGCATACTATTGATTGGCTATATGGCGCTATTGATACAGAAATTAAAAACGCGGAACAGGGCTTGCCAGCCCATATTTGGATAAAGACTAATGCGATTGTTGATAGGCGCGTTATTGACCGTCTATATGAAGTCTCAAACGCTGGCGTTAAGATAGATTTATGTGTGCGCGGTATTTGCTGTCTTCGCCCACAAATCAAGGGTTTATCTGAAAATATCCGGGTCTGGTCGATAATTGGCCGTTTTTTGGAGCATGGGCGAATTTATGCTTTTGCCAATGGTGACACCCTCGGAAAATCGAAAACCAAAGTCTTTATCGGTTCGGCAGATCTGATGCCGCGCAATCTCTATCGGCGCGTTGAAGTGCTGGTGCCTTTGGAAAATAGAACTGTCCGTAAACAAGTTCTGAGCCAAGTGCTGCGTGCACTTGACCTTGATAAAAAGAACAGCTGGGACTTGCAACCAGATGGCGCTTATACAAAACTAGAGGCGAGTGAGGATTTGCTGCTTTCTGCACATGATTATTTTATGCAGAATCCAAGCTTGTCTGGCCAGGGTAGTTTAGCCCCTAAAACAACAGACAATAAATAGACTGGCAGGTTAACTTGCTAAGGGGGGCAGGTTTGAAGCAAGATAAGGCAGAGCTGTCTGAGGATAGGCAGTTGGCGATTGATGCGCCAACCGCCGCTGTTATTGATATTGGCTCAAACTCAATCCGGCTTGTGGTTTATCGCCGTGATGGTGATTATCCCTTTCCCTTTTTTAATGAGCGCATTACCTGTGAATTAGGACGCGGCCTTGATATCAGTGGTGAATTACAGCCCGAACGTATTGATGCCGCATTGAAAGTGCTAGCCAGGTTTGGCAAGCTCCTTGACGCGCTAAAGCCGACTTATGTGAAAATAGCTGCTACTGCGGCTGCGCGGCGCGCTAAAAATGGCGATAACTTCCTTCGGCCTGCTGCTAAAATTCTGGGTTATCCTGTTGAAATATTGCCTGCATCAGAAGAAGCTCGTCTTGTCACGCTAGGTCTTACCCGTAACATGCCTATTATTAATGGACTTGTTGCCGATTTGGGCGGCGGCAGCATTGAGCTTGTTTTAGTTAAGGACAGCAAGGTACAGGATTACACAAGCCTGAATATCGGCCATCTTAGCAATTTATCCAAAAAAGAGATGAAGTCTCAAATTGAAGCTATAGATTTTCTGGCTGCTGCTAAAGGGCAGGTGCTCTATGGCATTGGTGGCAGTTTTCGCGCATTAGGGTCAGCTTTTATTTCGCGAAGCAACTATCCGTTATTCCTATTGCATGGATTAGTAATTCCGCCCTCGCAATCCAAAGGGTTATTGAAGTCTCTAACCGCCCAAAAGCCAAATTTTGATGGCGTGCCTGCTGGCCGGCAAAAAACAATCAAGATGGCGGCGCAAATAATTGAAACTGTTAAAAAGACTGCTAAGACTAAAGATTTGTTTATCAGCGGTACTTCGCTACGTGATGGGCTGATAGCTGATATTCAGCCTGTGGCATCAGAGACACATGATCAGCTATTGGTTACAGGACGGCAACTTGCCCTACATACGCAGAGACAGGTGGGACTTACTGCTGGCCTTGTCGCGCTCTTAATGCCTATTGCTGATTATTTTCAGACCTCAGGTTTGGCAAAAATAGATGGCCGCAAGCGTAATTTAAAACGCCTGCTTGAAGCTGCTTGTATGTTATCGGATATCTGCTGGAATGAAAGTCCAGATAGACGCGCTCAATTAGCTGTGGAACGCATATTAGCTTTGCCTATATTCTCGGTCACCCATAAGGAGCGTGCTTGGCTCGCACTTGCTATCTACCACCGTTATGTGGGGCTAAAACCGCATAAGCCTACCATGGATTTATTTACCAAAATCCTATCACGTGAAGAGCGATTTTCTGCGCAATCGGTTGGTCTTGGTATGCGCTTTGGACAAATATTCTGTGGCGGCGTGCCAGACTATTTGCGCCTGATAAATTTATCGGTGGAAGAGGGGAGCCTTGTGTGCCAGCTTCCAGCCGCAGAGCGTACCCTTATGGATGCGCATTCTGCCCGCCGCTTTAAAGCATTTGCTAAATGCTGCGGGCTTTCATCACGAATTGAAACCAGCTAGCACTAAAAAGTTCATAATCCTTTTTCAGATTTTAATTTTTTTTTCTAGTTTTTCAATTTTGTTTTGCGGCTGCCAGCGCCTTTGGCAAACAGGCGGCTAGATGCTTGCAATCTTCTGGTGTGCCTGCCGTAATCCGGATGCACCTGTTTTGCGGCGCTGTTCCGGGCATACGCACAAATATGCCCTGACTTATCAAACTCTGCATCACTTTAGCTGCGCGCCTCCCATCACCGCCGCAATCAATCGCTAAAAAGTTAGTTGCAGAGGCAAGCGGGGCTAGTCCGTTTTCAACGGCTATTGCGGCTATATCTGACAGCGCGCGCCCTACCTTTGTTCTTATGGCCGCCAGATAGCCTGTATCATCAAGCGCGGCCAGTGCGCCAGCCTGTGATATTCTGCTCATGCCAAAATGATTGCGGATTTTATGAAAGGCGGTCGCCAGCTCGGTATGTGTAATCGCATAGCCAATTCTAGCCCCAGCCATGCCATAGGCTTTGGAAAAGGTGCGCATGCGAATAATCTGTGGATGATCTGGAGCAATATCTGGCATTTGTGCTGCATCCAAAAAGTCTGCATAAGCCTCATCAAGGCATAATAGCGTCTGTGGCGGCAGGTTATCAGCTAAATCTTCGATAATGCGCGCCGGATTGGTAGAGCCCATCGGGTTATTTGGGTTGGAGAGGTAGATTATCCGTGCCCCAACTTCATTTGCTTTATCGAGCAAGGCCGCAGGGTCTTCTCTGTCGTCCTTGAATGAGACTTTATGCAGATGCCCTCCAAACCCAGTGACATGATAATTAAAGGTTGGATAGGCGCCGTCGGTTGTGACCACATGCACCCCCGCTTCAACAAACAAACGCACCAAATAGCCTAATAGACCGTCAATACCTTCGCCAATGGCGATATGGTCTGCTGTAATACCATGCTTTTTTGCTAAGGCCTGCTTTAGTTCAAAATTTTCAGGATCGCCATATTGCCAGACGCCTTTTGCCTCTGCTTGCATTGCTTCTATCGCAAGGGGAGAGGGGCCAAACACACTTTCATTCGCGCCAATGCGGGCAAGAAAGGCACGCTCATGCATACGCTCTAGCGCTTCTGGGCCAACAAAAGGTACACTGGCAGGCAAGCTATCAACCAAGGGGGTGAAGGGTGGAAGCGTAGCTTTTGTCATGAGATATAACCCTCCTTTAAAACAGTGTGATAAACCTAATATAGTAGCAGCTTTAATACAAATAACCTGTGAAAAAGTGCGTCTTTTCTGGATATGTCCTTTCCAGCTAAATAGATTTGCAAGGTATCTATTCTATCCGCTATGCTGCTAGGGGTGATACCCCCCCCTTTTTTGAGCCTAAATGATGAAATTATTTGTTAAGCGAGGCAAGAGGTCATGCAAATTCTACCTGATGATGCACAAGATGCGATATTAGTTGGCCGGATATGGCGCCCAGAGGTGGGCGGCCCCTGCCTTGTAGCGCACAAAGCAGGTCACCTTTATGATATTACTAGCCGTGATGTGCCGACAATGCGGGATTTGCTAGAGTTGGATGATTGTTGCGGCTATGTCACAGCAAAGCTAGCTGGAGCAAAGGCGCTTATATCACTTGACGCTTTGATGGAAAATAGCCTTGGCAGTGATGCAGATACGGCCCTGATGCATTTCTTAGCACCATGCGATCTACAGGCTGTGAAGGCTTGCGGTGTTACTTTTGCTAGCTCCATGATAGAGCGGGTTATCGAAGAGCAGGCAGCAGGGGATCCTGCCCGTGCAGAAGCATTACGTGTTCGCTGTCTAGATATTATTGGCTCGCGGCTTTCAGATTTAGAGGCTGGCTCTGCTGCGGCGCAGAAGGTTAAACAAGCGCTGATATCAGAAGGGATGTGGTCTCAATATCTGGAAGTTGGTATTGGCCCTGACGCAGAAGTATTTACCAAAGCCCAACCTTTATCTGCGATAGGGTGGGGCGCAGATGCAGGTCTGCACCCGGCTTCAAGCTGGAATAATCCAGAGCCGGAAATTGTACTAGCAGTGAACAGTACTGGCCAAATTAGAGGCGTAACCCTAGGTAATGACGTGAATTTGCGAGATATTGAAGGGCGTTCAGCCTTGTTACTAGGTAAGGCAAAGGATAATAATGCCTCTTGTGTTATTGGGCCTTTTATCCGGCTATTTGATGATAGGTTCGATTTGAATAGGGTCCAAAATGCAGAATTGCGCCTGCAGATAACAGGTAAAGATGGCTTTACCCTCGAAGGTGAAAGCTTAATGCGCGAAATTAGCCGCTCGCCAACAGAGCTTGTTGCACAAACCATTAGTGTTAATCACCAATATCCAGACGGCTTCATGCTGTTTTTGGGTACGATGTTTGCACCAACTAAAGATAGAGGGGCAAAAGGAGAAGGGTTCACCCATGAAACAGGCGATGTAGTCACTATTTCTTGCCCAGATATTGGCATGTTGCAAAATCAGATGAAACCATCTGGTGAATGCCGGCACTGGACGTTTGGCCTGTCTGCTTTTATGCGCAATTTATCGGAACGCGGCCTTGTCTGATCCTGCCGTGCCAACCCGCGATAAACAGGCAGCTCTTGTTATTGGCGGGGTAAATATTGATATTTATGGCCGCGCAGATACCGCCTTATCTGAACAAGAAAATATGGCAGATTCTCACCCCGGCATCATTGCTACATATGCAGGCGGGGTCGCCCGCAATATTGCAGAGAATTTAGGCAGGCTAGGTCTGAACGTAGCTTTTATCGGCTGTTTTGGAACAGATGATTTTACCGGTTTCTTGAAAACTTCTCTAACAGATGCGGATGTAGATATAAGCTTATGTGCAACTACAAAAGGCAGCAATGACAGATATTTAAGCCTATTTGACGGGGATGGTAGCCTTATTAGTGCGGTCAATCAAATGCAGCGCGTAACAGAGATTACCCCTAGCTATTTAGAGCAGCACCAAAAGGAGATTGAAGGCACGCAAACCCTTATCCTAGATGGTAATTTGAGTGAAGCTACTATAAGCTATCTCGTCAGCATCAAGGGTGACAAGCAAAAGCTCGTTACGGATATGGTGTCAGCAACAAAAGCGCTACGATTTAAAAACTGCCTCTCACAGATAGATATTTTGAAATGTAACAAGCTAGAAGCTGCTGCTCTTGCTGGACTGCCAGCGCATACAGCCTTGCCCGAATTATCAACAGCCCTCATCGATAAAGGTGTGGGAGGTTTGTTGTTATCTGCTGCGGGGCAAGGCTTTTTACTAGCTGATACAAATGAGCGTATATGGATAGAGCCAAGCAAAACACCCCCTTCTGGCACGGCATCCGGGGCAGGGGATGCCTTGCTGGCAGGATATATTTATGGGATAGAGACGGGATTAGATAAGCGGCAGGCCGCGTCCTATGCGCGGGATCTAGCGGCGCTGAGCTTGCAATGTGATAGTGCAGTCCATTCAAAAATAAATAAAACATTATGATAAAAAACAGTTAGATATAAATGAAAATTAAAATTCAAGATGAAATAAAAGATGCGCTGGTATCTGGCCAGCCGGTGGTGGCGTTAGAATCTACCATCATCTCACATGGCCTGCCCTATCCTGATAATTTAGCCACTGCTAACGCCCTAGAAGAGGCGGTGCGCCAAAAGGGAGCTGTTCCGGCGACCATCGCTATTTTTGACGGACTGCCGCATATAGGACTGGACGCAGAAAAGCTTGCTTTGTTGGCAGACCCGAATAGCAAGATTGAAAAGGTAAGCCGGCGGGATATTCCCTATCTTCTATCTAGCCGTACTCATGGCGCAACCACTGTTGCCGCAACCATGTTGTTTGCAAAAACTGCAGGCATCGCCGTATTTGCTACCGGGGGTATAGGCGGTGTTCATCGTGGGGCAAGCGCAAGCTTTGATATTTCAGCAGATCTGCCAGAACTAGCACGCACGAGCGTATGTGTGGTTTGTGCTGGGCCAAAGGCGATTTTAGATATTCCGCTGACGCTAGAGGTCTTGGAAACTTCTGGTGTGCCGGTGATAGGCTATCAATGTGACGAGGTGCCTGCGTTTTGGTCACAGGGCGGGACTGGCACAAGCGTGCCGTTACGCCTTGATACAGCAGATGAAATTGCCAGCCTGTTAAGGCATAAATGGCAGGCAGGATTAGAAGGGGGTGTTCTGGTCACAAACCCAGTTCCAAAAGCAGATGAAATCCCCGCCTTAGAGCTGCAAGCAGCAATAACTTCCGCATTAGAGCAGGCAGAAATCAGAGGGATAACAGGTAAAAAAGTGACACCCTATTTGCTAGATCATATTCGTGAGGAAACAGATGGGCGCAGTCTTAACACCAATAAAGCGCTGGTTTTAAACAATGCGCGACTAGCTGCTGATATTGCGCTCTCTTACAGCAAAAAATAGGTTTCCCAATAGATTTGTTCCCAATAAATTTGTTTTTAGTGTTTCAAATTTGTTTTTAGAGTTTTGCGATGGTCAAATGTGGCTCTGCATTTTGGGTTAAAATCTGGTCCCAGAGCGCTCTATTCATAATCTCACCAGAACCATTAAGCGCCCGGTAGCGGCAATTGCCATCAAGGCAGATTTCTTCGCGATACCGGGTTGAGCTATCTTCATATTTCCAGCTTGTATGCCCACAGCCATTACAGGTTCCATTTTTTTGCTTCTCGCGTAGATAGATCATTTCATTCCTTATATTTTTTTTAAGATGCCGCGCTATTCGCTGTTTGGGGGCTTTTTCTTTAAGACTACTCTAGCTACGTATCCGACTAACACACCGCCTAGGCCAAGCCATACCAGAATATCACTGATATTTTCCATGTGCTATTTTCCTCTAACCAGAAGTTCCAGCTTATTCAAAAATGCAGACCTATCTCGTTTGGAAAAACTTTTAGCCCCGTTGCGATTGCTTTCCGTGAAAAAGGGATCAGCAGCACGCCTATCTGCCATTAGATCGCGCTTAGCCAACTGCAAGCCAATATTTTCAACGCTAAAGATATCACCATTATGGCGCAAGGCATCCGCTCCCTTATCCAGCACTTTTGCGGCGAGGGGAATATCACTTGTGACCACAATATCACCAGCCTCAACATGGTCTGCGATATATTTATCAGCTTCATCTGGCCCGCTCGCTACAATAACAAGGCTCACAAGCGGATTCTGTGACGGGCGGATACCGCCATTACTGACCAGCACCATCTGGCAATTATGGCGGCTAGCCACCTGTTCGGCTTCTGCCTTTACGGGGCAGGCATCTGCATCGATATATATAATCGGCATATTTTTAGTCCACATACTCCTAGTCCACATACTCCTAGTCGTAGCTTCTTTGGGCATTAGCATCAGTATAACAAATGAGGCTGCTCTTTTGTTCTACCTCTTTTTGGGCTTGCAAAACAATGCTCCTGCGGTTGAAGATTAGCGTATAGGATTGCAGGAGATAGGCAAATGGATAAGGGGTTAGCTAGGCAGGCAGCGGAGATAATGCATCAGCATATGCAAGATGGTACGGTGCTACAAAATCTGCCAGATAGCCTGCGCCCAGACAGCCGTGAGGCAGGGTATGGCATTCAGGCAATGCTGGAAGAACAGAAAGGATATGACAGAAAAGGCTGGAAAATCGCTGCGACCAGTAAAGCAGGACAGCAGCATATCGGTCTTTCAGGGCCTGTTGCGGGACGCATTTTTTCTGACATGATGGTTGAGCAAGGCACAGAAGTGCCGTTTGGTAAAAACCGAATGCGCGTGGCTGAGGCCGAATTCGTGTTCTGTTTTGGATATGACCTGCCCCCCCGCCCACAAGTCTATTCCAGCGAGGAAGTGATGGCAGCAGTCGATAGTCTGCATTTGGGGCTGGAGTTTCCAGATTCGCGCTTTGCCGATTTTGCTTCTGCGGGGGAAGCCCAGCTTATTGCTGATAATGCCTGCGCTTATAAATTTATGATGGGGGCTGCAGTTACCGATAATTGGCATGAGTTGGATTTATCTGCCCACCAGACAAATGCTGTTGTGATGCGTAAAAATGATGAGGGTACGGCTCATTATGAAGGAGCGGGTGCTAATGTGCTGGGCTGTCCACGCATCGCGCTGACTTGGCTGGTAAATGAGCTTTCTTTATTAGGTGTTACCCTCAAGCGGGGCGAGTTTGTTACCACAGGCACGACCACTACCCCGATGGCTTTTCTGCCTGGTGATAAAATTGCAGCGGATTTTGGCACGCTTGGCATAATAAGTTGCCAGCTAGGCGAAATATAGACAAGTCTGCTTTTGGCACGCTTTTGGTACGCTTTAGGTACGTGCCGCTTGGCATCGACTTAAGTTTATGCTTTGCTGATATATCTAAGCGGATGGGGAGATATTCATGGCTGAGGTAGTAGCCCCTAAAAATAGTCCTAAAAATAGTTGGGGAGCGGATTTATTTGCGCTTCTGAAACAGCATGACGTTAGTTTTTTGCCTTTCGTGCCAGATGCTGGGCATGCTGATTTAATTGCATTAGCGCACGCTGATAATGATATGCAACCTGTTGTGCTGACCACCGAAGAAGAGGGGGTGGCGCTTGCTTGTGGACATTGGCTGGGCGGCAAGAAATCAGTTCTATTGATGCAATCCAGTGGTGTTGGCAATACCATTAACATGCTCTCGATGCTGGCAAATTGCCGTTTTCCTTTTGTTACATTAGTGACCATGCGCGGCGAGTTTGGTGAATTTAACTCCTGGCAAGTGCCAATGGGGCGCGCAACGCCAGAAGTTTTGGCAGCAATGGGGTTATCTGTGCATACAGTTACACAAGAAGATCAGCTGGTCAAAACCATAGATGCAGCGCTTTATTCGGCTTATGCCAGCGACCAGCAGGTGGCGGTATTGCTGTCGCAACAGCTGGTAGGCAGAAAGGAGTGGTAATGTTGCAAAGACGCGAAGTAGTAGCCCAGATTAATCAGGCTAGGGGTCAGGCTCTGATGGTAACCGGTCTAGGGTCTTCCAGCTATGATTTACATGCCGCTGGTGATGATGACCGTAATTTTTATCTATGGGGCGCTATGGGCGGTGCGGCGATGACGGGTCTGGGTGTGGCAATGGCACAGCCTGAGCGTCAGGTCATCGTTCTAACTGGCGATGGCGAGATGTTAATGGGCATTGGCGGGCTAGCAACTATTGGTGTACAGCAGCCTGATAATTTATGCGTTATCGTGCTAGATAATGGCCATTATGGTGAAACGGGTATGCAGGCAAGCCATACGCAATTTGGCGTTGATTTACCCACTATCGCGCGTGCTTCTGGCCTGCCAGTTTCTCTTGCAGTCGAAAATGAGGCAGAGCTACAGCAACTATGCAAAATTATCACGACGCAAGCAGCAGATAAAAGCGGGGCTATTTTTGCGTCTATAAAGGTGGCTGCGGAAAGTCCGGAGCGTAGCCTGCCTATTGTGGATGGGGTGGAAATTAAAAATCGTTTCCGGCGTACATTAGGGCTTGTTCCGTTATAAGTGTTTCTTAAAAACGGTTTATAACTTATTGTCTTTAAGCAGAAAATCTAAATGTTCTGCAGTCAATTTATTCAGCTCTGTGGGCGTTTTAATCTGGCAAGCGCTTTTACGATTGCGCCATTTCATCTCCAATGTTTTACGGTTTAGGGTCAGCCCTGATTTACGGTTAACCAACTCATCTGGGGTTTTATCCAAACGGATGGCCGGCATCACAAAGCTGACCTTATCATCATTAAAAGAGGCGACGCGCATTTGCTCTTTTTTCGAATCTATCAGAAAAAAATTATTCAAACGCTTATCAGGCGAGACCGAGGAGCAAAACAGGCCAACTGTCCATTCCTGAGCAGAAAGACCAGAAGAAAGGCCAATAAATACTAAAAAACTGAAAATTATTCGCATAGCAATATGCCCCAATTATAGAATATGAAATCCGAATTTTTGATAACCGAGATTAAATAGATATAATAGCCCCACAGTCAGGATAATACTTAAGCTTAGAGCGCCGATAAAGCCAAACTTATTGATTAGGTAAGGAAATAGTAGAAACATCGGCAAGCTTGGCAGAACAAAATAAAAGGTTAGCACCATATGGTCGGCTATTTTTTTATTAGGCTGCTGTTCAAAATACATCCAAGAGATAACCAACAAGGTTGTTAGCGGCAACGCTGCGATGAGGGCGCCAAATTTATCGCTGCGTTTAACCACTTCGGTAATTAAAACAATTAATCCAGATGTCAGCAGTAATTTAGCTAGATAAAAAGCCATAGCCTATCCCCCTTATGTCGGCGATATTAGAGTTATATTCTGCAAGGGGTTGGGTGTTTTGCCAAGTTTAAACGCGCTAAATTTAGAGGTCTTGGTCATATCTAGTTTTAGGCTTATGCGTGATAGTTTTTTATTTTGGCAAAAATTATTTTAAGTATTTTTACCAGAAATTTTGTTTTTATTTGTTTAATTATCAATTATCGTGTTTATTTGCATATATTAGAAAATTTAGGAGAGGAAAATGAAACATTCTTTTAAAGCGGCCTTTCTGGCTGCTGGCCTTGTGGCTATGGCAGGCGCGGCTAATGCCTTTGAATGTCAGGTTAAGGAAGCCAGCATGAGCAAGCCTGGCGGATTTCCAGACCGGGCGTTGACCATGATTGTGCCATATGGCCCTGCCGGGGGTTCAGGTCAGGTTGCTGCAGCTATGGCAGAAGCGGTTACATCTCTAACAGGTGTTTCTATTAACCGCGACCATAAGTCAGGTGGTTCGGGCACTGTTGGGATGACAGCCTACATGGCTGCACCTGCGGACGGTTATTCAGTACTAGAACATATCGATGATGCTTCTTCTGCACATGCGCTTGATTCCAGTCGTCCTAATCCGGCGTCTGATCTAATTCCATTAGTTACTTCACAAGTAACGTTTTCGCAAATTTACATCCGCACAAATGAAACACGTTTTACCGACTGGAAGTCCTTTGTTGAATGGGTGAAAGCTCAAAACGGTAACGCTACCATTGCAAACGTGTCCAAAGAAGGGTCAATGGAACGTGTGACTATGAAGTTCATTACCGATTCAACCGGTATGAGCATCCAGCAAATTTCGTTCGATAAAGGTGCCCCACGTTATGGCGCGCTGCTTGGCGGTCAGGTTGACGCATTATATGAGCAGCCAGGTGACGTGCGTAAGTTCCTAGATTCAGGCGATTTCAAACCCATTTTGACCATCTTTAATGAGCGCCCTGATGTGTTTGCAGATGTGCCAACCCATCGCGAAATGGGTATGGATTTTGAGCCACTTCTGCGTTTCAGAGGTTTTTATGTGCATAAAGATGCGCCAAAGGATCGCGTGGATTGGCTGAAATGGGCATTCCAGCGCGGCTATTGTGAAGATAGTTATCAGAAGTTTAACGAGTCAAAGTTCATGACTGTGATCGATAGCTACCGCGATACTGAAGGGTCAATTGCGTTGATTAATGCAACTATTCCGCAATATCGTGAAGTTTATAAGCAGATGGGCTTAGACGTAAAATAACCTGATGCTGATAACGGCCTAAACTTTATTTTCGTGATTATATAAGTTTAGGCCGTTATTTTTAACGTCTAAAAAAATATCCAATCTCTCAGAAGAAGAGAAAACTAACGAGCATATTTGGGGTCTGCAATGGGGAAATTAGACCGATCGCATATTATTGAAGCAGGGGTGTGGTTTTTATTTTTTATTGTCTTTTTTATCGCCTCTTTTGAATTTAATCAGCCGATAGAAATTTATAAATTCGGGGCAACGGGTTGGCCGCGTACCATCCTGCTTTTATTGCTGCTAGTGATGTTTGGGAATATGGCCTATGCCTATTATCAAGGGCATGCTCTCCAGCAGGGCAGAGTTGGGATTGCTGACGATGAGGCGGAAAAAACGTCTTATGATAGGGCCACTTTTCTGCGCGTGGTAACAGCATTGGGTGTTCCCTTTTTATATGCCATATCGCTAAAACCGGTTGGGTTTTATGCAGCGACACCGTTTTTTATTGCTGCTATTGCTTTTATTTTTGGTGAGCATAAGCTGAAGAATATTCTTCTTGTAACCTTGTTTATCTATATGATTATTATGATAATTTTCATGGTGATTTTGAACGCACCATTACCGCAGGGGAATACCTCACCTTTTTATGATTTCAGTGCCTTTATGTTGCGCATGAATACCAAATGGCAGCAGCTAGAGTTATGGTAGGTTTGTTAAATGCTTGAGAATTTTATTGCAGGGAGTGCCGCGTTATTTGGCGACCCTTTCACAGTAGCTATTTTTGTTTTTGGCGTAATTGGGGGGATGCTATTTGGGGCTATTCCGGGGGTGAGCATGCTTACCCTTGCGGCTATTTTATTGCCGTTCACCTCTGATTTAGAGCCTGCGCAAGGGGTGATGCTGTTTGCCGTTATTTACTGCACAGGCACCTATGGCGGGGCAATTACGGCCATTCTGTTTAATATTCCGGGTGCGCCTGAAAATGCGCCAACGGCCTTTGATGGCTATCCAATGACCAAACAGGGGCGAGCAGGCAAGGCGGTAGGGGCAGCTGTTTTATGTTCGGCTATTGGCGGCATTAGCTCTGCGTTGGTGATGATGGCCGCAACTGAGCCTTTGGCGAAATGGGCAATTCGCAATATTGGTCCGCCAGAGATTTTTGCGCTTGTGTTTTTTGGTCTGGCTGTTGCCTCTTCAGTGGGGGGGCGCACTATCTGGAAGGGCTGGCTATCTGTACTTCTTGGCTTGATGGTTGCTACTATTGGACAGGACCCGGTTGGCGGCATTGAGCGGTATAATTTCGGCTTTGCTGACCTTGCAGCAGGGATTGCCTTTGTACCGGCAATTCTCGGCTTTTTTGCCGTATCAGAAATTTTTGTTCAGGCAGAAAAGAAAGTTACTGGCAAATATGATGCCCCACCTGTGGGGATGAGTTTTCCAACTATTCTGGAACTTTGGCGCTATAAAATTGCGGTTGTACGGTCTATTTTGGTTGGTTTTTTCTGCGGGATTTTGCCAGGTATTGGCGCAACCCTTGCTGCCTTTATGGGGTATGGAGAGGCGGTTCGCTGGTCCAAAGATAAAAAGAGCTTTGGTAAGGGCAATATGGAAGGTGTTATCTCTTCTGAAACCGCGAACAACGCGGCAACAGGAGCCGCAATGATACCCCTATTGGCGCTTGGTCTGCCGGGCGGGGCGCTAACCGCGATGATGGTTGCTGTGTTCCAGATGCATGATCTGGAACCAGGTCCGCTTGTTTTCTATAACTCACCTGACCTTATTTGGATTGTTTTTGCGGCGATGTTCTATGCCAATTTATCTATCCTGATTATTGGTGTTATGGAAACCAAGACAATTATGTATCTGTTAAAAGTACCTTTCCAGTTCCTTGCACCCATGATTTTACTATTGGCTAGTATTGGCTCTTATATCGGGCGTGGTTTGGTTCTGGATGTCGTCGTGATGTTTGTTGCGGGGATTTTAGGTTTCTTGTTGCGGCGCTCTGGATATTCTATCCCGGGGATTGTATTGGGGATTATTCTGGGTAAAATTGGCGAACAAAACTTCGCTCAGGGTATGCAGATGGTTCATTATGATTTAGTGACCTATTTCTCACGACCTATTTGCACTCTGCTTATCCTTGCAGGGGTTTTGACCCTTGGCTTTAGCATTTATCAGGCGTTTCAAGGTATTAAGCAGAAGTCACCTGCCTCCTAACCCTTTTATAGATACAGGCTTACTTAAAATGACTGATAATGATGTGGCAGTAATAGATGAAGTGGTGCAACGGGCGCGCATTGCCCAACAAGCCTATGAAGCGATGGGCGGCCAAGAGCTGTTTGATGATGCATGTGCAGCTGTTGGATGGGCATTAATGGAGCCTAGCCGTAATGCTGAGCTAGCCGAATTGGCTGTCGCGGAAACGGGGCTTGGAAATGTTGCGGATAAAATCAAGAAAAACCACAATAAAACCCTAGGATTGCTGCGTGATTTGCATGGCGCTAAATCTACTGGTCATATTTATGATGATGCCGAAAAGGGGTTGTCTGTTTATTACCGGCCAAAGGGCGTTATTGCCGCGATTGTGCCGTCTACCAACCCTCTTGCAACACCGGTAAATAATATCATCAACGCGCTGAAAACAGGTAATGCCATTATCATTGCGCCAAGCCCGAAAGGGGTGAAGCCGGGATTGAAGCTGCTAGGTTATATTCACGCCCATCTGCGTAAATTGGGATTGCCGGATGATCTGGTACAAATGGTGCCAAGCCCACCTTCAAAAGCCAAAACAGAACGATTAATGCAAATTGCAGATCTCGTGGTGGTAACAGGCTCTCAAAATAATGTTCGTGCTGGCTATCGCTCTGGAACACCTGCTATTGGGGTAGGGGCTGGCAATGTGGTGACCATTATTGATGAAACAGCGGATATTGCAGGGGCAGCAGAAAAAATTGCGGCCTCAAAGACTTTTGATAACGCGACCTCCTGTAGCTCTGAGAATAGTGTTATTGCCATTTCATCTGTCTATGATGATGTTTGCAAAAACTTGCAAGAGCAGGGGGGATTGATCCTAACCGAAGAGGAAGTTGTGCGTTTGCGCGATACGCACTGGCAGCATGGGAAAATGACGGGCAAATTGCTAGCCAAAGATATTGAGGTGATGGTTAAAGAGCTTGGCTTAGAGGGTAGGGCAGATGCGCATACCCGCTTTCTTGTGCTACCTCAGGATTTTATAGACAAAGATAGCCCCCTTACATCAGAGAAGATGTCGCGGTTTTTAACACTCTATCGCGCCGATGATTTCGAAGATGCGACTAGCAAGGCTGTTGCGATACAATCGGCGCTTGGGGCAGGGCATTCGCTTGGTTTGCATTCATCAGAAGATAGCCGTGCGCGCGCGCTGGCTATGCAGGCACAAAGCTGCCGCATTATTGTTAATCAGGCACATTGTTTTGCTACAGGCGGTTTTTTCAATAATGGGATGCCCTTTTCACTCTCTATGGGGTGTGGAAGCTGGGGTAAAAACTCTATTGATGAGAATCTGAACTGGACGCATTTTGTAAATAAAGTCAACGTAGTACGCGTTATTCCTGAAAATAGACCTGAATTGACAGAGATGTTTTCAGCCTATTGGGAAAAATATGGCAAATGAAGCAAGCAATCTGGCAGAAAATTGCCGAAAATAAAGCCGCACAGCCAGACCAAAGCTGGCTGATTTCACCAGAAACAGGGCGCGAGATCAGCTGGTCTGAGGCTGCTGATATTACGCAAAATATCGCGAGCATTATCGCAGGAAGCGGTATTCCAAAAGGGGCCAGCATTGCCATAGCCTCGCCTAATTCTCTAGCCGCAGCATGTGTAATGATTGGCGTTACCACCGCCGGCTATTTAGCGACGCCGCTAAATCTGGTTGCTGGTGCCAAGGTGATGGGATATGTGCTTAATCACTGCGAGGCAGAGTTGGTATTTTGTGCCCCTGAGAGCATTGCGTTGGTAGAAGAAGCTGCAGCGGGTTTTGACCGTAGCCTGCGCATCATAGAGCTGCATCCGGAAAATGGGCCGATTTGGCCTGAAGATATGCATGCCGCCGCAAAGATAGATTTTCAATATGCTGATGCGAGCACCCCTGGCATTTTGATGTATACCTCTGGGACTACTGGCAATCCTAAGGGGGTGGTATTAAGCCACGCGAATTTGTTGTCAGCTGGTCAGAATGTAGCAAAGGCGCATCATTTGGACGCTAGGGATATAGGCTGCTGTGTGCTGCCGATTTATCATATTAATGGGCTTTGTGTTACAGTCATGGGCACAATAATGTCTGGTGGCGGGCTAATTTTGCCCTACCGGTTTTCGCTTTCGCGCTTCTGGCAGGATATCAAAACCCATAAGGCAAGCTGGTTTAGTGCTGTTCCCACGCTTTTCGCCTATTTGCTCAATGATGAAAAAATCCCTGATATAGATAAGGATAGGCTGCGTTTTTCACGTTCTGCATCTGCGCCGTTAGCCCCTGAAATCCACCGCCAATTTGAAGCACGCTTTGGCATCCCGATCATTGAAACGATGGGTCTGACGGAAACTGGCGCGCAAATCTTATCGAACCCGCTTCCGCCGCAAACCCGCAAAATAGGCTCCCCCGGTATCGCTATTGGCAATGAGGTGATGATAGCTGATGAGCATCACAAACCATGTGAAGCCAACATAACTGGAGAGATTTGGGTGCGCGGCGATAATGTGATGCAAGGCTATTTGCATCAGCCAGAAGAGACAGCAAAAACCATTACGCCTGAGGGCTGGCTGCGCACAGGCGATTTAGGTCATATGGATGAGGATGGCTATGTGTTTGTAACCGGACGCATCAAAGAGCTAATCATTAAGGGCGGTGAGAATATTGCCCCGCGCGAGATAGATGAAGTATTGCTAGAGCATGAAACAATTTTGGAAGCTGCGGCCTTTGCTGTGCCATGTCGTGATTATGGCCAGCGGGTAGAGGCCTGTATTTGTTTTAAACCTTCACGCCATGCTAGCCCAGATGAGCTAAGCCAGCATTGTAAAGAGCGACTAGGCGCTTATAAGACGCCAGACAAAATCCATATCCTAGATGATTTGCCAAAAGGTCCATCAGGCAAGATACAGCGTTTGAAGTTGCATGAGTTGGTTTATGGTACAAACTAGCCTAACTAGCCTAACTAGCCTAGTCAGTTCAGAAATAGGCGTTTTATGAGCGATTTATTGCCACTATTTTTATTGCCGGGAATGACGCTAGGGATGGCAGGGCTTGTTTTTGCGGTATTCTTTTTCTCTGGCATCATCAAAGGTTTTTTGGGCATTGGTCTACCAGCCGCCGCGATGGCATTCCTAACATTGATTATAGACCCACGCACCGCGATATCGCTGATGGTGTTACCTATTTTATTTACCAACAGCTTGCAATATCTGCGCGCGCCAAACCCGCGTGAAACGGCACGAGAATATTGGCTGTTTGCGCTCGCGATTGTTGTCAGCATCTTTATCACATCGCTGTATATTAAGAGCTTTCCCACTGCTTTGCTGACAGTATCTATCGGTTTTGCAATGGTAATATTTTCCCTGCAATTACTGTCAGGCGTAAAATTGCCGGTTACAGCCGCACCAGTCTGGCAGGTGGGGGTAGGGGTCTGTTCTGGCATTTTGGGCGGACTTAGCTCTATCTGGTCACCGCCTGTGGCTATGTATTTACTTGCTCGTGACGTGGAGAAAGAAAAATTCATCAGCGCCACAGGATTTTTGTTTTTATCTGGATGTTTGCCCTTAATGGCTGGATTAGTCCTAGCAGGGGTAGTAACCACCGCAAGCCTCATTCAATCCCTGTTTGGGCTGGTTGCTGTATTAGCTGGGTTCAGATGCGGCGAGCTATTGCGAGGGCGTGTCTCACAACGCCTGTTCCGCCTAGCTGTGCTGACAGCTTTCTTAATCATGGGGATACGGCTGATAGTAACTGGCCTCTTATAGGCTTGATAGGGGCAGCATACTTGTAAATGTGCCCGTAAATGTAGCGGCTTCAGCTTCCGAAATCGTGGTGTAGCCGGCATAGGCAAATAGCGCCAACATAGCGATAATTAAAATTTTTATAATAGTATGCAGCATTGCAATCCCTTTATCTTTGGTCCCTTGAATTTTCTAGCACTTAAAAATCTATAGCAGATTACCGCTAGCTTGCCTTCCCTGTAATAAGGTTTGACTTTTTTTTATCTATTTTAGCGGCGGGCAGAAGCTGGTTGGCACCATAAGTTTATTCTGTTGGCTTTCTAATGCGCCAAGCTCTGCGCTTTTTTTGGTATAGGCTAGCCATTCAGGATCAGACCAAAGCGTTGCACGCTTTGCCTCACGGTCGCCAGCATTCTCATAGACCCAGATATGCACAAATTCGTTCGGGTCGCCTGTCTCTCCTTTTATAAAGGCCAGCGGCGCGCCAAGACAGCGATATTGCGGGGCTTTGCCAAACTCTTCATAAAGTGCGAGATGGGCATTGATAGTGCCGGGTTTACAACGGTAGGTGCGAACATCAACGAGCATGATTTTTCCTTATTAAAATATAGATAGCTGGCAAGAGATGAGGGCGTTTAGGCGGCAAAGAATATGCCAAAGAGAAATGGCCCTCCCTTAAAGCTTCCTAACGATACGCAAATAATCTGAAACCCTCAATAGGGTTGAGTTTCAAAACCGCTAATATAATGCTGCATGTGCATAGCCGATTATATTCCCCTTCCTTGTTTAAAAACCTTAATCGCTTCAGGCTGGAAGATACCCAACTTTTTTAAGAAAGGAGCGCGAAATGAAAGTGACCGAGATGAAAATGACCTTCCCAATTCTAAATTTTCTGCTTCTAATTCCCCTTCTTCTGGCTTTGGGTATAGCAACCAAACAGGCTAGCGCAGGAGATTGCATGAAACTTTGTGATGACCGCTTTTGGTTTAGAGACCCTACCCTAGCCGATGTAAAGGCGGAAATCGCCAAAGGCGCAGATATATATGATGATATAGCTGGATATACCCCTCTCCATTATGCGGCATACAGAAGCACCCCAGAAATTGTCCAATATTTGGCGGATAAGGGCGTTAATCTGGAAACAAGAACAGGGTATAATAAAAGCGCTCCCGGTGGAACAACCCCTTTGCATTATGCGATAACCGGATGGGATGTCGCCAAAGTAAAAATCCTGACTAAGGCTGGGGCGAATGTGAATACCCAAGATGGCCGGGGCGAGACCCCGCTTCATGGGGCGATGAAGGGCAAGCAATTTGATGTGATTGACCATCTGTTGGATGCGGGGGCGGATGCTAGCATCAAAGATAGGAAGGGCAAAACCCCCTTTGATTATGCGAAGGGCAATCCAGAATGGATTACAAATATCGCTTTATATAAACGCCTGAAAGCGGCTAGCGGGGAGTAGCCAGCATTTCTTGTGTCTGTGAGTAGCGCTGATTTATTTGGGAAAATATGGCGGAGAGGGTGTCCGTCATACTACTGTCCATCAGATGCTTTAATTATCCAAATAATATAATTAAAGTATAATATTAACAGGATATTATACATATTCTGGAATTTATCGGTTTTATTCGGATTGATGCGGTGGTAACGTATCATTGTGGGTAAATTGTGGGTAAATATAAATGCCAGTCCTTAAGGAAGTTGAAATAAAGAGATTTATCAATCTTGGCATCAAGAAGCGTTATCGTGATAACCAAAACCTATATCTAGAAACCACTAAAGCCAAAACTGGATATTGGGAGGTAATGCGGCATAATGCTGGTAAACGTGCTTATTGTAGGATTGGAAAATATCCTGACCTTTCTACAAAAGATGCCCGCCGCTTAGCTCCAACGATTTACGATCTTTTAGCGCACACTGATGCCAAACATTTGAAATCACTTTGCGGCATCACTACCGACCCTGACCGCATAAAGCAGTTTGTGACAGGTGAGGTGCAAACCATTAAGAAGATAGCGCCTAGTTTCGAGCGTTATGCGCGTGAGTGGTGGGAAACCAACATAAAACCCTCATCGTTAGACCCGATAACAATAAGGCAGAAAATCCAGCAGCTAGAAAGTTATGCATTTCCAGCATTAGGCGCTAAACCAATCAATCAGGTTACTTTTGAGGATATTCGTAGGCTTATTCATCCTATGTGGATGCGTAAGGGCGAGAGAGGCGGCAACAAGGCTGGTAATGAGACTGCTAGGCGGCTGCTAGGAATAATCCGCGAGATTTTCCGTATAGCCCTAAATGACAGGGCAAATACGCTCGTTGATGTGAACCCCACGCCAACAGCTAGAGATTTTCCGAGCCAAAAGAATAATGATGACCAGCATTACCGATCATTAGATTATAATGATGCGCCTCATTTCTGGAATTGGTTACAAAATGAAAGTACATCAAACAAAATCACTAAGTTGGCAACGGCTATAGTTTTCATTCTTGGAAAGCGGCAAAAAGAAGTTCGATTCCTCAAGTGGGGATATATTGATTTTGAGAATGCGGTATATAACGCACCGGGTTGGTTCTATAATCCAGAAGATGGCAGGGATGTTCACTACACTAAGAATGGTGATGCTCATTCCACCCCTATACCAAGCCGCCTAATGGCTATGATGGAGGAGGTGAGGGAAATTACAGGGGCAAACCAATATGCGCTCTCCCTACACCCCACAAAGCCGCTATCGAACAATACAATCGCCAAATGCATCAGTAGCTACAAACCTCTAAGCAATCCAGAAATGACCTTGAATGCTCACGGGGCTAGGGGCACACTTGCTCAATGGATTGAGGATGTAGCGCGTCCTAGACAGGGCATAGTAAAAAAGCTGATTTTACAGCACACATTAGACCAGCTGGAAAAGGCTTATTCTATCGATGCAGATAAAAGAGTGCCAGTAGAGGCAGAGCGAAGAGAAATCCTGCAAAAGTGGGAAAATTATGTGATGGAGCTTTAGATGACAGATTATGAAAGTTTGATTTTGTTGAGCATTTGTTTAGTAGGTTTGCCACTGCTATTTCTTTTTTACAAAATTTGGACAGTTTTAACTGCAATAAATCAAAATTTAATAAATTTTAAAAATAGATACGTATTAACAAACAACTTTGAAGTAGATAATAATCGATGGGAGATTATTGAAAAAAATCTCGAAGATATCCAAAGTAATACTTTTAACCTTAATAAATCCTAACGCGACTATGCCAAAAACGTTGATTAGCCAAATTTGGAAAGAGTATCAGGATACAGGCGATAAACGCTTGCTGGCTGATGCTGTTCGATATGCTGACTTTGGAAACAATCCTCAAATACAAGAAGAAATTTGCGCCATACTCCTAAAGAGTGCGGGTAAACGCTCAGACTATGATCAAAAGGTGCGGGATAGAGACATCGTTAGAGTTCACGAAATTAATCTGGAAGATGGCCTTTCTATCACAGCTTCTTATAACAGGATCAGCGATGAATTGGGTTTGAGCGCAGATGCAGTCCGTAAAGTAATTGAAAAATCAGCGGAAAAACCTGACTAAGTAATTCCATACTATTTCATCCTAAAACAGCCGAAAAAGGGGAATGCAAACCTTTGGAGGCCAGTATGGTTCAGAAACAATATGATTTATCGCGTCCATATTTAAATGCGACTGAAACTGCTTACTTTATCCATTATGAAAAAAGCCAGTTTCACGCGGATGTAAAAAACCGTCCAGATTTTCCCAAACCCATAAGACTGTCTGACCACAAGGTGCTTTGGAAAAAGGCAGACCTTGAGGCGTGGCTTACTGCCAAAATGGTATTTGAAAATGATGGATGAATATGATCGCAGGGTAACAGTAAAAGAAGTGGCGCGTATGTATGGCGTGTCAGTTCCCACTATCTGGCGGTGGTCAAAAATAGACCCTGATTTCCCTAAGGCACATAAAATCGTTGGTACTACCCGCTGGATGCTTTCAGAGGTGCAAGACCATATCGATAGTTTTGCGGAATAGTGATGTTTGAAGCTCTTAGAAATGCCGTAAAAGCCGAAGGGCTAGAGCCTAAGGAAAAGTTGCTGTTAATAATCATTTGTGACCACCTTAATGCTGAACAAGGCCAGATTGCGTGGCCTTCAAACAATAAGCTAGCTGCTTTATCGGGTTTTAGTAAAAAGACAGTGATAGAGGCTAAAAAAATGCTTGTTGAAAAAGGGCTTCTTTATTCACATCAGCGTTTCAATTCTTCAAATCTCTACAAAGTGAATATCGACAAAATCAAAAGTTATATCCCTGAAAAGGATGGGAATGATTTTGCGTGTTTTGATGAAGGCATTCAAGCTAGTGTAATCAATTCACCCACCAGTGAAACAACTTCGCTAGCGGAGAGTAAAGACTTCACCCCAGAGGAGAAGTTTTTACACCCACCTAGTGTAAAAAAGTTAATCTATACACCTAAGATACAAATAAATAACATCCTAAAAAACGAGGCGTTTGTAGATCTTTTTAAATTTAAGTTAGGGGCACTGAATTTAGAAAATTGGCTGGAAAAGGCTAATAAGGTAGGCGTATATGAAGAGCCGCTGCTAGGCCATAAAGGAAAAGAGCTGAACTTTAGGTTTTCAGCCTACCAGCTATTATCTGGCTGGTTTAATGAAGAGCTCGCCTGCCTCACCGCAATTTCCGACCCCCAGTGGAATATGGCTGTCGATATTTACAGCACACACCATAAGCCTCCAGTTGGCGAAGTTAACCTAAAAGCTATCTACACCTTATGCCGCTTTATAGGCTCAAAGGAGCGTACGCCAGAGGTTTGGCGTGCCGTAGGCGGTGAAGGAATGAAGTTTCCTAACATTCCCGATAAACTTTAACGAGAGTGGAGCCATACTCCTTACTAGCTAGTTGTCTTCAATCCCTAACTCTGGCGTCCACTTCACCAGAAATTTGCAGAGATCCCCAGCTAACATTAGCACAACTTGTGAAATCACAAATGCGTACACTTTGAAGCCCAGTTTGTTTTTCGAAAGCTTTAACAGTAAGTATCACAAGGCAAACTGTCATAATGGTCGCGAGTGTTAGCATCATTAAGTGGTAGTGCCTTCCCAAATCAAAAGCGAATTTTTTTTCCATATTTATCTCCATTTTAATACGGGCCAGTGCCTACAAGCTCAGTCTACAGATAACTAATTCTAAGTGGGGGAATGTGATATCTATTTAGGCTTGCAGGGTGACATTTTGCGGAGTGAGTCACCTACATCAAATGTAGCGCCATACCCCCAATTCTCTGGTTTTTGCTGCATTTTATTGACGTAATCTTGAATACTTGCATGAAGGTTTTCCGATGATTTAAGTGCAAAAAATTCAAAAACATATTTTTCACTCTCACTTAAAGTTTCATAACTACCTTCATAAATGCTGCACACACCGTCATATGCGTCTCGAACGCCTAGAAAATACATTGTACAAGCCAACGCATCTGTCGTTGATTCATCAAAACCACTACTGGCAAATTTTTTACATACCTTATAAATGGACTCGTTAGATGCTGCATTTGCATTTTCAGCTATCAGCACAAACAATCCAGCTATCAATAATTTTATCACAATGAACACCTACCAATCTGGTGAAATAGTTATCTATTCTGGTTTGCACTTATACATAGCTTGGAGGGATCGTCTAACATCGCCACCAGCGCTGTAATTCCAATCCTCGGGTGCATTTTGCATTTTATCAACATAATGTTGAATTGCGGAATCCAAGCTAAGCGCCTTACCTACGGCAAGGTATTCAAAAATAGATTTTTGAGAATCGTTCAAGTTGCTCAAGCTTTGCTGATATTGATAACAGGCATCGTAGAGCACTTCATAAACCCCAGTGAAATAAACATAACATTTCAGCGTATCTATATCGGTAGTTTTAAAACCATTCTCCACATATTGTTTACAATATTTGAAATGGGTTTCGTTCTTCACAGCATTAGCATTACTAACCATTAGTACCATCAAACCAGCTATCAAAAATCTAATCATCTGCATTCCTCCACAGACTAATCTGACCATCTAAAAGGTACTTTTGGCAAGCCTGTTTTACGGGTAACGCGCGACCGCAGAGTATCGCTAGCGACAGAATTAAAAACACTAGTTTAATTTAGTATTAATGTGTCTCACAAACACATTATTAATAATATTTACATATACTTTAGTGTATTATCTAAAGTGATATGAGAAATATAATTCCTATAAAACCAAAGCATGAAGGCAGGCCAATATCAGGCCGTTGGGTAGATCCTGAGATTGAAAATCAGGTGTCTTTTGAGCAAGCCTTATTGCTGATGCAAGAAACCTTCCCTGAGTTGGATAGCCTCTATGCGGCGCGCCTTTTAACGCAGGCATTTGACCAAACCACGCTCTCTTATTTGCATATCGCTACCACTCTTAATGATGTGGCAGCTGATTTCCGCGAATTAATGTGGGATTGGGGACGCGGCTCTGATAGGCGCATTTATGGTGTTTTGGTTAGCTATTCAAAAGATGATGCCCCGCTAATGATGCGCTGGCGCAAGACAGGCGGCATTCGGGAAGCAAGTAGAGCGATATTTATCCCGCTTAACCATAAACAGATATTTGAAGGAGCAGATAATGGATAGCCGCACCACTATGGTTAATCCCCTATCGATTAAGGACTCTGGTGAGCCGCTTTCAACGCTCGTAGGTACGCGAGCCTTTAACTTTCAGGGAACTGACTCAGAAGGCCTAGCATTCGCACTGGAGGGCAAGATACGCGCCCCTGAGGACGGTTCTTTGCCGATTATGTGGTTTAACGAGGATGATACACGCGACCAAGTGGGCGCGATGTTTATGAATAAGGATACCGATGTCGGGTATTTACGATTTAGCCGGTCAGCTAAAGGGCAACAAGCTATGCGAAACGTAGCGCGTGGTGAGTTGCAACCAACAATCTTGAAATACAGTGAAGGCTCAAAGGCCGGTCAGCCAGTGGGACTATCGCTTCAACCTATAGAAATAAAGAGAAAGGATGATGATATGGAAATCTCATCTACCGAACCTCTCGCCACTCCAAATCCGTTAAGCGCAGTAGAGCGCACATTTTCCCTTGGAAATGCAATTAGAGCGGAATTGAAAGGCGATTGGTCAGAAGCTGGCTTTGAGCGCGAAATGTGCCAAGAGGCTAAGCGACATTATATCGGCTCTGCAAAGGGCTTAGTTGTGCCATCATCGGCAGTTTATCAGCGTGCGGTTATGACCAGCACTGGTGATATTGGTGGCGGCATTGGTTCTGTGCATTTAAGTGGGAGCTATATTGATATCCCGCGTGAGGCTTCATCTGTAATGGAAGCTGGCGCAACTATGATTGAAGCACCACAAGGCACAATCTCGATACCGAAGCTAAACAGCGATGTATCTGCCAGCTTTATTGCAGAGAATTCAGCCATCACAGAGACAGATCTGGATATTGATACCATCACTATGACCCCGCGTTTATGTGCTGGCACAGCATCATTTACGCGTCATGTGTTGGAAACAGCTGATCCGCGTGTAGATGCGCTAGTGCGGGAAAACCTCCAATTCCGCATTACTAACGCTATTGATGAGGCAGCGCTTACTGGTGATGGTACAGGGGCTAATCCCACTGGTGTTGAGAATGCTACGGGTATTGAAACATTCACTACCACTGGCAGCTCTACAATTACACACGCAGAAAGCTATGAGATTATCGGTGAAGTTGCTTCCAACAATATCGATACAGCAGGCGGGGTATGGATTATCAACCCTGCTAGCGCAGCTACATTGGCCTCTACAGCGAAAGATAGTGGCTCTGGCTTGTTTGTATATGAAAACGGTCAATTGGCGGGTAAGCGTGTAATAGAAAGCGCTCACTGCCCATCAGCAACAGCATTCTTTGGCGTGTTTAGGCATCTGTATATCGGGATGTTTGGCGGTATGGATCTGGTTATCGACCCGTATTCATCTGCTAGAAATGGTGTAATTGAAATCACTGCATCACAGCTAACTGATGTGGCTGTTGCTCATGCTGGTGCATTTAATAAGGTTACACTCACACCTTAAGCGATGGTTTTCCACGTTATCCATCGCTCGGCTAGGTTTAGGGCTTCCTTTACCCCTATGACGTAACCTAGCCTATCCCCTCAGCGTCTCATCCCGCTGGGGGGCTATTTTTTTTGGCAAGTTCCAAAAGCAAAGACTTGCATAGAACCATTTCTTACAAGCTGAAATTGCCATTTAAAAGTAGCACTATCTTGTGTTAGCCTAATGTGTACATGCTTCATAAACAAATCGTCAGATGATGCGGCCACCCAAGAAGCGGCACTATGATCACGCCTAAGGGTTTCCCAAAACGACATGTGTTTAACCCTAACATCAGTGCCTTTTACAACTACAATAATTTCATCTGGTTCAATTATTCTGAAGGGATTTTCAGTCAGGTTGCTATACCCTCTAATATGTCCCCCCTGATAGGGCATACATTTAAATTCGGCGTTTATAATATCTCCCGCATTAGCAACCTTGCTAACTGCCAAAAAAGAAAAAGTGATTAGCAGGGCGAGGATGAGTGTTTTGAAGGTAGAGGGCATTGTTACTGCTTCACTACTGGAATGATGAAAGAGTCTGGATATTCTCGGTGCATATCATTATTTGCGTCAACGATGGCTCCTATACCACCGCCAAAAATAATATTGCCAGCCATCGTTTGCCCAATATTACTATTAATACTGCCGTTTGCTTTCCGGCCATCAGTAGTTGTGCAGTCATATACTAATGGGTCATCTGAGCGCCTAACTAATATAGATGCAGGTATTTGAGTGGTGTAACTTTCACGTTTATTCCGAAGCGAGCATTCACCCCCTGAATTATCACTAAATGAAAGATTGATAGGCAGATGAGACTCATTAACTATCGATGAGCATCCTGCAAGAAAAGTTGAAATTACTAAAAGTGATAACAAACGCATAATTACCTCCAATTACTAAAATAAGTCTCTCAGAGGCCGTTACCTTTGCCAACCCCCAAATAGCGTTGATGCTCGCGTCCGCTTAATGGGGGTTTTCTTTTGAGATGTAATAATTTTGAAAAGAAAAACAGAAATATTTTAAATACTTCCTAATCTACCCGCCTCAGTAGTTCCTCCTAAAAAAACTACTGGGGCTTTTTAATTTGTGGGTAAATGTGTGGGTAAAAGTACAGGCTTAAATAATAAACCTCTATTTAACAATAATTTATAATAAAATATGGCGGAGAGGGTGGGATTCGAACCCACGATGGGCTTTCACCCATGCCGGTTTTCAAGACCGGTGCATTCAACCGCTCTGCCACCTCTCCGTCTTTAATCGGGTGCAATTCGCGGTCTTGCCAGAGTGTGATTAAAATATCCTTAAAGCGGTGTCAATGGGAAGTTCACTTTTCTTCTCTTGTCAGCATATCCAGCATCAAGCAGAGCCGATAATCTTGCTGCGCCCGCCGATTGCCTGTTGCTCTATTGCCCTAGCGCAGATAGGCTGTTGACGGGCATTTTAAGCAAGATTTTATGCCTTTTAAAATAGGTCTGATAAAAAGGGGCAGGCGCGCGATGAAAATCATTTCAACTTTTTATGATAATATGCGAGGCATATGCGCGCGAGGCGCTAACTTTTTGTTTTCTATTGTTTTTCTTCTTCATGCTCACACCGCCTTTGCCGATAGCCATCAGAGCTTTACCGCGTGGCAGGCAGAATTGCGCACCGAAGCCCTTTCTAAGGGCATTTCAGCAGACACGTTTGATACAGCCTTTGTTGGGGTTGCGCCTATTGCGCGTGTGCTAGAGCTAGACCGCAGTCAGCCTGAGTTTACCCTGACGCTAGATAGCTATCTGAATAAGGTGGTATCGGCCACACGAGTGAAGCGTGCGCGCCAGAAGCTAGTAGAACATCGCGCAATTTTAAAAGAAGTTTCAGAAAAATTTGGTGTTCAACCGCGCTTTATCGTTGCCTTATGGGGAATTGAGACAAATTTTGGCCAGCATACAGGCGGTTTTTCGGTTATCGCGGCCTTATCTACGCTCGCCTATGATGGGCGGCGCTCTGCCTATTTTCGCAAAGAATTGTTAAATGCGCTTCAGATTATCGAAGAAGGGCATATTAAATCAGGCGATATGAAAGGCTCTTGGGCAGGGGCAATGGGCCAAAGCCAGTTTATGCCTTCTAGCTTCTTAAGCTATGCCTTTGATTATAACGGGGATGGGCGGCGCGATATATGGCAGACTCAGCATGATGTTTTTGCCTCTATTGCTAACTACCTGTCCTCGGTTGGTTGGCGTGATGATTTAACCTGGGGGCGGCGTGTATTTGTGCCAGACACTATCGACGGTAAAAAACTTTCAGACGCTAAGACAAAAAAAACCATGAATGAATGGCGCGCGCTTGGGCTTAAAAATGCGGATGGGGAGGCATTGCCAAAGCGCAATTTGACCTCGCGGCTGGTAGTGCCTTCGCGCAATGATGGCAAGGCGTATATTGCTTATGCTAATTATGACAATATCTTGAAATGGAATCGGTCTAACTTTTTTGCTATTGCTGTTGGCACATTGGCCGATATGATAGAGCAAGCAGAATAACAAAACAGCGTTCAAGCTGGCCGGGAATAATAGTTTTTAAAGGTTTTTAAGGAAAAGATTTGTGATTGAGAACAAGCTTATTCCCATTATTAGAGCAGGTATAGCGGCTGCGTTTTTAGCTAGCGTGAGTGGTTGTACTACTGCTGAACTGGCTATTGATTTTGCCAAGAAACAAAAAAATAAAGAAAAGCAGGCTGAGGCGCAGCAGATTGTTGCCAATCCACACTACAAGATAGGCAACCCCTATCAAATAGCTGGCATTTGGTATTATCCAGACCGGGATCTGACCTATGATAAGACGGGTATTGCTTCTTGGTATGGAGATGAATTTGGCGGCAAAATGACTGCCAATGGGGAAATTTTTGACCCGGCGCTCGTCTCAGCAGCACATAAAACCTTGCCAATGCCATCTGTGGTTCGGGTAACCAATCTGGATAATGGAAAATCGCTTGTAGTGCGGGTGAATGACAGAGGCCCTTATGTCAGCGGGCGTATTATTGATATGTCGCGTGAAGGGGCACGGTTGCTTGGTTTTAAAGATCAAGGAATTGCCCGTGTCCGCGTTAAATTATTGGTCGAGCAGAGCCTGCGCTTAGAAGAGTTGGCGCGCAATGGTGAATTTCCACTGCTTTCCGAAACTACCGGACCGCTGCCAGAAACTACAGCGGCTGGCAAACCTTCTGTTAGCTTATCAGCGCGAACTACCCGGGCAAACCCACAAAAGAAAAAATCTGGCGAATCTGCGCTTGACCTGCTGTCTCACTCCAGAAGTGGAAATGTGATAAATACAGAGCCTCAGGTAACCGATATCTGGATACAGGTAGGCGCGTTTCATTCAGAGGATAATGCTAAAAACCTGCTGACTAATTTTGCTGATTTGAAAAAGGGTTCGGTGCTGGAGACGATTAAAGATGGCCGGGTTCTGTATCGGGCGCGGTTAGGGCCTATTCAAACAGTAGAGCAGGCAGACAGCCTGCTAAAACAGATTTATTCACGTGGTTTTGATGGCGCCGATATAGTTGTAGAATAGGGTTGAAAAAGCGCCCCGAAAAAGCGCCCCGAAAAAGCGCTAAAATGGGCAGGAAAACATCTATTAAATGCCTTTTTTCTGTCGCTTTATTTCATTAAAACAAATAGTGGCACGAAACAGGCCGCTTGATACAATATCATAGTAAAAATAGAAAAAAATTAACGAGACACCCATGAAGCTGGCAAATATTATTCCGTTCTCCTCCTCTGTTACCAGAATTAGCCAGATAATTATGGCTTCAGGTCTATGTCTTTTTCTGGGGATTAGCACCTTACAGGCGCAAACTAATATCCCCACCACAGCTGAATATGTGCTGGTAACCGAATTTGAAACTGGCCGCATCCTGATGGAAAAGCAAAAACAGGCGCCAATGAAGCCTGCTTCTATGGCCAAGATTATAACCAGCTATGTAGTGTTTTCGCGCATCAAGGATGGATCTTTAGCGCTAAATGACCAGATTGTTGTCTCTGAAAAGGCTTGGAAAATGGGCGGCTCACGCTCTTTTCTGAAGCCCGGTACACGTTATAGCGTCAAAGAGCTGCTTTATGGGGTGATTGTGCAATCTGGAAATGATGCGGCCGTTGTGTTGGCAGAAGGGCTAGCCGGCACGGAAGAAAATTTTGCAACTGAAATGAATTTAACTGCCCAGAAGTTGGGTATGAAAAATACTAATTTCACTAACGCAACTGGCTGGCCAGATGCAGATTTAACCACCACAGCAGAAGACCTAAACATATTGGCGACAGCACTCATCCGCGATTTTCCGCCAGAGACCTATCCAGAACTTTATCCGATTTTCAAGGTGAAGACCTATACGCTGAACGATATCAAGCAGGGTAACCGTAACCCGCTTTTATATGGCAAGAGCGCAACTGAAAATGGGGTGGACGGGCTGAAAACAGGCTATACGGAAGAATCTGGCTATGGTTTGACCGCATCGGCAGAAAAAAACGGTATGCGGGTGGTGATGGTGTTAAATGGAATGAAATCCAAAAAGGAGCGTTCAAGCGAATCTGCGCGCCTAATGGATTTCATCTTACGTGAATTTAAAAATTACAAATTTTTCGCTAGCGGCACCAAAGTAGATGAAGCAGATGTCTGGCTTGGACGTGCAAGCAAGGTCGGCCTGGTGGCTGAAGGCGATGTCAGCCGTGTTCTATCGCGTGCTGAGCGGATGAAAACAGAAATAGTGGTAAGCTGGATGAATCCGGTTTCTGCTCCTATCCAAAAAGGCCAGAAAATAGGAGAACTCGCTCTTCGCATGGATGGTAAAATTGTGGATAAAGTTGCGCTGGCCGCAGACCGTGATGTAGCGCAGCTTGGTATGTTTGACAGGCTAGGGGCGGCGTTGAGCTATCTTGTTTTAGGTGCATCTAGCATGCCTGATAGCCAGCAATAATAAGGTCATGCGGGGGCGGGGGCGCTATTATGTCTGGACTGTTTATTACATTTGAAGGCGGTGAAGGGTCTGGAAAGTCAACGCAGATCCGGTTGCTGGAAAATTGGTTCTCAGAAAGTTATCCGGGGCGTGAAATCTTGAAAACACGCGAGCCTGGTGGCACGCCTGAAGCAGAGCTTATCCGCGATATTTTGGTTACTGGTTCTGCTGAAAAATTGTCGGTTGAGGCAGAAGCTCTATTGATGATTGCCTCGCGCACTGAACATGTACAGAAAGTTATCGCCCCTGCTTTGCAACGCGGGGCAATTGTTCTATGTGACAGATTTTCGGATTCAACTCTTGTTTATCAGGGGTTGGCGCATGATCTGGCCATCGATAATCTTGTTGGCATCCATGAATTTGGTTTTGGTGATTTACGGCCTGATTTAACCTTCTTAATGGATGTACCAGCTGAGTTAGGTCTGCAACGCGCCGGTCAGCGTCAAATTGCTGAAGGAGGTCAACCATCTGCGGCAGAAAGTCGATTTGAAGATAAGGGCATAGAATTTCACCAGCGGGTGAGGTCTGGGTTCTTAGCACTCGCTGATAAATATAAGGAACGGATAGTTATAATTGATGCTAGCCAGAGCGCAGAACATTCTGATCTACAAGTTAAAAAACATATTATCAACAAGTTACCAGACGACCTTTAATAAAGGTCTTCGCTTTGGGAGCGGGTAGGGCATGTCAGCAGACGCTGAAATTCAGACATATAACACGCCGTCACCGCTATTTGGCCACCGCGAGATTATGGATCGAATATTTAACGGTCATCAGCAAAATCGTTTGCATCATGGCTGGCTTCTGGCAGGGGATGAAGGTATTGGAAAATTCCGCCTAGCCCAGCAAATAGCCGCATGGATATTATCTATCAAAGACACAGCTGCACAGCCGCTATTTGAGGATGGGGAGGGGCATCCACATCCCGCTGATATAGAGGTTGAAAGCGAGGAAGCGCGTCTGGTTTTTGGAAATACCCACCCGGATTTACTGCTTCTTCAACCAGAACAAGAAGATAAAAACAAATCTGGCCTTATTAAAACTGAGCAATTGCGGAAATTACCTGCTTTTTTTGCCCATCATGCTGCGCGCTCCAAATGGCGGGTAGCTATAATTGATAGCCTTGATGTGGTGAACCGCGCGGGTATGAACGCGATGCTAAAAACACTTGAAGAACCTCCGGCAAATTGTTTGCTGCTGCTGCTGTCCTCACGCCCGGGACAAATCTTGCCAACCATCCGATCACGCTGTATTACAGCTAATTTAAGCCCGCTTACCAGCACAGATACAGCCGGAGTTTTAGCCACAATTTGGCCAGATGCTGATAAAGAAGCGTTGGGCTTGCTTGCTGGGCTTAGCAAGGGGGCACCGGGCAGGGCATTGCAGCTAGCAGATGCAGGCGTTCTGGATATGTTTGAAGCCAGCTGCAGTTTGCTATCTGATAACAGAGCTAAACCAGCAGATTTAATCGCTCTCGCAGAAAAATGGTCAGCAGGGGGCGCGCGTGGCCGGCCTGTGCGCCAAGCAGCCAGCTATTTATTTCCCGAATTACTGCTTTTGGCTACCCTGTATCAGATGGAAAGCGATGCAGCCCATCAAAATAGTCTGGCGCAAATTGGATTTATTGAACAGGCAGCACGGGTGCTAGCCATACGCCATACGCCAGAACAGCTTGCCAACCTGCACCGTGAGTTTGGTGCGTCTTATCAGTTGAATGAGCGTCTCTATCTTGATTTTGCGCCAATAATGACAAAGTTTTTTTTCGATTTAACACGCGATTTACGTAGCCAAAGCGCCAACAGATAAGGTATGAACATGGCAGATTTGCATGCATTTTGCGCATTTAGCCACTGATTACATGAGTTTTGAAATTCAAAAATGACCATGACAAAGCCCTACTATCTGACGACCCCGATTTATTATGTGAATGACAAGCCGCATATTGGCCATGCCTATACAACGCTAGCCTGTGATTTACTGGCACGATTTAAAAGGCTAGATGGCTTTGATGTGATGTTTCTAACTGGCACTGATGAGCATGGTCAGAAAGTTCAAGAAGCTGCTGATAAAGCTGGTATCGACCCGCGCAGCTTTACTGATAGCGTTTCCCAGAATTTTCGCCATTTGTTAGGGGTAATGAATTTTTCAAATGATCAGTTTATCCGCACTACCGAAGCACGCCATTATGCCTCTTCACAAGCGCTGTGGACGCGCCTGCAAGAGCGGGGTCATATCAGGCTAGATAAATATGCAGGTTGGTACTCAGTGCGCGATGAAGCCTTTTTTACCGAAACCGAATTGGTAGACGGTAAGGCCCCTACAGGTGCCCCAGTGGAATGGGTGGAAGAGCCATCTTACTTCTTTGATTTATCAAAATGGCAACAGCCCTTGCTTGATTTTTACGAAGAAAATCCAAATTTTATTGCTCCGGAAGGACGAAAGAAAGAAGTTATAAGCTTTGTTTCTGGCGGCTTGAAGGATTTATCTGTCAGCCGTACCACATTTGACTGGGGCGTTCCTGTACCAGGGGATGATGGCCATGTGATGTATGTATGGCTGGATGCGCTAACCAATTATCTGACAGCTCTTGATTGGCATGAAGATGGGGATGATTTCAAGAAATTTTGGCCTGCTAATCTGCATGTAGTCGGCAAAGATATTTTGCGCTTTCATGCGGTTTACTGGCCAGCTTTTTTGATGGCAGCAGAACTCCCATTACCGGCTAGGGTATTTGCGCATGGCTGGTGGACAAATGAAGGTGAGAAGATATCCAAATCGCTTGGCAATGTTATCGATCCCCTAAAGCTGGTGGAGGAATATGGGCTTGATCAAACGCGCTATTTTCTTATGCGGGAGGTACCTTTTGGCCGCGATGGTGATTTCGTACCTGACCAAATGATCCAGCGCATCAATAGCGATTTAGCCAACGATATAGGCAATCTGGCGCAACGGACTCTCTCCCTCGTTTTCAAAAACCTAGATGGCCAAATGCCCGCTTTTCCAAAACAGCTACAGCCAGAAGACGTAGCCCTTATAAAAGCCACTGATAGTCTTTTAGATGCGGTGCGTTCAGAGATGGATAAACAAGCCTTTCATGAGGTGCTGCGCCTAATATGGGATGTGATAACTAAGGCAAACCGCTATATTGATCAGGCGGCCCCTTGGGCGTTGAAAAAAACAGATCCCGCACGTATGGCAGACGTGCTTGCCATATTGCTTGAAACTATCCGGCAAGTTGCCATCCTTATTCAGCCAGTAATGCCTGGCTCTGCGGCGCGTTTGCTTGATCAGCTCTTGATAGAAGAAGGTATGCGCGATTTTACTAGCCTTGGCAGTGCAGGTCGAATGCAAGGTGATAACGATACCTCTCCGAAAACCATCTCTAAGCCAGAAGGGGTGTTTCCGCGCTATGTAGATGAGAGCGGAGAGGGGGCATGAGCGAAATCTTATCTATAATAGATAGCCATGCGCATCTGGATTACCCGCAATTTGCTGATGAGCTTCCAGAAGTAATAGAGCGCGCCGCCGCGCTTGGTGTTACCGAGATGATATCCATTGGTGTGCGTCTGGATACTGCGCATAAACCGCGCCAGATAGCCGAGGCTTATGAAAATATCTGGTTTAGTGTGGGCATCCATCCGCATGAAGCCGCAAAAGACCCGCAAGCCTGTGATTATGATGCCATCACAGCCTTTGCTAGCCATGATAAATGTGTGGCCATCGGTGAGGCGGGTTTGGATTATTTTTACGATTTTGCACCGCGTGATGCGCAAGCGACAAGCTTTCGTACTCAAATCCGTGCTGCCCGAGCGCTAGATCTGCCGATAATTGTGCATGCTCGTGACGCTGATAAGGATATGGCCGATATCCTAGAAGATGAAATGCAAAAAGGTGTGTTTAAGGGCGTACTTCATTGTTTTAGCTCTGGAGCAGAATTGGCGCAGCGCGCCCTCAATATCGGCTTTTACATCAGCTTTTCTGGTATATTGACCTTCAATAGTTCTGAAGATTTACGGGAAATAGCCAAAGATGTCCCGCTTAGCCGTTTGCTGGTAGAGACAGACTCGCCTTATCTAGCCCCGCCACCTCATCGCGGCAAAACTAACGAGCCAGGCTTTACGCGTTATGTGCTTAACCGTCTGGCTGAAATTAAAGGGCTAAGCGAAGGCGAAATGGCTGCACAAACACGCGCTAATACACTAACCTTGTTTGATCGTATGAAACCACAACAAAGAGCAGGGGTATGATTGCAGATAGGCTGAAAATCACCTTGCTAGGCTGTGGTACTTCGGTAGGGGTGCCATGTCTTGGGCGTGCAGGATGGGGCCTATGTGACCCAAATGAGCCTAAAAATCGGCGGCAACGCTGCGCATTATTAGTGCAATCAGAAAGCACAACTATACTGGTGGACGCAGGTCCAGATATTCGCAACCAATTACTGCCCTTGAATATCCCTAAGCTAGATGGGCTACTTATCACGCATACGCATTCAGATCATGTAGCCGGTTTAGATGATTTGCGGGTCTATTATTGGCCAGATAAAAAAGAGATTGATATGTATGCCACGCAAACGCATGGCAGCAATATTATTGACCGTATGCCCTATATGTTTAAGAAAAGTAAGGAAAGTCCCAGCTATTTTGTTCCGCCCTTAAAACACCATGAAATTGCCGCAGGGCAGAGCGTGAATATTGGCGACATAAAAATTGATGTTTTACATCAGGGTCACGGCACAACATTCTCATTAGGCTTTATTTTTAATAATTTATGCGGCTATTCAACGGATGTCAAAGACATGCCAGAAGAGAATTTCGATAAGTTGGCAGGCTTGCCCCTCTGGATCGTTGAAAGCCTGCGAGAGACCGAGCATCAGGCGCATGCACATTATGACCTGACATTTTCGTGGATAGATAGGGTTAACCCGAAACAAGCAGTTCTTACGCATTTAGGGCTAGAGGCTGATTATCAAACCTTGTTGGCGCGGTGTCCAGACGGTGTTGAACCAGGTTATGATGGTATGGTGTTTGAGCTAAATCGCTAATATTGTTGTTATTTTAGCGGTTATTTTGGTTTTTCTAGATATATAAAAATTACATAATATACATTATGCGACATTTCTATTGATTTAGAAATATCCATTTAAGGAATGCTTTTAAAGGGCTGTGTGTGTTTAGGTTGCCACCCCTGCTCTTAAACATCTGGCTCTTAAACATCTGGCACATAAATATCTCGCACATAGATATCTGGCACATAAACATCTGGTATAGCTAAAAACCAGCTCCCTCCCGTTCAAAAATGCGTCATACACCAGCTTAATATAGGAAGAACTTCATCACCATTGGTTCTGACTAATCTGACTAATCTGACTAATGCGTTTCAAAGCGTTTAAAGCTAAGTTTGATCCAGACAGTGATAAGGCCATAAAGGCTCATGGACATAAAGCCCAAGGTAAATAGAGCGGCAAACATAAGGTCTGTTTTCACCCGTCCATTGGCTAGCAACATCAAATACCCTAGCCCTTGCGATGAGCCTACCCATTCTCCTATTACCGCCCCTATTGGTGCATAAACCGCTGCTAGCCTTATCCCCGATAAGAGGTTTGGAACGGCGGCAGGTAATTTTATCAAGAATAAAAGCCGCAAGTGTTTTGCCTGCATCACTTTGGCTAAATCAATCAAACCTGGTGGGGTGCGTGTTAAGCCATCATGAAAGGCAGATGTAACTGGAAAATAGATAATTAATACCGCCATGGTCACTTTTGAGATCATGCCATATCCCAGCCATAGCGTTAGCACAGGTGCGAGTGCGAAAACAGGTATCGCTTGGCTGAATATTAAAACGGGTTTCAAAAAGAATTTTGCGGTTGGTGATATCTCAAACTGTAAAGCGGTTATCATGCCAAGGGCGATACCAATAAAAAGACCTAAAATCACTTCGGTTAGCGTAACCAGCGTATGTTCGAAAATAAGCCCTCTATTTTCAATGAAAGATATCAAAACCAGATAAGGGGAAGGCAAAATAAAGCGCGGCACGCCGGTTAGAGTTACAACTATTTGCCAGAGGATAATCAATCCCAGCATAGCGGCGATGCCGCTTCGAAACGCGCTATTCATGCCCCTGCCCTTATCTGCATCAGCAATTTTGCTTGCAAGGCCAATGCTTTGCTATCATCTAGTGGCTTTGGAAAGGGTGGTGCTAGCGGCGTTTGCTTTACCAGCTTTTCATTCTGCAGCAGATAGATATTTCGGCACAGGCGTACCGCTTCACCTGGATCGTGGGTTACCAGCAACACCGTACGTCCAGCTAGTTGGCTGGCAGCCAAGTCTTGCATATCTGCTCTGGTGCGGGCATCTAGCGCAGAAAAAGGCTCATCAAGCAGAATAACAGGCTTATCTTCTAATAATGTGCGCGCCAATGCTACACGTTGACGTTGCCCGCCAGATAGCTCACTTGGAAGCTTATCTGCTTTATCACTTAAGCCTACAGCCTTAATAATTTTATCGCGCCTTTCAGATGGCCATATCTCGCCGCGCAATCGACTGCCTAAGGTGACATTATCGCTAATCTTTGCCCATTCCAGCAATAAATCCTGTTGTGCCATATAGCCGATGCGCCCTATCAGCCTTTGCTGGTCATCAGTCTGTATCTGCCCATCAAATTCAGCAGCTGTGGCAAGGCCGGCAATCAGCCGCAATAGGGTTGATTTGCCGGAACCAGATGGGCCTAAAAGGGCTGTCCATTCCCCTGCTTTAACCTGTAATTCCAGATTCTTGAACAGCGTTTTTTCACCCAGATGGGCACAGCCTTTCAACAGAATTTCAGGGGATCTTGTCATCTTTTTTCTTGTTCGCCTTCCTTATTTAGCGGTTACATCTATCGCGATTTTTTCAATCGGCATCGCTTCTGACAGCAATCCAGATTCTATCAAAAAGGCTTGAAAGCGCTGATATCGCCCTGCATCAAATGCAGCCGGGCGCAACGCAAAACGTGGCAGTGTATCTGCCCATGCCCGCTTATTCAGCTCATTTTGTAGCTCTTTAGCAGTGCCAGAGAAAATCTCCCAGCTTTCCTGCGGATTATTGATAATAAATTGTGTTGCAAGCTCGGTTGCGCCGATAAAACGTTCCATTTTATCTGCATCCATTATCTCAGGATTGGCCACATAAATCAGCTCATCATAAGATGGAATTCCCTCTTCTTCTAGGTAGAAACAGCGTCCTTTCACCCCTTCTATATCCATCTGGTTAAGCTCAAAATTACGAAATGCGCCAATAACGGCATCTACCTGCCCAGACATCAATGCTGGTGATAGCGAAAAATTCACATTAATCAGCTCAATATCAGAGAGCTTTACATTATGCGGCGCAAGCATACCGGTCAGCAACGCTTCTTCAACACCGGCAACCGAATAGCCTATCTTTCGCCCTTTAAGGTCAGCAAGGCTCTTCACTGGTCCCTTTTCTAACACTAAAAGGCAGTTTAGCGGGGTAGCTACCAATGTTCCTATGCGAACCAGTGGCAGCCCCTCGGCAATTTGCAAGTGAAGCTGCGGCTGATAGCTGATAGCGATATCGGCTTGCCCGGCCGCTACAAGCTTTGGCGGCGCTGATGGGTCAGCTGGGGCAACAATTTCAACCTCTAGTCCAGCATCTGCAAAATAGCCCTTTTCTTGCGCGATAATCAATGGCCCATGGTCAGGGTTAACAAACCAATCCAGCAAAACAGTCATTTTGTCATTTGCCATTGCCTGACTGCTTAATAAAAAAGACAGGCTTAAAAGGGTTAGAAAATAGTGCCTAAACATTTAATATCTCCATTTTAGTGCTTAAATGCGTATCTAGTGATGCATTTAATGATGTGTTTCAATGATGTGTCTTTTGGGTAAAATGATAAACAGGACCATGCCCCTTCCCTACCTCTAGCCGGTCAGCAGCAGCAATGGCGTTTGTGATATAAGTTTTTCCTGCCTCTGCTGCTTCTTTCTCAGAGGCACCACAAGCTCTATTGGCAGCAATAGCGGCAGACAGACTGCACCCTGTTCCATGCGTGTTTTTGGTATCTATGCGCGGGGCATCCAGCCAGGTCTCACTTGTGGCTGTAAGCATCAAATCCGGGCTTTCTGCGCCGATAAAATGTCCGCCTTTCAGATAGATATTGCGCGGGCCAAGTGCAAGCAGCCTTTTGGCCTGCCCCATCATATCTTCACGGCTTTGCGCTTCTTCTTCGCCAAGCAATGCTGCTGCTTCTGGCAGGTTTGGGGTGATAATGTCTGCAAGGGGTAGTATATTATCACGCAAGCAATCCATAGCATCCTCTGCAAGGAGCGGGGCACCGCCTTTGGCAATCATTACTGGGTCCAAGACAATATGCTGGGCTTCAACCTCAATAAGTGTGGTTGCCACTGCCATGGCGATTTCTGCATTCGCTATCATGCCGATTTTTACCGCATCTACTCGCACATCCGCAAATATCATCCTGATTTGTTCTGCAACAAAATCAGGGGGCGGCGTGTGTATGGCTGACACCCCAGTTGTATTTTGAGCTGTAAGCGCAGTAATCGCTGCCATGCCATAAACATTATGGGCTGAAAAAACCTTCAGATCTGCTTGAATACCTGCCCCGCCTGAGGGGTCGGAACCAGCAATAGATAGAGCATTATAAATCATTTTTGCCTCCCATAATCATTCAAAGGAACCCCATAATTATTCAAATAAACAAGGCATCTAAAGAACGGCGCAGCCCAGCAGCAGCATCGTAAGGGTTATCCTGTCCGCAAATCGCAGAAACAACAGCCATACCATTTACCCCCGCCGCCATTACGCGTGCGCAATCTGTAATTTTCAACCCCCCGATTGCAACCGTGTAGACGGGTGAGGCAGCACAAATCGTAGCCAAGCCATCAAAACCAATAGGCGGTTTATGGTCACTCTTTGTTGGCGTTGGATAGATAGGGCCGATACCTATATAATCTACTATATTGCTGGGGGTTTGCTTGGCCGCCTCTACTGTTTCAACAGACAGACCTAAAATTTTGTCTGTGCCTATTTTCGTCCGTGCTAGGCTTGCTGCCATATCTCCCTGCCCGACATGCACCCCATCTACATCACTTTGCAAGGCTGCCTCTACATCATCATTGATGACGAGCGGAACTTGATATTGGGCACAAATTGGCTTTAGACGCGTGGCCAGAGCAATCCGGTCAGCAGTGGAGGCGTCCTTATCGCGCAATTGCACCATAGAGACACCGCCGCGAACAGCTGCTTCAACAGTCTTTTCAACACCAAGCTGGGCGCATAAATGCGGGTCAGTTACCAGATAGAGTTTTAGGATATTTGGGTCTATTGCCATGTGATACGGCCGGCCTCTTCTAGCATCTCTGGAGTGGTGTTATGTAATGCATCTAGAAAAAGCGGCTGGAAACTGCCTGGGCCATTTGCGCTTTTTTCTGCCTGACTTCCAGCTTCTGCAAATAGAGCCAGCGCCGTTGCGGCGGCTTCCATTGGCGGGGCAACAGCAGCAAACCCGCCCATTAGGCAAGTTAGAGAGCACCCTAGCGCGGTAATCATTGGCATCATTTCTGACCCGCCAGAAATACGCGCAACATGGCTGCCATCTGTAACAAAATCTGTTTCGCCTGTGATAACCACAACCGAATTATGCTTCTTGGCTAGCATCATCGCACCAGCTTCTGCGGCTTCAACCGGGTCAGTGGCATCTACACCCTTTGCTGCAGATGCCTGTCCCCCTAGCCCCATAATTTCTGATGCATTACCCCGTAATATGGTTGGGTTAAGGGCAAGTAATTCCTGAGCAGCCTGTGCACGATAGGGGGTAGCAAAATGCGCAACCGGATCAAACACCCATGGCACGCCTGCCCCATTCGCAGCCTCTGCTGCTAATTTCATACCCTCTACCCAAGACGGCGACAAGGTGCCGATATTCACGGTGAGCGCGCCAACAATTTTGGCAAAATCAGCTGTTTCTTCGGGGGTATGTATCATAGCAGGAGAGGCACCTGCTGCCAGTACAACATTGGCAGATATGTTCATTGCCACATAGTTTGTAATACAATGAACAAGCGGGTTTTTGGCTCTTAGATCAGCAAGAATCTGGCTCACAATCAAAATCTCCTTCGAGCTGACGGTAAGGAAATCTGATGAAGGCCGTTTATGTGAAGAGCTCTAATTTGAAACGCTTTATTAGGGCAATCTAACGGTATCGACTTCCTACGCCAGCATTATCTGGGTCAGGTTATAAGGGTCTGTCTCAGCCTTTTATCAGGCACCCCTGTCATAGCTTTAGTTAGACGATATACAGGCATTTTTGTCAAGCAGGATAAGCAGCAATAGCCTGAGACATGCAGGTGTTATTAACTGCCTAGCATTAAGGCTTCTAGCTAATGAAATTTTTGCAAAAACACTCTTTACTTTGACGCCTTATTTGCGCCACTTTGCAAAAGCAAAACCAATCACATCCGGGTAATAGATAGATAATCCATGCTTAGTCCTGAATTCGGTCATTTCTGCTTAGTGCTGGCACTGGTGGTCAGTGTTGTGCAAATCATTCTGCCTATGGCTGGGATATTGCGCGATGATGCCCGTCTTACCTACTTCGCAGAACCTTTGCAGCTTATAGCCTCTGCGGCTATCTTTATTAGCTTTGCAAGCCTTGTTTATGCTTTTGTCGTGTCTGACTTTTCGGTGCAGCTTGTCGCAAGCCATTCGCACTCCCTAAAGCCAATGATTTATAAAGTTACGGGAAGTTGGGGTAACCATGAAGGCTCGCTTTTGTTATGGATTGTTATCCTAGGGTTGTTTGGCATGTTGTTTGTGTTTCGCGAGGCGACATCACGGCTAAAAACCCTGACCCTGATGGTCATGGGCGGAATTACGCTAGCTTTTTTGGCGTTTAGTTTGTTTACCTCTAATCCATTTACACGACTTAGCCCTGCCCCGCCAGATGGTAGAGGCCTGAACCCCGTATTGCAGGATATTGGCCTTGCTCTACATCCGCCTATGCTTTATCTGGGTTATGTTGGGCTGTCAGTTGCGTTTGCCCTTGCAATTGCTGGACTTATAACAGGTCAAGTTACGAGGAGTTGGGCACGCATCACCCGTTTTTGGGTTGCGCTTGCATGGAGTGCGCTGACCGCAGGTATCGCTCTTGGCAGTTGGTGGGCTTATTATGAGCTTGGCTGGGGTGGTTGGTGGTTTTGGGATCCAGTTGAAAATGCCTCATTGATGCCGTGGCTAGCGGCTACAGCACTTTTGCATTCTGTAATCGTTGTTGAAAAGCGCCAACAGATGGTTAGTTGGACATTACTGATGGCCATTACCGCTTTTTCCCTATCTCTGGTTGGTACTTTTATCGTGCGCTCTGGCTTGTTAACTTCAGTGCATTCCTTTGCGTCTGACCCTGCGCGCGGTATCTTTATTTTGTTTATTCTGCTTGGTGCGGTTGGACTGCCATTATTTTTGTATGCCTTGCGAGCTGGCAGTCTTACCAAAGGTTCAGATTATGCATTACTAAGCCGCGAAACTGGTTTAATTATTAATAACTATATTCTTGTTGTTTCTACCTTTATTGTCCTAATAGGCACGTTTTATCCTCTTGCATTAGAGCTGTTCACAGGCGCAAAAATTACTGTCGGAGCGCCCTATTTTGATGCAACTTTTAACCCTGTAATGGGAATCGGTATTGTCTTTATGGCAATTGGTCCGTTAACGGTTTGGCGGCGCGGCATGGTTGGCTCTGCGCGCCCTGCCCTTTTACTTTCAGGTTCTGTAACTATTATTGCGGCGGTTATCCTACTGGTTGGCTCGGGGCTTAGCGTTGCCGGTATTGCTGGTATTGCCCTTACCTTCTGGCTAGCGCTATCGATTGGCGGTGATATGTTGTTCCGGCTTCGCCCTTGGCAAGCAGGGATAGGTGCGCGCTTGCGCTTGCCAGCAACACAGTGGGGAATGTGGCTGGCCCATTTTGGGATGGTGATATTCCTGACAGGCGCTCTAGCCAGTGCGCTTTTTGAACAGGAAAATGTGGTGCGTGTAAGCAAAGGGGCTGAAATAGCCCTTGGACATGAAACGCTTATCTTTGATGGGGTGGAAGAGCGTATTGGACCGAATTATGTCACCGAAACGGCTCTTCTGCGCTTATTTGATCGAGATGGAAATTTAAAAGATGGGTTATATCCTGAAAAACGGTTCTACCCAGCAGAACGCCAGACCACAACAGAGGCTGCTATACGCACCCGCCTTTCAGGCGACCATTATGCAGTACTTGGGGATGGTAGCGCCGAAAGCGGGTATACATTGCGGCTATATCATAAGCCCCTGGTTAGCTGGATTTGGTTTGGGGCGGTGATGATGGCTATTGGGGGTCTTATTGCGCTCTATCGCCGTCCACAAAAAGCACAGCGCGTTATGCAGCCTGAACAGGTGCCTAAGGAGGCGGAATAATGGCCCGTTCCCTCACTCATTTTCTGCCGCTACTTTTATTTGTCTGCTTTGCCTCAATCGCCAGTGTTGCGCTGATAATGACCTTATCTGGTGAACGTAAGCTGTCCGAGCTTCCTTCTGCGCTTATTGGTAAGCCTGTACCTGTAACAGAGCTGCCCTCTTTATCTAACCCGCAAGCCTTTATAAAAATTGAAGCCACGACAGCTACACCCTACCTTGTAAACTTCTTTGCAAGCTGGTGTGCACCCTGTCGAGCCGAAGCTCCGGCACTTGCTATTCTTGGCAAGCAAATCGATATAATTGGGGTGGCGTATAAAGATAAGCCAGAAGATAGCCGAAAATTTTTAGCCGATTTTGGTAACCCCTATAGGGCGATAGGCATAGATAATGATGGGGCTGCGGGCCTTAATTGGGGCGTTTACGGCGTACCGGAAACCTATCTTATCTCCAAAGACGGTATTATACTAAAACGCCATGCAGGGCCAATAGACGGTGATATTCTGCGTGATGAATTTCTGCCGCTTATCCGCTCTTTGCAAGACAGGGAATAGGGATGATGCGTTATTTTAATGCCCTAATTTTGATTTTACTCGTAGGTATGTCTTTGCAAACCCTGTCTGTTCCTGCGGCTTTTGCGATTACAGCCGAAGAACAACTCGCCGACCCAGAATTAGAAGCGCGTGCTAGAGACCTGTCTAAGCAATTGCGCTGTCTGGTGTGCCAGAATCAGTCAATTGATGATTCGGACGCAGATTTAGCAAAAGATTTGCGTGCCGAGGTTCGCAAACAATTGCTTAGCGGCGCAGATGATCAGACGATAATGGCAGACCTGCAGGAAAAATACGGTGATTATGTCCTTCTGAATCCACCTGTTAGCGTAGCTACAATTGGGCTATGGGCAACCCCTATCCTTGCGTTACTAATTGGGGGCGGTCTGATTGTCTTGAACCGCAGGCGGGTAAAACAGTCCCCGCCACAATCTGCTCAAGACCTATCAGAGAACACAGCCGAAAAACCAGTATCTGTAAAAACTATGCATGCAGGCACGCCAGGAACGCCTATTTTGGCTATTACTGCTAGCTTTTGTATTATTGCGGCTGGGGCTATTTACTGGTTCGTTTTAGGCTCCCCTTCCCTGCCATCGCAGCCATTATCCCAGCGCGCTTCTGAGATAAGCCAAGATGCCAGTCAGGCAGAAGCGTTGCTCGCCGAAAAACAAAAAGCCTACACAGCTGCAAAAGACGCCACATTGCGTGCGCCTGAAAATATAGGGAGCTGGCTAGAGTTAGCGCTAGCAGCAGCAGAATTGGGGCGTATGGATGATGAGCTGAATGCGCTGCGCACGGCTCTGTCGCTGACAGGTGAGGATGCGGGGATTAAATCTATGTTGGCCGAGGCGTTAACGCGCTCAGCAGAAGGGCAAGTAATACCGGAGGCACGCCAGCTTATAGCAGAAGTGTTAGCTGAAAATGGACGTGAGCCACGCGCCCTTTTCCTGTCTGGCCTAGCGGCGATGGAAGATGGCGCTTATAAACGCGCGGTTGATAATTGGCGCTATCTTATTGAAATATCGCCTAGCGATGCGCCATGGTTGGTCGTTGTACGCAAAAATCTACAAGAAGCCGCAGATAGAGCCGGTATTGAATTAAAGACAGATAGCGATAGCTCGAACCTTCCTGTGCTATCGCAAGAAAGCCTCTCTGCCGCAGCAGAAATGAGCCCAGAAGAGCGTTTAGAAATGATTGAAGGCATGGTGGTCAGGCTTCGTGAGCGCCTAGAAAACGCACCATCAGATAGCGCCGGGTGGCAGCGGTTGGCGCGCGCCTATACAGTACTTGGCCAGCCAGAAGAGGCGTTAAAAGCCCTTGTGAGCGCATCTGAGGCTGCTCCGGGGGATCTAAAGCTACAGCTTGCCGTACTGGAGCAGCTTATGCTGGCAGGTCAAGCCGGAGATAGATCGCAGACAAGCGATCAGGCTTTGGCGAATGAAGTGTTGGTACGAGCATTGGCAGTTAATGCTGAGCATCCTGAATTATTGTTTTTTGCTGGCCATTTTGCCCGACAAGAAGGGGATAAGGATAAGGCCCGTTTCTATTGGGTAAAACTGCTTGATACGATACCCCAAACAAGCGAAACCGCCCGCCTATTGCAAGCAGAGCTTGATAAGCTAGCACGCTAATCTACCCATAAACACCTCTTTCTTATATTCTGGATACTGTCTTTAACAGTATATTTTTGTAGGTTTTTTATAGGTGTTTTATTGGTTTTTCTCTTCCTCACGCGAATGTGATTTTGAATAAACGAAAAAGTAATATATCTATGTCTTAATAAGAATTATCGAATAAATGAAAAGGTTAGGACATGGCACAAAGAAATGAACAAGAACTGGTTACCGTTACCTTCTTTCAGTCTCGTTCCTATGATAGTTGGATATCTCAACGTCAGTTTTGCTCAGCGCCGATTCATGACCTTATTAATAAGATCAAAAACACGATGAAAGCACCTGAAAATTATGCATGTTTCTCCCTAAACAATGGCAAAGTTGTTGCGCTTGATCGTGTTGGACAGTTTGTAATGATGTAATCATCCGTTCTCCCTCCTCTCCTCCCAAAAGATTACATTATTGCAGCAAAAGGGCCTTCGAATTCATCCCAGAATTCGGAGGTCTTTTTTTTCATTATGAGGTGTAATGGTGAGGTAAAAGTGCCTGTTTTTGACCAAATAAAAAAGGTCTGAAATCAGGGGGTACCTAAAATCAGACCTCTAATAATGGTGAGCGGTACAGGATTCGAACCTGTGACCCAGTGATTAAAAGTCAAGGTTCTGACCAGTAATCGTTGCCCAAAATTCCTAGTAGCAAGTGACTTATCTAGCCAACAGCTACGACACTTAGATGGTATCATAATGCTAGGCATTTAGCAAGATTCCAATGATTTACCCCTGCCCTGCACAGTCATGGTGTAGAGGGATTGTTCATTGGTTCGCAGGGTTACACTTCAGGTTCTACTGTGAGTTTTCCCTGTGCATAAATTCTATTAATGAACCAGGTGGATTTAATCCCAAATGAAATTACTAAAACCGCGAAGATGTATTTGTTAACCGCTTGAAGTATTGCGAAATATGTTTGAAACTCAAATCATAGAAATGGAGTTTTTATCATGAATAAATACATAATTGCAGCAATGTGTGGCCTAGCTTTATCTTCCTGTGCCTCTATAACTAATGATGCTTTTGTTCCAATGGCAATATCATTTAGTGATGGCAGCTCAGGGACTTGTCAAATAACAAATAAACGGATGTCTATTGAGGCCTCTATACCGAGCGCCCCAATGATTAGAAGAAGTGATGATAACCTTCAACTAAACTGCAAGACTGACGATGGCAGAACATCAATTGCCTCAGTCCCTAGTAGCATGGGAGGTAAAATTGTAGCTAGTGCTGTTTTCCTTGATTTTGGTATCACAGATGCAATAACAGACAAGCACAGAGAATATCCCGCTAGTTACGTTGTTCCTATTAAGAAGTAAAGTTAACCTTTTTGTTAACTTCTTGATGTTATATTGGTGCACTAAATGGCTTGAAAACACTTGACAAAAAACGAAAGGGGCAAGTGAGTTTAAGGTTAACGTCAACTGCCTTCACAGGAAACGTCACCAAGCATCTCACTTGCCCCTTAAAATGGTGAGCGGTACAGGATTCGAACCTGTGACCCAGTGATTAAAAGTCACTTGCTCTACCAACTGAGCTAACCGCCCGCAAAGGGCTTGGCGCTATCATCAAAGAAAGCGGCAAACTGCGTCAGGTTATAGTGTTCTTGCAGAAGCGTGTAAACCCCAAAACTGCATAAAGTTTTTACATCACGAAACGGGCGCAAATACAGCTACACCAAGCAGATAAAAAGTAATAAAAGGGATTTATGTGTTCGAGAAATACAGCTTGATACGGGCTTCAACTTCTGGCGGCACGAAAGAGGAAATATCTCCGCCAAATTTGGCAATTTCCTTTACCAGCGACGAAGCAACAAAATGTTGGTTTTCAGAAGCGGTTAGAAAAATTGTCTCAAGATTACCTCTCAGGCGGCGATTAGCACTGGCCATCTGAAATTCATATTCAAAATCAGATACTGCCCTAAGGCCGCGAATAATAAAATTTGCCTCAACGGTTTGCGCAAAATCGGTCAATAGCCCTGTAAAGCTTTTCACAATTATTTCTTTATTTGTCTTCTGTTTCTTCTGCGCCAAACCCATTTGTTCTTGGATTATCTCTAGCCGCTCATTAAGCGAGAATATTGGTGATTTCCCGCTATTTTCAGCAACGCCAATAACCAGAATGTCACAAATATGGCTAGCGCGTGTCATAATATCCAAATGACCGTAGGTTAGCGGGTCAAAAGTGCCAGGATATAAGCCTATCCGCGTCATTATGGCGTCTCATCTGTATCTGATGGCGTTTCACTTATATTTGTATCTGTATCTGGATTCCCTGTCTCAGTTGCTTCCTCAGCCGCTTCCTCAGCAAGTAGCGCATCATTTGGCTGTGCATCATCACCGATAGCAATATCTTCTTCCTCATCATCGGTATCAGCATCGCGTATAACGCCAACAGAAACAACTTTTTCTGTACCATCTACCTCAAATAGCCGTACTCCTTGTGTTTTCCGGCCAGCGACCCGAATAGTGTCTCCCTCGCCGCCATCCACGCGAATGCGGATAACTTTCCCTGCGTCTGTGACCAGCATCAACTGATCTTCGGCAAAAACCGTAAATGAGGCTACTACCAATCCGTTTCGATCAGAGGTTTCAATATTGGCAACCCCCTGCCCACCGCGACCAGTGCGCCGGTAATCCTCCACAGATGTTCGCTTGCCATACCCATTTTCGGTGATAGACAGAACAAACTCACGCATCGGGTCGCGAATAACACACATCGAAACAAGATAATCATCGTTCAGCAAGCGCATGCCGCGAACGCCAACAGATCCACGCCCTTTAAATACCCGGACTTCATCTATGGCAAAGCGAATAGCCTTACCATTGCGTGAAGCAAGCAATACATTATCTGCATCCTGACATGGTAGAACGCCAATAAGGCTATCATCTTCATCTAGCTTCATGGCAATTTTACCATTGCGCATAATATTAGTGAAATCAGAAAGCAGATTGCGGCGAATATTACCCTTTGCCGTAGCAAACAGGATGTTTAACTTCTCCCAACTTGCCTCATCCTGCGGCATCGGCATAACCGTCTGTATCGTCTCTTCTGGCGCTATGGGCAGCATATTTACCATGGCCTTACCGAGCGCCTGTGGTGAGGCTACAGGCAATTTGTAACATTTAAGCTGATAAACTATGCCTTTTGAGGTAAAAAACAGGATTGGTGTGTGCGTGTTTGCAACAAACAGGCGCGTGACGAAATCTTCCTCGCGCGTTTTCATGCCAGTTCGACCTTTGCCGCCGCGCCGTTGTGCGCGGTAATCTGACAAAGCAACACGCTTGATATAACCGCGATGGCTAACGGTGACGACCATATCTTCTTGTTGGATTAAATCCTCATCATCTTGATCCGCTAGCGCATCTGATATTTCTGTGCGGCGCGGATTATCCAAACGGTCATGGGTGGCTTGCAGCTCTTCTAGTACCACGTCTGTGAGGCGCGCACTGCTAGATAGAATTTCTAGATAATCCTCTATCTGGTCAGCTAACTGCTGTGTTTCTTCGGCTAGCTTGTCGCGTTCCATACCTGTCAGGCGTTGCAGGCGCAACTCTAAGATAGCACGTGCTTGTGTCTCTGACAGATGGTAGTGCCCATCTATTACCTTATGGCCTGGGTCATCAATAAGCGATATAAAGGCTTCCACCTCAGTGGCTGGCCATGCTTTCGCCATCAAATCATTGCGAGCTTGCTCGGCATTTGCCGCGCTCTTTATAAGCTCGATAATCTCGTCAATCGAAGCCAGTGCTACCAGCAAGCCTGCCAAAATATGGGCTCTATCTCTTGATTTAGTAAGCAGATATCGGGTCCGGCGGGTGATCACTTCACGGCGGAAGCTGCAAAACGCGTCTAACACCTCTCGCAAGCTCATCTGTTGCGGACGACCATTATGCATTGCCAACATATTGACTGCAAAGCTGGTTTGCAGCCTTGTATGGCGATAAAGCTGGTTCAGCACAACATCACCAGAACCATCGCGCTTAATCTCAATGACCACGCGCATACCTTTGCGGTCAGACTCGTCACGAATATCAGAGATACCTTCAATGGTTTTCTCGCGCACCAACTCGCCTACCCGTTCCAGCAATTGGGCTTTATTCACCTGATAGGGGATTTCTGTGATAATAATTTGCTCGCGGTCTTTGGCGGTAGTTTGTACTTCTGCTTTTGCGCGCATCATGACCGAGCCGCGGCCAGTTCGGAAGGCATCACGGATACCAGAACGTCCCATAATCAGTGCGCCAGTTGGAAAATCCGGGCCAGGAACGATTTCCATCAATTCCTCTTCGCTCAAATCTGGGTTTCCGATTATGGCCATACAGGCGCGGATAACTTCCCCTGGATTATGGGGCGGTATGTTGGTTGCCATACCGACCGCAATTCCCCCTGCCCCATTAACCAGCAGATTAGGATATTCCGCAGGTAAAACAGATGGCTCTTCTTGCGTCTCATCATAATTTGGAATGAAATCAACGGTATTTTTATCAATATCACGAAGTAGCGATTCTGCAGATCTGGCAAGGCGTGATTCGGTATATCGCATAGCTGCGGCTGGATCGCCATCAACCGAGCCAAAATTGCCCTGCCCGTCTACTAGCGGCAAGCGCATAGAGAAATCTTGCGCCATCCTAACCATCGCCTCATAAATGGAGCTGTCACCATGCGGGTGATAGTTACCCATGACATCCCCGACAATGCGGGCGGATTTGCGTGGCGGCTTCGACCAGTCATAATTGCCTTCCATCATGGCATACAGAATGCGCCGATGAACCGGCTTTAATCCGTCGCGGACATCTGGAAGCGCGCGCGATACGATAACGCTCATTGCGTAATCGAGATAAGAGCGCCGCATCTCATCAGAAATTGAGATTAATGGACCAGATTCTGCGGGTGGCAGGGTCGAATCAGACAAAGAAGTTTTCCCATTCCCAAAAAAAGAAAAATACTCAATATTTATACCATATCAGGCGGTTGAAACACCAGATATTGTTATAAAAGAGTCATTTTTTTAACAAAGGTAGAGAATGTTCAAAAAAAACGTCCTAAAAGGGGATATCATCATCTAGATTATCACCGCCAGCTAATGGTGGTGGGCTCATTTGCGCACTCGATGAAGCTGCCGGCTGACCGCCGCCCATATTACCGCCGCCCATATCATTGCCGATAGCGCCGCCGCCCATGCCTTCTTGACGACTCCCTAGAAGTGTTAGCTCGCCACGGTAACGTTGTAGAACAACCTCAGTGGTATATTTTTCAACCCCTTGCTGATCTGTCCATTTGCGCGTCTGTAGCTGACCTTCTACATAAACAGTGCTGCCCTTGCGGAGATATTGTTCGGCAACTCTGGCGAGGTTTTCGTTAAAAATAACGACACGATGCCATTCTGTTTTTTCACGCTGTTCACCAGAATTACGGTCTTTCCAGCGCTCTGAGGTCGCGATAGACAAATTGACAATTTTCATCCCATCTTGGGTGCTTTTAACTTCAGGGTCACGGCCCAAATTCCCAAGAAGCGTTACTTTATTTACACTGCCAGCCATCTATCAAGCTCCCTAGCGTCTTGCGTTAAATTTTATCGAAACAATTTTCGTGAACTGCCTTCCTTGCCCCCCACCCTAGCACAGTTCATAAACAGCAAAATAGAAGAGTTGAAATATTTTTTTCAAAGCCATAGCTGTTTGATGCGTAAAACGCGTTATATTGTTGCTGGTATTCACAGCTACAACATACTGACTTAATCAAATCTCAAATGAGCGTTGTTTGTTAATTTGGCGTAGATATAGGCAAAGAAGCAATTAATAGGCATTGATAATGACGAAAAAGACAGGGTTTGACCAAGCTACCCGCCATATCAGCGTTCGTGGCGCACGTGAACATAATCTGCGGAATGTAAATGTGGACCTGCCGCGCGATAGTCTGGTGGTGATCACCGGGCTTTCAGGCTCAGGTAAATCTAGCCTTGCTTTTGATACAATTTATGCTGAAGGCCAGCGCCGATATGTCGAATCACTTTCTGCCTATGCCCGGCAGTTTCTAGAAATGATGCAAAAGCCAGATGTTGATCTTATCGAAGGCTTGTCTCCGGCGATTTCCATCGAACAGAAAACCACATCGCGCAATCCCCGCTCAACGGTTGGTACTGTGACTGAAATTTATGACTATATGCGGTTGTTGTGGGCACGCGTTGGAGTCCCCTATTCACCCGCAACAGGCTTGCCGATTACCTCGCAAACTGTCAGCCAGATGGTAGATATTATTTTAGGCATGGAAGAAGGTACGCGCCTTTATCTACTGGCTCCTGTGATACGCGGGCGCAAAGGGGAATATCGCAAGGAAATGGCCACATGGCTTCAGAAGGGATTTGGTCGGGCGCGCATTGATGGCGAGTTTTATGAGCTTGATAACCCGCCTGCCCTAGATAAAAAGAAAAAGCATGACATTGAGATTGTTGTGGACCGGCTGGTTATTAAAAAAGAACAGGAAACGCTTGCAACAAGATTAGCTGATTCGCTGGAAACCGCGCTAGAACTAGCAGATGGGTTGACCTTTGCAGATGATGCTAAATCTGGTCAGCGTAGTGTATTTTCTGCACGTTTTGCCTGTCCTGTCTCAGGTTTTACCATTGATGAGGTGGAGCCGCGTTTATTTTCTTTTAACAATCCGTTCGGGGCTTGTGCTTCTTGCGATGGTTTGGGGGTGTCTTCGCATTTTGAAGAGCAGCTAATTGTTCCAGACACTGATTTATCTCTGCGCGGCGGGGCGCTTGCACCATGGGCAAAAACAACGTCCAAATATTATCTGCAAACGCTAAAGAGCCTTGCTCGGCATTACGGCTTTTCGATAGATGTACCGTTTCGCGACCTTGATAGAAAATTTCAGCAGGTTTTACTTTATGGTAGCGAAAATGAAGCGGTACAAATGGTCTATGATGATGGCTTGCGCTCTTATAAGACATCCAAACCATTTGAGGGAATTATTCCCAATTTAAGCCGCCGCTTTATCGAGACAGATTCAAACTGGGTGCGTGATGAGCTTGACCAGTTCCGCGCTATCCAGCCTTGTGAGGATTGTAAAGGTAAGCGGCTGAAATCAGAAGCATTAGCGGTAAAGATAGAGGGTATGGATATATCTGATATATCTGCGCTTTCAATAGGTGATGCAGTTGTCTGGTTTACTGATCTTGAGGCAAAATTATCTGCAACAGACCAAGAAATCGCCTCACGCATTCTAAAAGAAATTAATGAACGGCTAGGATTTTTGGCAAATGTTGGGTTGCGCTATCTGAACCTGTCACGAAATTCAGGCACACTTTCGGGGGGCGAGTCTCAGCGGATACGTCTTGCCTCACAAATTGGCTCCGGGCTAACTGGCGTATTATATGTTCTAGATGAGCCGTCAATCGGCCTGCATCAGCGTGACAATGACCGCTTGCTGGCGACGTTGACGCGTCTTCGTGACCTCGGCAATACCGTGCTGGTGGTCGAACATGACGAAGATGCAATACGGGCGGCTGATTATGTGGTGGATATGGGTCCAGGAGCTGGGGTGCATGGCGGCACGGTGGTAGCAGAGGGTGTATTATCAGTTATTCTGGCCAATCCGGCATCTCTGACAGGGCAATATTTAAGTGGGGCAAAAGAGATAGCTGTTCCAGCAAAACGTCGGAAGTTTGATAAAAAACGTAGCCTTAAGGTCAAAGGGGCAAGCGGCAATAATCTGAAATCTGTAAATGCAGAAATTCCGCTAGGTATACTGACCTGTATCACTGGCGTATCCGGCGGCGGTAAATCTACGCTTATTCTAGAAACCTTGTGGAAAGCCTTATCGCGGCGGTTACATAAAAGCCGTGAAATACCTGCCCCGCATACACAAATCGAGGGCATAGAGCTGCTTGATAAGGTGGTAGATATCGATCAGTCACCAATTGGTCGTACACCGCGCTCTAATCCAGCTACCTATACAGGAGCTTTTACCCCCATACGCGAATGGTTCGCTGGCCTGCCAGAAGCTAAATCGCGCGGCTATACGCCGGGCCGCTTCAGCTTTAACGTCAAAGGTGGCAGGTGTGAGGCTTGCCAAGGTGATGGCGTGATTAAAATCGAGATGCATTTTCTGCCAGATGTCTATGTTACTTGCGATAGCTGTAAGGGACGTAGGTATAATCGTGAAACTTTGGAAATATTATGGCGCGGCAAATCCGTAGCAGATGTTCTTGATATGACCGTTGAAGAAGGTGTCAGCTTTTTCAAAGCTGTGCCGTCTATTCGTGACAAGTTGCAAACTATGTTGCGGGTCGGTTTGGGCTATGTGCGCATCGGCCAGCAAGCTACCACCCTATCAGGCGGGGAAGCCCAGAGGGTGAAACTATCCAAGGAATTATCGAAGCGCGCAACAGGGCGTACAGTCTATATTCTGGATGAGCCTACCACAGGTCTGCATTTTGCTGACATCGCTAAACTACTAGAAGTTTTGCATGAGCTAGTCGAAGCTGGTAATACGGTCATTGTGATTGAACATAATCTGGATGTGATTAAAACTGCGGATTGGATTATTGATCTTGGGCCAGAAGGCGGCGATGGCGGCGGTGAAATTGTTGCAGCTGGTACGCCAGAGAAGGTCGCAGAAGTTGATGGCTCGCATACCGGATCTTATTTGGCACGTTTGCTAAAACCAGCGCGTGAGGACAGAAAAAAGGTATCTTAATGGCGGCGAACACCCCTCTTCATATCATTGGTGGCGGTCTGGCTGGCTCAGAAGCTGCATGGCAGGCAGCTGAGCAAGGCGTGCAGGTCATTTTACATGAAATGCGCCCAGAGCGCCCAACAGATGTTCATAAAACTCAACATCTAGCCGAATTAGTTTGCTCTAATTCTTTTCGCTCTGATGATGCTACTGCCAATGCAGTCGGGGTATTGCATGCAGAGATGCGGATGCTGAACTCTATCATTATGACAGAGGCGGATGTTGCGGCTGTTCCTGCAGGCGGCGCGCTAGCTGTTGATAGGGATATTTTTGCCCAAGGGGTAGAGGCAAAATTATCTGCACATCCAAATATCACCCTTGAGCGCGGCGAAATAATGGGGTTGCCAGATAGTACATGGGATCAGGTGATTGTGGCCACGGGTCCGCTAACTTCGGATGCGCTAGCTGAGGCGGTGCGCGAGGTTACAGGGGAAGAAGACCTAGCCTTTTTTGATGCGATTGCGCCGATTGTGCATGCAGATAGTATTAATATGGACATCGCATGGTTTCAGTCGCGCTATGATAAAACTAGCGCTATCGGGGATGGCCGGGACTATATCAACTGCCCGATGAGCAAAGAGCAATACGAACATTTCCTAGATGAAATGCTAGCGGGTGAGAAAATGTCGTTCCATCAATGGGAGGAAAACACCCCCTATTTTGACGGCTGTATGCCTGTGGAGGTGATGGCATCACGTGGGCGTGAGACCTTGCGTTTTGGGCCAATGAAACCAGTTGGATTAACCAATGCTCATGATGGATCGCGCCCCTATGCGGTAGTGCAATTACGTCAAGATAACCGGCTGGGCACCCTGTTCAATATGGTTGGATTTCAGACTAAGCTAAAATATGCAGAGCAGGTGCGGGTGTTTCAGATGATACCCGGTCTAGAAGGGGCTCAATTTGCGCGCCTTGGCGGTTTGCATCGCAACACTTTTATCAATAGTCCACGCTTACTAGATAGCGAACTTCGCTTGCATAAAATGCCGCGATTGCGCTTTGCCGGCCAGATTACTGGCGTTGAAGGTTATGTTGAATCTGCTGCAATTGGCGGTATAGCAGGACGCATGGCGGCTGCAGAAATTCTGGGCGAGCAATGGGATGCGCCGCCGCAAATTACTGCCCATGGTGCCCTTTTACAGCATATTACTGGCGGGGCATTGGCAGATAGTTTTCAGCCTATGAATGTAAATTTTGGCCTGTTTCCAGAGCTAGAGGCTAGCGATAATAAAACTGGCAAGAGAAAATTAAAAGGTCGCGATAGGAAGGCTGCGTTTGCGCGCCGCGCCCTGCTGAGTATGCAAGGCTGGTCCGGTAACACAACATTGGATATAGAAGCCCTCTTCGCACCTGATGATGAGACTAGGCGCTCGGCTTAGCAAGCACCTGCCAGATGATTTTAAACAGGATGAGATTATCTGAGGTGATGCCAGCATCTGTTCCGCGCCGCGCCAAATAAGCAAGAATAATTAAGAATTCAGCCCCTTTACCATAGCTTTGGTGTATTTGCCGTGCGCTGGGCAAATCTGACGGGGTATAGCCATTGCGGCTATCATATAATGCAGCGCCAATCTCTTGTGTTAACTTATTGTCCTCAAACCCGCATAAATGCGCGCAAATAGCAAGAAGCTCTGACCAGCATTTCTGCCCAGTATTTTGAGAGTTTTGCGGATCAGATTCTGCATAATCCTGCCAACGCTCAAGCAAGCTGATTACCTGCGCTCGCCTTAGAAACCCTGCTGCAATATGGCTGTTTATTTGGCCTAATAGGGGCAGGCTGTCCCCCTTTGCAGAGTTGGCAATTTGCTCTTCCCACCATTTCAGGCGAATAAGAGCCAACATCGGTTCTGAGGCTTGGGCAAGGATAAAATCAAACTCCAAGCCAAGCGATAGGATATCTGCCAAAACCTCGCGCTGCTGCAGATTTTGGAAAAGCAGACTATAACTTAACAGAGGCGCATTTTCGCGTAAGGATTTCCAGCTATTTTTATCTGTCATGGATGCGCAGCAATTCTAGTCAACCGGCAGCAGACCAACCGCCGCAGAACGCCCTTCGGTCAGCAGCACATTCCAGGTCCGGCACGCCGCAGCTGTTGTCATTACCTCAAGGCGAATATTTTGAGCCTTTAGCGCCTGTGCAAGTTCGGGTAAATGGCTATCGGCGCGCGCACCTACACCTAAAATAACCAGCTCAGTCATCTGGCCATCTTGGCCTTCAAGGATGCCGGTATTTTTGCCTGCCGCTAGCATTTCTGCAATCGCATTAGCTGTCACATCCGCAAGTGAGGTAATCTGCCAGTCTAGTGTCAAACGCGGAAGAACAAATTGTGCACCATTACAAGTTTGCCCTGCTATACGAAATTGGCCACCACCATAGCCATGTATAATTTGCAGTTTGCCGTCATCGGGAAATTCTTGAACCGATACAAGCGGGTTATGTTTGTCTGTGGTGTTTTCGGCCATCAGCTCGCTACAAGCGTCCTTATTTTTATGTAATCAGCAAAACAGCGGCCTTTTAACCAGCTGTTCTAGCGTTCATATTCAGGTGTAGGTATCTGGTTATCTTCATCATCATTACGCTTTAGATCAAAACGCGAAATAAGCCCTACAGCGATAAAGATAGAAGAATAGGTTCCGATAGTAACCCCCCACAGCATCGCAAGCGCAAAATCACGTAACACCGCTCCACCAAACAAGATAATCGCTATCAGCGCAATCGCAGTAGTAACAGAGGTCATCACGGTACGGGAGAGTGTTTCGTTCAAAGATTTATTTAATATCTTTGGCTGTTCCCAAGATTTATATTTACGTAAATTCTCACGAACGCGGTCAAACACCACCACCGTATCATTGATAGAATAGCCAGCTATCGTCAAAATTGCCGCCAAGGTTGCCAAATTAAACTCAAACCCTGTTAACGCAAACAAGCCAATTGTGGTAAGCACATCATGGGTAAGCGCAAGAAAAGCGGCAATTGAGAACTGCCATTCGAAGCGAAACCAAATATAAATCATAATCGCGAATAATGCACAAGCAACCGCAAGAATACCTTTTTCTGCCAGCTCCGCCCCTACAGTCGGCCCTACAAATTCAGTGCGCCGGATATCATAAGCCCCGCCAAGCGCATTTGTGATTTTCTCAATCGCCTGTAATTGTGCTCGCTCATCACCTTCTTGTTTTTGCACACGGATAAGCACATCACGGTCACTACCAAAGCTCTGGATAGAAATATCCCCTAAACCAAGATTTTCTAAATCGCCGCGTACACCGCCAATATCTGCAGGTGTTTCAGAACGCGCCTCAATCAAGATGCCGCCTCTGAAATCAATCCCTAGATTTAGACCAATAATAAAGAACAAGCCAATAGATACCAGCACTGCTGCAAGTGATGATAAGCCAGCAACAGGCATATATTTCAAAAAATTTAAGGATGGGGTTGAAGGTACCAGTTTTAATCTGAACATAACAAATCTCCCGTAACCCTAAAGTTCTAGCTTTTTTGGCCGCTTGGCATTCACCCAAACTACAATCAGTAAGCGGGTGACCATCAGGGCAGTAAACATGGAGGTTGCAATCCCCAGTGATAGCGTTACCGCAAATCCTTTAATCGGGCCTGAGCCAAAAACAAACAGGAAAAGTGCAGCAAATAAGGTGGTTAGGTTTGAATCAATAATGGTTGATAGCGCGCGGCTGTACCCAGCCTCAATCGCTTGGGCAACACGCCTGCCACCGCGCAGCTCTTCTCGTATGCGCTCAAAAACAAGCACATTAGCATCTACCGCCATCCCCATGGTCAAAACAATACCAGCGATACCAGGCAAAGTTAGGGTCGCCTGCAAAGCGGAAAGCGCGCCTAAAATCAAGACGATATTAACCATTAATGCTATATCGGCAAATACGCCGAACAGCCCATAGCTTAACACCATATAAATTATAACAAGCGCAAGACCGACCATTGCTGCAATCTGACCTGCGGCAATCGAATCTGCCCCCAAGCCCGGCCCAACCGAACGCTCCTCTAGTATGATAAGAGGCGCAGGTAGCGCCCCAGCCCGTAAGATCAACGCTAGCTCGTTTGTTTCTGCAACATCGAAATTGCCAGTAATCTGTCCACTGCCAAAAATTTGCGATTGGATAACTGGCGCAGAAACGACCTTGCCATCTAAAACGATAGCAAAGGGACGGCCAATATTTTCGCCTGTGACGCGGCCAAATCTCCGGGCGCCTTCAGCGTTTAGTTGAAAATTCACAGCAGGCCTGCTGTTTTGGTCAAACCCAGCAGAGGCGTTTTCTAGTAACTCCCCACTAACCATGACCCGCTTTTCAACGATATATTCCTGCCCGCCTTCTTCGGCACTTTCCAGAAGCACACTACCCGGTGGTACGCGGCCAGAATTTCGCGCCTCCTGTGCTGTGGTGCGCATATCCACCAGCTGGAAGGTCAGTCTAGCTGTTCTGCCGATAAGCCGCTTAATGCGTTCTGGGTCATCGACACCTGGCAATTGGACAAGAATTCTATCCTTGCCCTGACGCTGGATAACAGGCTCTTTTGTGCCATCTGGGTCTAGTCGGCGGCGGATAATTTCTATGGCTTGCTCGACCGTTTGATTAGCAAGATTTTGCAATCCTGCCTCGTTAAAGCGGATTGTAAATGCCTGACCTGTGCGCACAACATCAAAATCACGACCCAAATCAGCCAATATGCCATCTATTTGGGCGTTTGCTACATCATCCGTTTCATTACTACGTAGGGCAAAACCCACCGAATCTGCATTCGCTTTTAAGCTCCGAAACCTAATTTTTTCAGCGCGGAGCGTTAACCTCATATTTTCTGAAACGCTCACCATCCTCTCAGCAACTACTGCACTAAGATCTGCTTGCAACAACAGATGCGAGCCGCCTTGTAGATCAAGGCCAAGATTTATAGCTTGGCCGGGCATAAAGGCAGTGCCGCCACTATCATCCCCGCGGCTAAACAGATTAGGGGCTGCGTAGAGCATGCCGGTAGCAACCAGCAGCAAAACAATCGCTTTTTTCCATGTCTCAAACTGAAGCATAAGATGAACTCGTGAAAAGATTAGGGAAGAAAAAGCGGCCGTGACCAGAAGATCTTGCCGCTTTTGTCACGCCTTTATTTTTTACCGCCAAACAAGCCAGCTAAACCAGATTTAGCCTGAGGCTCATCAGCTTTACCGCCCTTGCCCTTTTTGTCATCCTTGGCGCGCTTATCGGCAATCATGGTGCGCATGATGTTAACCTTAACATCTTTAGCGATTTCCACCTCAACAGTTTCCTGACCTTCGACCGATTTTGTAACCGTGCCAACAAGACCACCAGAAGAAATAATCTTATCCCCGCGGCGGAGTTGGCTTACCATTTCACGATGCTCTTTGGCCCGCTTTTGTTGCGGCCGAATAAGGAAAAAGTAAAAAACAACAAAAATCAGCACAAAAGGCAGAAGTGAGGCTAATCCCCCGGCACCACCGGCTGATTGAGCAAAAGCTGGACTAATAAGCATAATAGGAAGTCTCCATAATAAAAAAGCTGCGCATCTGGCAGCTTAAAAAGCCCTGTTTTGGTAACATAAATTTCTGTTAAAAGCCAATAATGATTAACCAGCTATGACAAACAAAATTGGGCTTTTGTAAGATTTGCAAATTTTCAGCTATTTTTAGTTCTGCAACGTCTTTAACTATAAACTATTCACAGTAAATAATTGAGTTTAGTTATCGCTTCGCTATAGTGCAAACATAGAAAAGCAGCTACTAGTTTGCGCTATGATGAGCTAGGTATGCTGTGTCTTTTGGGATTGAAATTTAGAGTGTGATTATGACACCAACTGATGAAAATTTGGATGTGTTGACCCGCATTGCCGATGCGCTAGAACGCCTTGCACCGCCAAAAAATGCCGAAATAGATTTGACTGCCCATGAGGGGTATATCTGGGTCGCAGAGAAGTCGAATTTTCACCCCGTAGATGAAATTCAACGTCTGCCCCTAGAAAGTTTGCAAGGAATAGATCAGCAAAAACAAAAGCTTTTAGAGAATACTGAATATTTTGCTAAAGGTATGCGTGCCAATAACGCTTTGCTATGGGGCGCACGTGGCACTGGTAAATCTTCAGTTATGAAGGCAGTTCATGGCCATCTTTTAGAAGCTGGTTATAATATTGGATTAGTTGAAATTCAGCGTGAAGACCTGTCTGACTTGCCTGAGGTGATGGAACGTTTGGCGCGCATTGAACGTGCCTTTATCATCTTTTGTGATGACCTAGCCTTTGAGCAGGATGATATAAGCTATAAGTCACTGAAAGCAGTTTTAGAAGGCGGCCTTTCTGGGCGGCCACGTAATCTGGTTTTCTATGCAACCTCTAACCGCCGGCACTTGATGCCACGCGATATGATAGAGAATGAGAGGTCTACGGCCATTAATCGTTCCGAAGCGTCAGAAGAAAAAATATCCCTTTCTGACCGTTTCGGGCTATGGATTGGCTTTCATAATATCGACCAAGATACCTATTTAGAAATGATCAGATGGTATATCGACTATTACAAAATCCCAGTGAGCTATGATATAGCACGTCAAGACAGCCTAACGTGGGCCATTGGGCGCGGTAATCGGTCTGGAAGAACAGCTTTTCAATATATCCTTAATCTCGCCATGCAGCATGGGGTAAAGATATAACCCCTGTGAAGCTATTTTAATTAAGAGATAATCTCTCTTGGATTAAGGGGGGTGCGGCTTTGCCGAATTTCAAAATGTAGCTGCGGGCTATCCACGCGCCCAGTCATACCAACTTGACCAATGCTTGTCCCCTCACCTAGCACATCCCCTTCTTTTACCTGAATATCGCTTAGATGGGCATAGGCTGTAATATAGCCGCCCTCATGCTTTACTAAGACTAGATTGCCAAAACTCTTTAGGCCAGTGCCAACAAAAGCAACCGTACCCGGCGCAGAGGTAACCACAATGGTTCCTTCATCAGCGCGAATATTTATCCCATCATTATGAACACCTCTTGCCATAGGTCCAAACTCTGCAACAACCTCACCTTTTACAGGCCAGGTAAATCCAGCGCTGCCTAATGCTGGAGCAACAAAGGATTTGGGGGGTGATTTTGGTGGTGTTGCAGCTGTGGTTTGCGGGGCAGGCCTTATCGCACTAGCTGGTACTACTTCAATATCTATACCTGCTACATCTAATACAGAAAAATCTAGCTGGTCTGGCAATAACAGGCGCTGACCCACTATCAGGTCATACGGTTCTTGCAACGCATTAAGTGCGGCCAATTGCTGCTGGCTCACGGCATAGCGCTGGGAAAGATCATATAAATTATCTTCAATGACAACAATGTGATAGCGTGCTGGGGATAGCGTTAGCTGCTCTCCAACAGCAATATTGAAAGGGGGAACTAGCTGATTGTCATTAATAATGGATTGAGGGGTTATCTGATAGCGGGTTGCAAGGCTAAAAATGGTGTCACCTGCCTGTACAACTACCTGCCCTGAAACAGGCAGTAATGCCCGTGCTTCGCGCAAGGGGGCATCTTCAAGCGGGGCGGGTTCATCGCGCGTTAGCGACAAAGATGGTAACTCTGGCAGCCTGCTCTGGCAGGCGCTAAGGCCCGCAAGACCAGCAATGAGTAAAACAGGTGTAAGGTTTGAAAGCTTAAAAAACCGCTGAAATTGTTTTTTCATTATCGCTCTATATCCCATTTTATAAATTATCTATTTCTATCTCGATCTATTTCTATCTCGATCTATTTCTATCGATCTATTCCTATCGATCTATTCCGGCCAGCATCGGAACAAATCGAACAGGCATCAGTTCTTCTTTCTCAATCCTGTCTTCTCCTCGTTTTACACGAACCAGCATTTCTTTACCAGATGGACCGACAGGGGCGATTAATATTCCCCCTACTTTAAGCTGATCAAGCAGGTTTGCAGGGATTTCAACAACCTGACAGGTGATAATAATCCGGTCAAAAGGGGCAGCCTCTGGCCAGCCTTTCGCACCATCGCTATGGCGATAGGTAATGTTTGATATTTGCAGTTCTTTCAGGCGCTTTTCTGCTGAAATCAGCAATGGACGCAACCGCTCTAAGGTATAAACGCGGCGCGATAAGCGCGATAAGATAGCTGCTTGATAACCACTTCCTGTCCCAATTTCTAAAACTCTGTGGGTTTTCTTCAGCTCAAGAGCTTGCGTCATTACCGCCACTATATAAGGCTGGCTGATGGTCTGTTTATGACCGATAGGCAGAGAGGCATTTTCATAGGCATGCGCATGCAGGCTGTCAGGAATGAATTGCTCACGCGGAATAGTTTCAATGGCCGATAATATCTCTGGCTGCATAATAGCTTGAGCGCGCAAGGCCATAAGTAATTTTGCTTTTTGCGGCAGAAAGCTAGGCATAGCAGTTTGGCTCTTTTGGGTCACAGAACAGATAAATCCTTATCTGGCATATTGGGCAGCAAATCTGTAGCCGTCATATCCATTTTTAATGGCGTTAGCGAGACATATCCTCTATCCAGCCACCATCTGTCAGTGTTTGGTGCAACCTCATCAAGCATCAGCATGGGACCGATACGATAGCTGCCTGGCTCATCACCTGGTAAGATTTCATCTGAGAATTTATGACAGTCCAAGCTTGCCGAACGTATCCCCTTTACGGGGCCCAGATGGGCTGGCGGAAAATTAATGTTTAGGACGGAACGCTCCGGCATCGTTATTTTAACAGCAGCTTCCAACACCTCTCTGCCAACTTGTTTAACAGGTGTGAAATCTGCCTGACCTTTGGCAAAACGTTGCGATAGGGCAATGCCGGCTATCCCATTTATAGCCGCTTCTTTGGCCGCGCCAACTGTCCCAGAATAACCAATATCATCCGCAACATTCATTCCGTGATTAATGCCAGATAGCACCAGATCAGGCTTTTTGTCTGGGAATAAGAGATGCAAGGCCAGCATCACACAATCTGCAGGTGTGCCGCCTACCGAATAATGGGTCTGGTCCCGCTTATGAAAATCTATATCACGGTGCAAGCTAATAGAACGGCCAGTGCCAGATTGATTAGCAGCAGGTGCCACTATTGTCACATCATCTGATAAGGTGCGCGCTAACTCTTCTAACAGGTGCAAGCCCTCGGCATCAATACCATCATCATTCGTGACCAGAATGCGCAAAAAACCATCTCCCAACGCTATTAGCTAACCTAGCTTTTTGTTATGCAGATGCAACTAGACGGTCACACCCCATATAATTATGCAAGACTTCTGGCAGTAAAACCGAGCCATCCTCTTGTTGGCCGTTTTCCAGAACCGCTATCATACATCTGCCAACCGCCAATGCAGAGCCGTTTAGGGTATGCAAAAACTCGGTTTCCTTCTCCCCGTCTTTGCGGGTGCGTGCTTTCATGCGGCGCGCCTGAAACGGACCACAGTTTGAACAGGATGAAATCTCGCGATACATGCCCTTGCCTTCATCTTGACCGGGTAACCAAACCTCAATATCCAAAGTTTGCTGAGCTGAAAAACCCGTATCACCAGAACATAAGCGCAGCACGCGATAAGCAAGCCCTAGGCGCTGGAGAATTGTTTCCGCACAGGCTGCCATTCGCGCCAATTCAGCTTCAGATTCCTCTGGCGTGGTAAGCGTTACAAGTTCTACCTTAGAGAATTGATGTTGACGGATAAGTCCTCTTGTGTCGCGCCCAGCTGAACCAGCTTCAGCGCGGAAACATGGGGTAAATGCGGTTAGGCGCATTGGCAAGGCATCACGCGGCACAATACTGTCTGCAACAATATTAGTTAGCGGCACTTCTGCTGTTGGGATAAGCCATCTATCATCTGTTGTATGGAACAGATCATCGGCAAATTTAGGTAGCTGGCCTGTTCCAGTCATAGTTTGGGTGCGGACTAAAGCAGGCGGCAAGGTCTCTAGATAGCCATGCTCTTTGGTGTGCACATCAAGCATAAAAGCAGCTAGGGCACGCTCCAGCCTAGCTAGCTGGCCTTGCAAGACAACAAAGCGCGCACCAGATAGTTTGGCGCCAGCTGCAAAATCCATTTGTCCCAAGCCTTCGCCAATATCAACATGATCGCGGGGGGTAAAGGAAAAAGATGGCTTTTCACCTACACTCCGCAACAACTCATTCTCATCCTCATCCTCGCCATCTGGCACGATATCATCCAGAATATTCGGGATAGAGATCAGATGAGTGTTAATGGCTTGTGACAGTTCTGCTTCTTGTGCTTCCAAAGCTGGGATAGCCTCTTTCAGGGCTGCAACTTCTGCCAATAGTGTATCTGCATCCTCGCCAGCGGCTTTTTTCTGGCCAATTTCTCGGCTAGCTTCGTTACGACGTGATAATTTTGCCTGAAGATTCGTTTGAATTTCGCGTCTTTCTTTGTCCAATGCAACAATCTGCCCCGCAACCGGGTCCAGGCCGCGCCGCTGTGCAGCCTTGTCAAACTGCTCTGGATTTTCGCGAATAGCTTTTATGTCATGCATAGGCGCTAGGTCTCCATATTGCGCTCAAAAGATAGCTACAAACTATCTGCTAGGTCAGGTTAAGTTGCTTTCATCATCTTTGGCATCATCCTTAGTGTCGTCCTTAGTGTCGTCCTCAGCCCTATCGCGTTTTTTCTGGATCATACGCGCACCGATAATAGAAATCTCATATAAAAGGATTACAGGCACAGCCAACAGAACCTGCGAGATAACATCAGGCGGGGTTAAAATAGCGGCAGCAATAAAGGCTAGCAAAATAGCGTATTTACGTTTTTCTGCTAATCCATCTGCTGTCATTAGCCCTGCTTTGACCATCAACAGCAGTAATACCGGCAACTCAAACGATACCCCAAAGGCAAACATCAAACGCATAACAAGGCTTAGATATTCTGAAATGCGCGGCTCAACCTCAATTGCTAGAGCGCCCTCAGCCCCTTGCATCTCAAACGACAGGAAAAAACCCCAAGCTAGCGGTATCACCAGATAATAAACCATCAAAGCGCCCATTGCGAACAGCACAGGTGTTGCTAGCAAGAAAGGATAAATCGCTCTGCGTTCATTTTTGTATAAACCCGGCGCAACAAAACGCCAGATTTGCAGCAAGATAATGGGAAAGGTAATACAGATAGAAACAAAAAACGCCACTTTAACTTGCGTGAAAAACCCTTCATGCAGGCCAGTGAAAATCATCCGGCTAACTTCTTCACGTGCCGCAAGCGGTGCTTGCAGCCAATGATAAGTAAGGTCTGCAATATTTGCGCTACCAGAACCAAATGGGCGGATAAAACAAGCAAGGAAAATAACAACAAAGGCAATAAAGACAATACCAATGCGATTCCGAAGTTCAGTTAAATGATCTAATAGGCTCATTGAACCTTCAGTTGGGTCTACAGCATCAGCCATTATGCGCTGCCCTTCACATTGCCAGATTTAGCTGTCTTTTTAGCGGTTTTTTGTGTCTTGGTTTTTGGTATTTTTGCAGGTTTATTTTTTGGTGTTGCTGCGTCTTGTTGGCCTGCCTTTTGAACCTCGCTTACCTTGTCTCTTAATCCAGCAACATCCATGTCATCTTTGATTTTGCCCAGCTCTGTGGTCACTTCCTTATCATCAACGATACGCGCCATATCCTCTAGATTGCCTGATTTGAGGTCAGCAACCATGGATTTAACCTCGCGAATATTATCGTCTGCACCAACATCCTCTAACGAGCGGGTAAATTCGTTCGCCATCTGCCTAGCCTGACGGGTGAATTTAGTAAAACCACGGAGTACTTTTGGCAAATCTTTCGGGCCGACGACCAACACAAGGACGAAGGCGACCATAACAAATTCTTGCCAACCAAAATCAAACATTTTGTCTCCGAAAATCAGGCCAATATTCTAGTGAAGGGAAACCGCGTAGCGTCTTGCCAGACCAGAATGTCAAAAAAGAAATCTTGCCTTGCTTCCTAAAACCGGGCATAGCAAGCACCCCAAGGCACGAGGCAAGCACCCCAAGGCAACAACCCCAAGGCGTTAAGCCTTTTTCTTTGCAGCCTTTTTAGGTGCCTTCGTTTTCTTTGCAGCCGTTTTTGTTGTTTTCTTTTTAGGCGCTACTTTCTTGGCTACCTTCTTAGCTGCTTTTTTAGCAACCTTTTTAGCCGCAGGCTGTTCAATAGCTTCTGCTTCTACTTCCGCCTCATCATCAGCTTCATCAGATTTTACACCATCTTTGAAGCTACGCAGGCCTTTTCCGAAATCGCCCATAATGCCAGAAATTTTACCCGGACGTGCAAACAAAATCAGTACAACGGCTAGAACAATAATCCAATGCCAAATGCTAGTGAAACCCATTTCAATCCCCTTACGGTCATGTCGGCAAGGTCAAGGCAGAATTTTCCTTTACCGGATGCCATTATATTTTAAAGCTATTGCGAATATAAACATGCCAATTTAATGCGGCAACAGCTAGCTTTCGTTTTTAAATCTTTTTTCCGTCTGGATACACAAAAGCCTGTGATGGATCAATGCTGATATGCACCCGCGCGCCCTCAGCAAAGGAATTCAAACCTGGGATGCGGGCATGCAAATGCAGCTCTTCACTTTTATCAGTTTCCGGAACCGATAGATGCAACAGAGAGCTTCGACCCAAAAGGTGCGCTTCTTGTACAATCGCTTCTACGCCGTCTGCTTTATCGCCCGTTCTATCCATCGATACCTGCAAGCCTTCATGGCGAATAACGATAACAGCATCCTCGCCTTCGGCAACAGTATCACAAGGCAGAGTTCCAAATAGACTGGAAACCTCGCCTTTTTGGCCAATGGCAGGCACCCGGTTAACCTCACCAAAAAATTCAGCAACAAAGGCGCTTCTGGGACGACAATATAAATCAATAGGCCGGCCTTGCTGTATCATATTCCCCTCACGCAATACGATAATCCTGTCTGACATAAACATCGCTTCTTCTGCATCATGCGTAACCATTAGCGCAGCTGTTCCAGACAAGCGTAGCGCATGCAACATCTGGTCACGCACACGCTCGCGCAGGCGGCTATCTAGCCCGGAATAAGGCTCATCCAGCAAGATAAGTTTAGGAGATGGTGCTAAAGCTCTTGCCAAAGCCACGCGCTGTTGCTGGCCACCAGAAAGCTCATGCGGATATTTATCTGCGCAATCTGCTAAATCCATGTCAGCGAGCAGCGCGTTTGCCCTTTCAATATCTGCCTTTGTGCTCGTATGCAGGCCAAACATCACATTTTTATGGATAGTCATATGCGGAAATAGCGCATAGGACTGAAACACTAGCCCCATTTGGCGTTGTTCAGGCGGCAAAACGCCAGAACTAGAAGATAGCACATTATCGCCTTGCATAATCTGGCCGCTATCAGGGGTTTCAAAACCAGCCGCCAGACGAAGCAAAGTTGTTTTACCGCAACCAGATGGTCCAAGCAAAGAGACAACCTCCCCCTCCCCAACCTCAAAGCTGATATCGGTTACCGATGCGGTACTGCCATAGTAATGGCTGATATTCTCAAATCTTATGGTCACGCGTTTTCCAATAATCTGTAACGTTTGGTAATCTGTAACGTTTGGTAATCTATAATGTTTTTGGGATGCAGATTTTAATCATGCTCACCCTCATCAAAAAAATCTATATCCCCGCCTAGCAGGCCTTCTTCTAATTCGTCCTCGCCAATAACACCCTCACCATCATCTGCAGCATCCTCTGTTACGGCGCTCGCTTCACCTAGACCGCCAATGACTTGGCCTTTACGTAGCAGGCCTGCTGATTTTAAATCTTCCAGACCCGGCAACTCGGACACAGAAGCCAGCCCAAAATGGTCAAGAAACGCAGTGCTGGTACCCCATGTAAGGGGGCGTCCTGGTGTACGACGCCGACCGCGTGGACGTATCCATTCTAATTCCAGCAGAATATCTATCGTTCCGCGTGATAGGCTTATACCTCTAATTTCTTCAATCTCAGAGCGCGTAATCGGCTGGTGATAGGCAATGATAGCCAACACTTCGAGCGCCGCTCTGGATAACGGCTTTTGCACTGGACGTTCTAGGCTTAGATGGGCCGCAACATCTGCTCTTGTACGAAAAGCCAATGACTGGTCAAACACCTTAAATTCTAAACCAGAACGCTCATCATAGCGTGATTTAATTATGTCAATTATTTCAGCCAGTTCTGTTTCTTCATTTATGTATGGAGATAACTTCTTAAACAGGACTGGTTCTGAAGAGGCAAACACCAAAGCTTCGATAATACGCGCGCGCTCAGACAGGCTTAAGCTAGCATCAACCGGCGCGTTTTTAGATGTGTCTATAGGGCTATCTGGGGATGTGTCGTTTGTCGATACACTGCTCATCCAGCCTGCTCCTTCATGCGCAAATAAAGTGGGGTATATTTTCCAGATTGCCGCAAGGTAATCTGACCATCTTTTGCTAGCTCAAGACTAGCCACAAAGTGGGATGCCATTGCCGAGCGCCTATCAAGCGGGTCTTTCAACTCTGGCGGCAGGAAATCTTCTAATTGTGTCCAGCCAGGTGTTTTTGGCAATAATCTGGCTAGGCGCCCTGCAGCTTCTTGTACAGAATATAAGCGGGTAGCAGCAATGGTTAGCATCTGCGCTTCTTCGGCTGAACGAATATCGCCATAGGCTTGAATAAGGTCATATAAACGGGCCTGCCAAACGATAGAAACGCGTCCTTCAAAAGTTTCTGGCTGGCCACGTGCTAGCCGGCTACGCCCTAATAAAGGCAGGCCAGATAGCCGCTTTGCTGCTGACTGCATAGCTTCTAATCTAACCAGCTGAAAGCGCAGCGCGTCAGTCATATCCAACGCATCTTCTGAATGTTCAGGTTCTGGGTCTGGCAAGAGTAACCGCGATTTCAAAAAAGCCAGCCATGCCGCCATTACCAAATAATCTGCCGCGACTTCCAGATTTAGCTTTCTAGCAGAGGCAATATAGGCAAGATATTGTTCGGCAAGCGGCAGGATTGCAATCTTTCCTAAATCCACTTTTTGCTCGCGCGCTAGGGTTAGCAATAAATCTATTGGACCTTCAAAGCCATCAAGATTGACAAATAAAGAGAGCTGTTCTGCTTCTTTATCTCTTGTCTCTTCTTGCTGAAACTCTGCATCTGTTAGCGTATTTGACATTATGGCTAGCTCTATTGCTGCTCTTTAGGTTTACGTATAATACATTCCTGCCCTGCTTTTTTTAGCGCCTCACAAATTGAGCTGGCTTCTGTGGCGGGCATCTGATCGGTCATTACCCGCCAGAATAGACCACCATCTGCCTTTGTGATTGCGTTTGCAGATAGCACATATCCCTTCAAGCGTGTATTATGTTTCTCAGACAATAAAGCTGCGGCGGTATCGGCGCGTTTTTGGCTTTGAAAGGCTGCCAATTGTATTTGGCGCATGGGCGTATCTGGGTTAACAGGCGTTTTCTTTTTAACAGGTTTTTTTGGTGCAGGGTTTTTAGGCTTCGATACTGGTACGGGTTCAGCTACGGTGTCAGGCTGTGCGTTTTGTAAAAGCTTAGGCGGGCTTGTATCAATTACACTGTTAATTTCACTAGCATCTGCCAGCGGTGTTGCCAGCACGCTTTCTGTTTCAATTGGTTTTGCAGGCGGTTCTGTTTTTGTCGAAAGATTAGTTAAATCCACAGCTTTTTTTGCTTCATTTTCTGCCTCTAGCTGAACGGGCGGTGGCTCTGGCATACTATCATTCAGGCTAATAACCTCAACCTCTTCGCCATTTTCCTCTCCATTATCCAGAAACTTCATAAAGCGGGAATCCTGATGCGCGATTTTCTGCCCCCCCTCTTCGGATGGCCGCACCTTATAAGGGGTATCATCGCCTTTCAGATAAACAACATCACTTGCGCCATTTAATGGCGGCATCAAAATAAGAACAGCAACAATCCCCGCACCAACAAGCAGTCCAGTCAGCCCAAGCAAGATGAATAGATGGCGGGATTTTAGCATCTGCAACATCGGCTCTACATCTCCTGCGGCGCATCAACACTTAAAAGGCTAAGACCTGCCTGAATTACATTTACCGACGCTTGCACAAGGCTGAGCCTTGCGCGGGTTAAATCTGTGTTAGACTCGATAATAAAGCGTAGGGCGGCATCTTCCCGTCCAGCTGTCCATAAACCATGAAAAGAGGCAGCTAAATCAATTAGATAAAAGGCGATTTTATGCGGCTCATGGCTAAGCGCAGCAGAGCGTACTAATTGTGGCCAACTAACAAGCTGTTTAATCAACCTAACCTCATGGGGGGCATTTAATAGGCTATAATCTGCACCTGACAGTTCTGGAAGATTGTCTTGACGCAATACCGAACATCCTCTGGCATGCGCATATTGCACATAAAAAACCGGATTTTCGCGGCTCTTTTCTGTAATTTTGGCATAATCAAATTCTAGCGTTTGGTCATTTCGGCGGGTCAACATGATAAAACGCATCACATCTGCCCCCACCGCTTCCATTACATCGCTAAGCGTGACAAAAGTCCCTGCCCTTTTGGACATCTTAACAGGTTTACCCTTATCCAGAAGCGATACCAGCTGACATAATTTAACATCAAGCGTGTCTTTCTGACCAGAAATAGCCTCGGTTGCTGCTTTCATGCGTTTAACATAGCCGCCATGATCTGCGCCCCAGACATTAATCATTGCACCATCTGTGCGCTGTAATTTATCATGGTGATAGGCTACATCAGAGGCAAAATAGGTCCAGCTGCCGTCTGATTTCTGTAAAGGCCTGTCTATATCATCGCCGAAATCGGTTGCGCGGAACAACAGTTGCTCACGTGCTTCCCAATCTTCGGGCAACTGACCTTTTGGTGGCTCTAATACGCCGCGATAGACTAGCCCATCTGTTTGCAATTTTTCGATAGCACTAGCAACCTTGCCAGCTTCAACAAGCTCCCGCTCAGAGCTATAAACATCCATATCAATGCCTAATCCGCGAAGATCTTTTTTGATACCCTCCATCATCATATCAATCGCAAAGCCGCGAATAGGCGCAAGATATTCCGCTTCGCTTTGCTTGAGAAGGCTATCGCCAAACTCTGTCTTTAGGGCTTGGCCAACCTCTTTTAGATATAGACCTGGATACAGCCCTTCTGGGATTTCAATTCCCGCCTCACCTAAGGCTTCGCGGTAACGTAGGAAGGCTGAACGTGCCAGCACATCAACCTGTGCGCCCGCATCATTAATGTAATATTCACGGCATACCTTATAGCCAGACCATTCCAGAAGATTGGCGAGCGCATCCCCAAAAATAGCCCCTCTAGCATGGGCAGCATGAAGAGGGCCTGTAGGGTTTGCCGACACAAACTCCACATTTATGGTCTTATCCTTGCCCAACTCATTGCGTCCATAATCGCTACCAGCGTTCAGAATGCCAGCAAGTTCGCGTGCCCAGCGCCCCTCTATCAGCCGGATATTAATGAAACCTGGTCCGGCGATTTCCACGTCTGCCACATCATCTCGCTGCATCAGCTTTTCAGCTAATAACCCAGCCAAATCACGGGGCTTCATGCGCGCCTGTTTGGATAATACCATTGCTGCATTGCAGGCTAAATCGCCATGTGCTTCATCGCGGGGCAATTCAACTACCACCTTGCTAGTATCAGCAAGCTCTGGAGAAGCGATGGTGCCAGCGGCAATCATCTCATCAAAGGAGGTGAGGATAAAGTCTTGGAAATCACTGAAAATGTTCATTTTAACTGAGAATTGGCCCGGTTTCAAAGATGCGTTCATACTCTAATAGCGCATAGCGGTCTGTCATGGAAGCCAGATAGTCCGCAATTACACGTGCTTTATGCTTTTCATCCCCTTTTTCTGCTTTTTCCTGCCAGTCTGTTGGCAGTAAATTCACTTCTTCGGTAAAACGCTGAAACAGGGCGGTAAGGGTTTTTCTGGATTTGCTCGTCATCCGGTTTACCTTGTAATGACGCCAGCTATATTTCATTAGAAAATCTCGCAAAATACGTAATTCAGCGGCGGCTTCGGGGCTATGCAATATTAGCGGCTGTCCGGCGCGGCGAACATCCTCAACCGACTGCGGGGCGGCATCTGCGATGCGGGCTTGTGAGCAATGCAATAAATCTTGAACAAAATGGCTGATGAGCGCTCTTGTCAGCTCATGGGTTAGACGTCCCATAGGCAATACGCCATATTCGCTATGTAATTGATTAAGAATAGCCCCTACTACAGGCAACTCATCAATTTGACTTAATGTCAGCAATTCTGCGCGCAACGCATCATCAAAATCATGCGAAAGATACGCAATATCGTCTGAAAGATTAGCAATCTGGCTTTCTGCACTGGGATAAAGCTCTAGATCAAGCCCCCATTTACTATCAAGGTCTTTTACCGTCTGGCGTAAATGGCTACGATCGCCCCCTTTTTCCAATAGCGGGCCATTATGTTTTAATACGCCGTCAATTGTCTCAAAAGTAAGGTTTAGCCCATCAAAATCAGCATAGCGATGCTCTAGCAAGGTCAATACCCGCAATGACTGCTCATTATGATCAAAGCCGCCAAAATCCTGCATGGCGATATTTAGCGCATCTTCCCCAGCATGACCAAAGGGCGGATGACCTAAATCATGGGCTAGGGCAACCGCTTCTGCAATATCTTCATTCAGGCCTAGCGCACGTGCCATGGTTCGCGCGATTTGCGCAACCTCTAGGGAATGGGTTAAGCGGGTGCGAAAATAATCCCCCTCATGGTATAAAAAAACTTGTGTCTTATGTTTAAGGCGGCGAAAAGCTACCGAATGAATGATGCGGTCACGGTCGCGCTGAAACGGGCTGCGCTCAAAGCTAGGCTTAGGGTGTCTATCTTTGCTTCCTTCCTCCAAAAGCCGCCCTTTTTTGGAATTAAAACAACCATAAATCGCTAATTGTGGTATCGCGGAAGAAGCTGCCATAACATCCTCATTAATGTAAGCAGGGCTTGATTTGTTTATGCGCACCCCTCATATTCGAAGGGTAAGCGCGTTTAAGAGCAAGCACGCAAATATAATGCGCATCTACATCCTATCAGGGTCTGGACAGATATGACAGAAATAAGGACATCTACCTCTAGTGAAAATTCTGTGCCTTTCTCGCTGACAGCTGCGGCGGCAAGCCGTATTTCTGTGCTGTTGGAGAGCGAGGATAAGCCTTATTTTCGTATTCGGGTAGATGGCGGCGGCTGTTCTGGCTTTCAATATAAGTTTGATTTTGATTCTGAAAAACAGCCCGAAGATTTAGAGCTGCGCCAGCATGGGGTGGCGGTACTGGTTGATGATATGTCGCTTGGTTTTCTTGGGGATGCCCAGCTTGATTACGTCGAAGAATTGGTTGGCTCCTATTTTAAGGTTGAAAACCCCAACGCTACCGCCTCTTGCGGTTGCGGCACTTCTTTTTCCATCTAAAGGATAGGTTTTATGCGCATTGCGAGCTGGAACGTAAATTCCCTGAAGGCGCGTCTTGACCATGTTCTGGATTATTGCCGTTCTGGGCAAGTTGATTGTCTGATGCTGCAAGAGTTAAAGCTAAGTGATGAGAATTTTCCGCATCAGGCTTTTGCAGATATTGGCTGGAATAGTGTTTGTCATGGCCAGAAAACATATAATGGTGTAGCTATCCTCTCACCTTTTGAGATTTCAAACGTTATGCGTGGTCTGCCTCATTTAACCCCAGAAGATGCCCAAGATGAGCAGTCCCGCTATATTGAAGCTAGCGTTAATGGCTTTCGTTTAGGGGCTATTTATCTGCCTAATGGCAATCCCTGTCCGGGGCCAAAATTTGACTATAAATTACAATGGATGGCGCGGCTTAATGCGCATGCTAAAACTCTGTTAGACAGTGAGATGCCTGTTATTCTGGCTGGGGATTATAATGTGATGCCGCAAGCCATTGATTGTTATGATGCACCAGCTTGGGAAGGTGATGCTCTTTGGCACCCGCAAAGCCGTGCTGCTTTTTTTGAACTTTCTAATCTTGGCTATACAGATGCTATACGCGCTATTCACCCGGTTGGTGCTCAATATAGCTATTGGGACTATCAGGCAGGCGCATGGCCGCGCGATAACGGTATCCGCATTGACCATTTAATGTTGTCCCCTGAAGCGGCTGATAAGCTAGTTAATGCTGGTGTGGATAAAACCCCGCGCGGGTTGGAACGCCCCTCTGACCACACGCCTGTCTGGGTAGAAATGCTATAACCTGCTTTAAAAATGCAGGCTACATTTTTGGCTAAAGCATTGCCGATTACAATCTAGGGGCTTGTTTTAGCAAAGCGCTAATAGGCTACCTTCATATATCTATGCTTAAATACCCGTTTTAGCTTTGATTATTCAGAGTTTAAAAAACGTGCTCATAAAGGTTGATGGAGCAAGATAGGTGAAAAAAAAGCAGGGTCACTGCCCCTGCTCTTTTTAGGTTTAGTTTTTTAATATTGTTTAGATATCAGCATAGGTATGCGTTTCAGCCTTGCCGCCCGGATGGGTAAGCGCGCCTTTTTCTGCCGACCCAACGGTCTGTGCATATTTCCATATTGAGCCAGACTGATAATCTGTCTCACGTGGTTTCCAGCTTTTGCGGCGTTCTGCAAGCTCATCCTCGCTTAAATCTACGCTGATTTCCCCAGATTCGGCATTGATGGTGATCATATCCCCATCCTTTAACAGGCCGATAGGCCCACCAACAGCTGCTTCTGGACCAACATGGCCAATACAAAAACCGCGTGTAGCTCCTGAAAAACGGCCATCAGTTATCAGCGCAACCGTATCACCAGCGCCCTGACCATAAAGCGCTGCAGTCGTCGCTAACATCTCGCGCATGCCAGGTCCGCCCTTAGGTCCCTCATAACGGATAACCAAAACTTCCCCTTCTTTATAGTCGCGTGTTTCCACAGCTTTAAAGGCATCTTCTTCACAATCAAAACAGCGCGCAGGGCCTGTGAATTGCAGTTTTTTCATGCCCGCAACCTTCACAATTGCCCCTTCCGGAGCCAGATTTCCGCGAAGTCCTACAACCCCGCCAGTAGGTGAAAGTGGTGTGCTGGTCTTATAAACAACATCCTGATTTTCAGGGAACACCACATCTTCTAAATTTTCAGCAATGGTCTTGCCAGTTACCGTGATGCAATCTCCATGCAGAAAACCACCTTCAATAAGGGCCTTCATCAAGATAGGCACGCCGCCAACAGAAAACAGGTCTTTTGCTACATATTTTCCACCCGGCTTTAAGTCGGCAATATAAGGGGTACGTTTGAAAATTTCTGCAACATCATGCAAATCAAATTCAATACCGCATTCCGCTGCTAGCGCTGGTAGATGCAGACCTGCATTAGTAGACCCGCCAGATGCCGCAACTACTGTAGCCGCATTTTCAAATGCTTTGCGGGTCAGGATATCGCGTGGACGCAGATTGTCACGGATCAAATCCATCACGACACGGCCAGAATGATAGGCATATTCATCACGGCTTTCATACGGAGCTGGAGCGCCAGCAGAGCCTGGCAGGGCAAGGCCAATCGCTTCGGAGACACATGCCATCGTATTGGCAGTGAATTGGCCGCCACATGAACCTGCAGACGGACAAGCCACACATTCTAGCTCATGCAAGTCTTCATCTGACATATTACCAGCAGCATGCGCACCAACCGCTTCAAAGACATCTTGAACCGTTACATCATTCCCTTTAAACGAGCCGGGTAGAATAGAGCCGCCATACATGAAGACAGAAGGCACATTCAAGCGTGCCATTGACATCATCACGCCGGGCAAAGATTTATCACACCCTGCCAGCCCAACCAGCGCATCATAACAATGACCACGCATGGTAAGCTCAATCGAATCTGCGATAACCTCGCGGCTAACTAGCGAGGCTTTCATACCCGCATGTCCCATAGCAATGCCGTCTGTCACGGTAATAGTGGTAAACTCGCGCGGCGAGCCTGCATGGTCACGCACCCCCCTCTTGGCAGCTTGGGCTTGACGGGCAAGCGCAATATTACATGGTGCAGCTTCATTCCAAGTGGTGGCCACACCGATAAGGGGCTGATTTATTTCTTCTTCAGTCATCCCCATCGCATAATAATAAGAACGGTGAGGCGCACTTTTGGGGCCCACAGATACATGCCGGCTTGGCAATTTTGACTTATCAAAAACAGGTTTATCACTCATCGGTCTATTTCTCCTGATAGGGCGTTACATCTCAGCCAGAATACGCTGGTGGGCAGTGTTCAACCCCTCCAGTCGGGTCTGTTCTTCTTCTAATCGGCGGCGGTTTTCCTGCACCACTGCTTCTGGGGCTTTGGCAAGGAAACCTTCATTAGCAAGCTTCGAGGCGATTTTCTTAACCTCACCCTCACCTGCTTTTATTTCTTTTTCCAGCCTTGCTTTTTCTGCAGCAAAGTCAAGTATTCCAGCAAGTGGTAGGCCTATATCCATGCCATGCAGGCTAGTTCGTGCTGTCCCCTTTTCGAAAGAGCCATCTTGGTTAATCGCAATATCAGATACTCGTGCTAACCGGCAAATGGCACTATGCATAGAGGTAATTACCGTTTGTTGCTGGGTGTCCACCCCTTTGATATTCAGGACAGGAGCCGCTTTCAATGGCACATTCATTTCTGCGCGTATCGTCCTGATTTCACTGATAATATCAATCACGTAATGCAACCCCGTTTGACTATCTGCTAATCTGCTTTTAGCGGGCCATTCTAGCCCTGCAAGCATGGTTTTATGGCCAAATAATTTGGCGTTTAGCTCTTCGGTAATAAAGGGCATGAAGGGGTTCATCAGCCGCAAAAGCTGCGCTAGGACAAAGCTAGCTACCTGACGCGTTTCTTGTGATTCTTTTAAAACTGGCTTGATAAATTCGATATACCAGTCGCAATACCTGTCCCAAACAAAATGATAAATTGCGTCAGCAGCTTCGTTAAATCGGTATTTATTTACCGCTTCTTCTGTTTTCGTAATAGCGGCATTCAGCTCATCCAAAATCCAGCGATTAACGGGCTCTGAAATTGTATCTGGGCAAGCTGGCAGGCCAGCATTATCGCTAACACAGCCATTCATTTCAAGAAAACGTGCAGCATTCCATAATTTTGTGGTGAAGTTACGATAGGATTCAATACGCGTTTCAGATAATTTTAAATCCCGTCCTTGCGCTGCCATCGCAACAAGAGTAAAGCGCAACGCATCCGCACCATATTTATCTGTTAAATCAAGTGGATCAAGCACATTCCCCTTAGATTTAGACATTTTTTGGCCAAATTCATCGCGAACCAACGCATGGATATAAACATCTTTGAACGGCACTTTGCCATCCATAAAATACATGCCCATCATCATCATCCGGGCAACCCAAAAGAAGATGATATCAAAACCAGTTACCAGCACATTGCCTGGATAATAGCGATTTAACTCAGCCGGCTCTTCTGGCCATCCAAGGGTGGAGAACGGCCACAAAGCGGATGAAAACCAAGTATCGAGCACATCTTCATCTTGTGTCAGCATGACGGCTTTACCATAATGGGCGTTGGCTACTTCTTGGGCTTCTTCTGCGCTTTCCTCAACAAAGATGGTACCGTCAGGCCCATACCAAACCGGTACGCGGTGTCCCCACCAAAGCTGGCGTGAAATACACCAGGGCTGAATATTTTCCATCCAGTCAAAATAGGTTTTTTCCCAGCGTTGTGGCACGAAACGGGTACGGCCATCGCGCACCGCCTCTATAGCTGGCTTTGCAAGCTCAGCAGCATTCACATACCATTGGTCCATCAACCAAGGCTCGATTGGCACACCAGAGCGGTCACCATGCGGAACTGAATGCATATTCTCTTCTATTTCGCCAAGCGCGCCCTGCTCTTCTAGTGCATCCAGCAACTTTTTGCGAGCGTCAAACCTGTCCATTCCCTGATAGGCTTCTGGAACATTTTCATTGAGGGCAGCATGTTGGTCAAAAATATTCAACAGCTCTAGATTGTGACGCTTGCCAACCTCAAAATCATTAAAATCATGGGCAGGCGTAATTTTTACAGCACCCGTACCTTTTTCCATATCTGAATAGCTGTCTGCGATAATCGGTATTTCGCGCCCAATAATGGGCAGGCAGACATGCTTTCCAATTAGATGGGAGTATCGCTTATCTTCTGGATGAACCGCAACCGCCATATCGCCAAACATCGTCTCAGGACGTGTGGTAGCTACAATAATGACGCCATCACTATCGGCAAGCGGATAATGCAGCTGCCACATGCGCCCTTGTACCTCGCGCTGTTCTACCTCTAAATCTGAAATAGCAGTCTGTAATTTTGGATCCCAGTTCACCAGCCTTTTATCACGGTAAATCAGCCCATCTTTATGCAAACGCACAAACACTTTGCGTACCGCATTTGACAGGCCCTCATCCATGGTAAAGCGGCTGCGCTCCCAATCTGCGCTAACCCCAATATGTTTTTGCTGATGCAGGATAGTGCCGCCAGATTCAGCCTTCCATTCCCATACTCTTTCAACAAAGGCTTCGCGTCCTAAATCACGGCGTGAAATATTCTGTTCTGCTAGCTGGCGTTCAACCACCATTTGTGTGGCGATACCAGCATGATCCATACCCGGCTGCCACAGCGCATCAAAACCGCGCATCCGGTGATAGCGAATAAGCACATCTTGCAGGGTAAAGGTCAGCGCATGCCCCATATGCAACGATCCTGTCACATTCGGTGGCGGCATCATAATCGTATATGGCGTCTTCTCAGAGCTAGGATTACACGCAAAAACGCCGCTAGTTTCGCTCTTTTCGTACCAGTGGCGTTCACTTAATTTTGGATCAAAGTTTTTTTCGAGCATGGTTCCTGACAGGCAACTAAAAGCGGTCTTACTACTACCCGCTATTTTTAGTCATTTTGCGGGTAACTCCAGATGCATTCCTAGCGTCTGGCCTGTCTGAAAGCAAGGAATCTTCGATAATCTGGTCAATATTTTGTGCAATCCAGACAGAAATCTGTTTTTTGATTTCCTCTTTGATGAAAAGATTAAGCTCCTGCAGGTCTTCAGGGCTCAAAAAGGCCCGAATATTTTTATTACCGGAGGCGGTATTTATAAAATTTTCTGCTGGCTGGCTATTCGATGTTTGGATGGTCTCTTTTTGGAGGGGCTTATGGGTTGGTTCTTGATCTAGTCTTTGGGACTGCTTTTGAGCCGAACTTTTAGCCTGTCTTTGATTTGGGTTTGGGGCTGAATTTTGGGCAGGTCTGGATTTTGTTTTATCCAGATAGGGCGCCAGTAGATTGTCAATCTCTGCACGAATATCGCGTGCATCATCAGAAGAACTAGGCTCTAGATAGGGTATTTTACGACTATCAGCGCGCATGGATGATACAGATTTTTTGGTTGTTTGCGGCGGTGTTGCGGCTTGCGGCTCATTTCCAACTACGTCTTGTATCAGCCTAGCAAGCTTGGCATCAAAATCAGTTTCATCATGGAGGGCTGGGCTTCTTTTTGCCTCAGGCACAGTTGCAAAGGACATATCGCTTGCATTTCCACTAGTGCGACTAGAAAAAACGGTTTTTAGTTTCACCACTTCATTATTTTTTACCAGAGAGGGGGTTTCTTTTGGGTTTTCGGCATCTGTTGCCAATGCATGCAAGCCTTCAATGGATTCTAAAAGGGCTGTGATATTGCTTTGTTTTCTGCCATGCATCATCTTGTTTCCTGCCTTAAATATTAGTGAAAAAGCAGAGTAAGATGAGGGATTATTGCACTCTGCTATCAGACGGTATCGCTATGATAAAGGGATAACGACTGGCAGGGTCATTAATTGAATCAAGAGCAGGCAAGATATCTGCGGGTAAAAACATTTCAACCGCAAGCTGGCCTGTAGCCTGCAACAAACGGTAGCCATTTAGCACGATGGCCTCTTGGGTTTGTACTAGACGCAATTCTGTGTCTGAAAGTAATTGTTCTGCATCCAGCTGGTCAAGAAAGGTTTTTAAGCCATATTCAACCTCGCTTGCTGTTCCACTAGCAACCAGACGGGCTGCACGTATCTCTGCTTCCACCGAGCCTAGCTGGGCACCAGCGGCCTGATAATCCCGGTAGGCTTTGCGCGCCGCAAGGCGAATGACCCGGCGTGTCTCTGCCAGCTGTGCGCGCGTCTGGCTAAGCCCAGCAGCAGCGCGCCTATCTGCCGCTCGCGACCCTTCTGTAACCAGAAATGGGGTAGAAAATTCAAGCTTCGTGGTAACCTCATCCTTATCCATCGAGGTGCCTTTTTGGTCGTTTTGAACAGCTGATAAACTGAAATTAACCTTTGGCAACAGGCTGGTTTTCAGGATTTTAAACTCAATTGCGGCCTGTTTTTCCTGTGCAAGTCCAGCTAGGATAGAGGGATGCTCACGGCTTGCTATTTGTTCAGCTTGTTGGATGGATGTTGGCAGGGTAACCATATCTAAATTCAAGGGTAGCAGAGCAAAATCATTAAGCCCTGTCAGCGAATTATAAGCTTCTTGCGCAGAAATGAGGTCAGCTTCTGCCAAAATTTCGTCTGAAAGCGCGCGCGCAAGACGTGCTTCAGCTTCAGCTAATCTTGTTGGGGTGGAAGTACCCGCATCCAGCTTAATGTTTTCTGCTTGTGTTTGTGCTTGCAAGCGTTCTTTGTTTGCTGTGCGGATATCAAAGGCTTTCTGGGCAGTAATCACCTTAAGATGCGCGCTCAAAATATTTAAAATTACCTGTTGTTCTGCACCCATATAGGCTGCACGTGCGCTATCCATTCCATACCGGGCAGCTTGCATTCTGGTATCTGCCTCACCAAAATCATATATCTGCTTTTTAAGGGTGATTGAGCCAACACGGCTATTACTAGAGGTAAAACCGCCAGCGGTATCTTTAGCATCTGTTTGCACGTGCGAGCCACTAAGGGCTAAATTGCCGGTTAAATTATTTTTTGCATTGCTGGTTGCAACAGCTTGGCGGGCCACCACAAAAGCCTGACGCTCAGCTTCCAGAATATCACTGGCCATCAGACCTGCACGCAAGCTATCTTCTGCGCTAATATTCTGGGAATTCGGGGTATTTTGGGCTGACACCTCTGTTGTTAGAATGCCAACTGCAATAAAAGCAGTTAAATAAAGGGATGCCGTCACATATTTTTGTGAAACCCTGTTAAGCCAGGCAGTGAAAGTTACCATAATGGTTGAAACCCGATGATTGGTGATAGATGACTGCAATATAAACGAAGTAACGCATGTTACCAAGTAACAAAGCCGCAAGCCGTATCTATACTATACATCAAAAAGAGAATTTTGGTTTGGCTTTAAATTCATCTAGTACAGGAACTTGTGCGGTAAATAGCGGTGCTCTGGAAACGGCATCCCCTGTTTTATGCCAAATACAGGCCTCTCCTACCTGTAAATTTTCTGGTCGCCAAATAGCGGCCAGACGCCCACCATCTGCAAGCTGTTCTAAAAGACTTTGCGGCATTTGTTCCACTGCGCCTTCGATAATTATAGCATCATAAGGTGCTTCTGAGGCGTAGCCATCTTGTAATCTTGCTTTGATGATAGCAACATTGCCAACATCAAGCCCGGCAACCAGCTGTTGGGCTTTTTCAACCATCTGTGCGCGGGTTTCAATAGCAATAACAGATTCTACCAGCGATGATAGTAAGGCGGCTGTATAACCAGTGCCAGCGCCAATGAGCATAATAGATTGACTGGAATTAAGCTCCAGAGCCTGAATCATTCTTGCCATAACCATCGCTTCGAGAATGAAACGTCCACCACTGAGGTGAATATCTTCATCAATATAGGCCAGGTTCTGCATATTCTTGGTAACAAAGCGTTCACGTGGCACATTCATAAATGCAGAGATGACGCGGTCATCAATCACTTTATTAGGCCGGATTTGGCTATCTACCATTGCTTTGCGCAATGCATCAAAATGCATATCGTTCATGCCTTCACCCCTTAAATATGCGAACTTCCCGTTGTTTTGTTTTATAAGCGGAACAAACCTAACTTTCAACGCTGATTTAAATAAGATGCATTCAAGGCGTGCCATTGCATAAAAAAGTGACGTCTTATCTCCCCTTCCCCAGCATTTAATAACTTTTTTGAGGTGTGTTTGTTGACCTTCTTTAGCGTTTGACGTACATCCATGCTGCTACTCGTTTATTTAGGCCCGGTGGCAGAGTGGTTATGCAGCGGTTTGCAAAACCGTGTACATCGGTTCAATTCCGGTCCGGGCCTCCAATTATTCAAAAATTATCATCTTTGTTTAATGGTCGCTCCAATTTTGAGTTGTTTGTGTTTTGACTGATATCTCTGCTATCACTCCGAGGCGTGCCCGTATTGCAGGGATAATAGATGCAAGCGGCGTTCCCGGTATCGCGCTTGGCAGCACAATGATGGGCTTTGCTGTCATTGCCAGAGAAGCTGGGTTTGATTTCTGGATGACATTCCTGACCTCTTTTAGCGTCTGGGGTATGCCAGGGCAGGTAGCCTTTGTTAGCCTCTATGCCACAGGCGCTTCTCTTTTTCTGATGTTTGTTGCTGTCGCGCTGGCCAATATGCGGATGATGTTGATGGTTATTTCTGGCGCTGATATTCTGCGGCTTCGTGATTCTGGTTTGCCCCTATGGAAGCGCGCATTGATGATGCATTTACTAGCCATCACTAGCTGGGCACAGATAAGCTATCGGCAGAATGACTATAATCCCGCCATGTTGCGCGTTTATTATATGGCTTTTTCGCTAACCATCTTTGCCTTTGGTATGACTGGCACCACTATTGGCTATTTTTTAAATGATGTTATGCCACCTGAAATATTGCGGTTGGTGATTTTCATCACGCCAATTTATATTCTGCTGTTATTGATGAATGCCCAACAATCAGTTAGCCGTTTAGCTGCGGTTTTAGGTGGTGCAGTTTGTCCATTTTTATACGCAACCGCTGGGGATTGGGCCATTTTGCTGGCTGGTTTTTTGGGCGGCACAGGCGCGATTGCCTTTTATCAGCTAAGGGCACACTTTGAGGATAAGGGTCGGTTGGATGGCTGAATATACCTTATTTGAGACTTGGCTAACCATATTTTTAGCAGCCCTTGCGACCTTTAGCTGGCGTTTTTCAGGACTTATCCTCTCAGATTATATACGCCCCGATAGCTTATTGATGAAATGGATTAATGCGGTTGCTTATGCCATGGTCGCAGCTGTGCTAATGCGTATTCTTGTTTTTCCTACGGGTGTTCTCTCAACCACCCCTTTGAATTATCGTCTTGCCTGTCTTGCTATCGGCCTTTTATTGATGTTTTTAACGCGCAAATTATGGCTGGCTATTTTAGGGGCAATGTCTGCCTTTGCTGTTTTGGTAACCTATTTCTAGCGATCTTTATTTTAGAGGATATTGGTAATAAGCGCTTCTGATATCGCATGGCGTCCATCTTTATTAGCGTTTATGGCACGAGTGGCTTTAACCTCTAAAATAGTAAAGCCGCTATACATATCTCTCAATTCTGGAACAAAAGCATTTGAGGCAATAAAGCGCACGCCGCGCTCATCCATGTCACGAATCAATTCTGCTAATTTTATCTGGTCAGTATGGACAAATCCAGTATCGCTGTAGCTGGTAAAATAGCTGGTCTTGTTTAACGGGATATAAGGTGGGTCAAGATAGACAAAATCCCCCGCACCTGTTTGCGGTAATACCCCCTCAAATCCGCTACAACTTATCTCTACCTTCTGCAACATTTTGGAGCAGCTATGGATGGTATCTGCATCTGCAATCGCTGGGTTTTTATAACGCCCAAAGGGTACATTAAACTGGCCTTTTGCATTCACACGGTACATCCCATTAAAGGCGGTTCGGTTCAGATAGATAAAGCGGCTGGCTCTTTTTATAGGACTAAGGCTGGAAAGCCCGCCTGCCTGCCTGTCCAGACTGCGAAGGGATAGGAAATAGTCTTTGCTATGAATATGGGTGCGTAAATCTTCTAGCAGCTCGTCTGGCGCGTCTCTGACAACATGATAGGCATTTACCAATTCTGGATTTATATCATTGAGCCAAGCTGGTACCTGTCCTTCTTGCAAACGCTGCGAAAGACTGAAAAAGACAGCACCTCCACCTGTGAAAGGTTCAACATAGCGGGTGAATGCCTCTGGTATCAGCGGGGTGATTTTAGCAAGAAGCTGACGTTTGCCGCCAACCCATTTAACAAAGGGTTTTACAGTCATGGCCTATTATTTAACCAGTCTTGACGATAAGGGCAATCTAGGGCGTTATTTTTTCAGTTGACCTTTTTGGTAAATAAGCGCGTTCTTAAACCTATAGCTCATTGGTTTCCTGTTCTTTTTAACGCCGGCTCTCATGAAAACATTGCTGTCCATCTCAGCACTTTTATTCACCATCATGTTTATGCAGATGGGAACAACTGCACTGGGGCCGCTCGACACCCTATCGGCGATAGAACTTGGCTTTTCCAACACTGAAATCGGTGTCATTGGCGGCGCGCATTTTCTAGGGTTTTTGGTGGGATGTTTATTCTCACCTTTTCTGGTGAAACGGGTAGGACATGCAAGAGCCTATTGTGTTACGGCCGCCCTATCCATCATTGCAATATTGCTACATCCTGTGCTGCCCTATTTTTGGGCATGGTGTTTGTTCAGGGTGATGACAGGCGTGGCTATCGCAACCAGCTACACATCTGTTGAAAGCTGGCTCAATGCCAAACTTACTAACAAAAACAGAGCCCGTTATTATGGTATTTACCGGATTATTGATATGACGGGCGCACTTTTAGCCCAAGCCATGATCAGTGTTTTGATACCGGCCTATTTTTTATCTTACAGCATGCTAGCGATTTTAATTTGTCTGTCACTAATGCCACTTGGATTAACCAAAACAGTACAACCAGCAATGCCAAAAACCCAGAAAATTGATGTGCTTTTTGCGTTTCGAATATCCCCACTAGCGGCGTTAGGCGTTCTAACTGTGGGGGCAACTGGGTCTGCTTTGCGGATGATCGGCCCCCTTTTCGCCTATGAACTTAATTTTACGCCAACCCAGATAGGTATTTTCCTTAGCCTGCCACTTATCGCCGGCATGCTTATTCAATTACCGATAGGCTATATGGCGGAACGTGCAACCCCGCGCCAGCTTATTGGCGCGTTAAGCGGCGTGACTATTTTGATATCTGCCGGTTTCAGCCTTATTGAAGTGAACGAAATTTTTGGCATTAAAACCATCTTTATTCTGGTCTTTATTTTTGGCCTAACCACGATGCCCCTTTATTCTTTATCTGCTATTCACGCTAATAATCAGATTAGTGAGCAGGAAATGACGATGCTGAGTGCATCGCTTATCTTCTTATTTGGCATAGGTGCGATTATCTCACCTGTGATTGCCAGCTATATTATTGAGCATTTTGGCCCATTATCCATGTTTACCTATTTTGCTTTTATGCATCTGTTATTACTAGCTTATACAGGATATCGTGCGATTATCCGGCCACTTAATGTAACTCTTCGCTCATATATCTATATTCCGCGCACCTCTCTTTTTATTGCCAAGACAATAAAAAACCTAAGGCGGCGTCCACACTAACCCTCAAAGACGTAAATATTTTGTGAATGTTATAAACCCCCCTATAAAGAGGGCTGAAAAAAGTGTTGGGCTGGATAGCAGAAATGCAACCAAAAACCAATTTAGCTACTAGAAAAGAAAATAAACTATGTCGCGCCATACTGCTCATTCGCTAATGCTTATCGCCGCGCTTATTTGGGGCACAACCTTTATTGCTCAAACCACAGGCATGGAGACAATCGGCCCGTTTGGCTTTACCGGTGCACGTTACCTGATAGGCGCGCTAGCGGTACTGCCATTTGCTTTATATGAATATCGCAGCTGCTCCCTCTGGCAAGAAATGCGAAAAGACAATGTGCTGATGCTGCAAGCCTTTGGCCTCGGTGTGATGATGTTTGGCGGGATTAGCCTGCAACAAACAGCTCTGCAATATACACTTGTTGCAAACGCAGCTTTTCTGACCACTTTATATGTGCCTGCCGTACCCTTGCTGATCTGGATGATTAACCGCAGTGTCATTACCAGCAGCATATGGCTGGCATTAGGGCTTTGTGTTGGCGGTTCTTGGATGTTATCTGGGTCAACCAGCTTGCTAAGCCAGTGGGGCGATTTTCTAGTTACAATTGGAGCCTTTTTCTGGGCAGGGCATATTGTTTTAATCGGGATAGTCACCAAAAAGATAAAAGCACCTTTTCAGCTAGCTTTCCTGCAATCCATCTTATGTGTGGTATTTGCTGCCCCCCCTACCCTTGTAATTGAAGCGCCACTATGGACAGATTTCCTGCCGGTTTTCCCAGAACTGGTTTATGCTGGATTATTTTCAGTAGGCATTGCTTATACATTGCAGCTCGTAGCGCAAGGGTATGCAAGCGCGACCATCGCTGCTTTTATTCTATCGCTTGAATCAGTATTTGCAGCAATCTCAGGTTGGTTATTCTTGTCCCAAACCTTGACTGTCTCTGCTATGACAGGTTGCGCGTTGATATTTGCTGCGATTTTGATTGCAGATGTATTGCCGCCGCAATGGTTTAAATTCTGGCAGAAACACAGCTCCCCATGAAACAGGTGCCAGCAGATGCTATTGATCTTGTCTTAATTGGCGGCGGGCATGCGCAGATTGCCGTGCTGAAATCCTTTGGTATGCAGACGGTTGAAGGGATGCGTCTTACCCTGGTTACAGATGTGTTGATGGCGCCCTATTCAGGTATGCTACCAGGCTATGTTGAAGGTCATCATAGCTTGGAGGATATGCATATTAATCTTTTGAAACTCGCTAGATTTGCCGGTGCGCGGCTGATTAGACGGGCTGTTACTGATATAGATTTTGACAAACAAAACATTCTCTTAGAGGGCGGTTTAAACCTGCATTATGATGTATTATCACTTAATAACGGGGCTGTACCTGCCCCTGAAGCTATTAAAGGCACAGCTGAAAATGGCATAACCGTTAAACCGATTTCCCATTTTTTAGAAAAGATGCCTGATGCTTGTGAGCTACGCGGCGATTTTGCGGTTATAGGGGGTGGGGCTGCGGGATGTGAGTTGGCGATATCGCTTTATCACCACTACCAGCTAGGGGCTAAGAACATTTCCTGTCATCTGTTTAGTCGCTCAGACCGCGTCCTGCCTACCGCACCAAAACGCGCTTCTAAGCTTATGCAGCAAGCCCTTAAGCGCCAAAATATAACCATCCACAACAAATCAAATGTCAAAGAAATTACATCGGATAATATTATTTTAGAGACAGGCGATAAAATCCCTGCTGCGCATATCTTTGTGGTTACGGCAGCTCGCCCAGCGAGTTGGGTATCAAATTTAAAGCTTAGCCATTGTGAAGATGGATATATATCGGTGCGCCCTACGTTGCAGACAATAGAATATGATAATGTTTTTGCCGCAGGCGATGTGGCCAGCATGCTAGGCGAGCCGCGTGAAAAAGCAGGTGTTTTTGCCGTGCGTGCTGGTTCCTATTTAGCTGCCAATCTGCGCAGTTATATTCAACAGACCCCGCTAAAATCATTTTCCCCGCAACGCCGATACTTGGCACTTATAGGGCTAGGCGGCAGAAATGCGCTGGCACTTCGGGGTGGTTTTGTTGCACAAGGCGCATTCTGGTGGCACTTAAAAAACTGGATCGATGCGCGTTTTATGCAGAAATTTAATACCTTGCCTGAAATGTTAGCCGCACCAACAACCCTGCCAGCCTATGCTAAAACGCTCAACAAGCAGCCTGACCAAGATCTATTTGAATGTGCGGGGTGCGGGGCAAAAGCTGGGGCAAACATCTTAAATGATGCGCTAATGCAAGCTTGTGAACGCGCAAAGCAAAAGGGAGTTGATGAACGCTATCTTCCCCCTTCTGATATTACAAGCGACTATAGCCGGCTTCCTTTAACACAGGATGGCGGTAAGGCTGTCCAACTTAGCCAGTCTGTTGATTTTATCTCTCAGCATATCTCCGATAGCTATTTATTTGGCCGTATCGCAGTTTTGCATGCCTTAAGTGATGTATTTGTTGCGGGCGATAAACCCTTTGCCGCTCAAGCGTTAGTTACCTTGCAGCGCGCACGCCCAGAAATGCAGAAATCAGACCTAGCGTTGATGCTATCTGGTGCATTAGAAGAGCTTGCTGCGCATCACACGCAATTAATAGGCGGACATACTACCGTAGGCAGTGAAGCTATGCTTGGTTTTGCTGTTACGGGTATATCGCAGGCTGATAAACCCTCTCCTGCCCTACCAAATGCAGAAGAGGTGATGCTGGTGCTTACCAAACCTATGGGTATCGGTATTGTGCTAGCAGCAGAAATGCGCGGTATTTGTCCCCCTGATAGCTATGATGCAGCGCTTACGGCAATGCTGGCATCCAATGCAAGCGCAGCCGATATCATCACTAGCATAGCCCCATCAGCTATGATGACAGATGTTACTGGTTTTGGGTTAGCACGCCATGGGCTAAATCTAGCCAAGCGCGTGGGAGCTACTGGGCTAAAGATATGGCTGGATAGGCTGCCATTGCTGATAGGGGCAAAGGCGCTGGCCACAAGCGGTATACGTTCCAGCCTGTTTAGCCATAATCGCAAAGATATTAATGTTCAGGGCGGTGCGATATTGGGCGCGGGTTATACGCCGCTAATCGAGCTATTATTTGACCCGCAAACCTCAGGCGGAATTCTAGCCGCGCTACCAAAATCTAAAGCGAATGAAATCTGTGGTAAATTACAGGAAGCTGGCTATATTCAAGCAGAAATAATTGGCTGTTTAAGCCAAACTCAAACGGGTATCACAGTTAAAAAAGAAGCTGAAGAAGAGATATGAGCGCGCCCATTATTACAACTCAGAACTGGCAACCAGAATCCTATGATTTGGTGATAGATGTGCGCGCACCGGTTGAATTTGCACAAGACCATATTGTTGGCGCGGTGAATATGCCTGTCTTGTCAGATACAGAGCGTGAGGAAGTCGGTACGCTTTATAAACAGGTTTCTCCCTTTGCAGCACGCAAGCGCGGTGCGGCACTAGTATCACAGAATATTGCACAGCATTTACAAACCGCCTTGCAAGATTACCCCACTGATTTCTCGCCGCTTATTCATTGCTGGCGTGGCGGGCAGCGTTCACGTGCCTTTGCCCATATTTTGAGCGAGGTGGGGTGGCGATGTCACTTACTGGAAGGTGGCTATAAGGCTTATCGCCGCAATATATTAGACCGCTTGGACACAGATTTTGTTGGCCTGTCTCTTATCATTATTGCTGGGCGCACAGGCTCTGCTAAAACCGATATTCTGGGCGAAATAGCAAAAAAAGGTGGCCAGATTTTAGACCTAGAGGGGCTGGCACACCATCGCGGTTCTCTGCTAGGGCGTTGGCCAGATAGCCCGCAGCCTACGCAGCGTTTTTTCGAAAGTAGTTTGATAGATAAGGTTCGGCAATTTAATCTGTCAAAACCTGTTTATGTAGAATCTGAAAGCTCTCGCATTGGTAATCTGCAACTGCCATCTTGCTTGTGGAAACTAATGACCAATAGCCCAATGATTACTATCGAAGCCCCCATAGCGGCGCGGGCGCAATATCTACTTGCCGGGTATCATCATCTGCTGACCGATAAAAGCGATATGGTTAAGCTGATTAAGGGTATGCGCCATCGCCATGGGGCCGCTATTACGCAAAACTGGCAAGATTTGTTTGATGCAGAAGACTGGCTAGAATTGGCAAAATCCCTGCTGGCAGATCATTATGACCCAGCCTATGATAGCTCTGTTGGGCGGCACGAGCGAGAGCAGCGCGCCACCTTAATACAAAAAGATTGCGCGCCTCAGAGTATTGCTCAGACAGCAGACGCCGTCCTAGCCCTTAAGCCGCGATAAGCTAAGCTAGATAAAAACCATACCCTTTTGATAAAAAGGCGCTTGCATCTTAGCGATGATAATGTATAACCGTCCAAGTCGTGAGCACTGTTCCCCGGTAGCTCAGCGGTAGAGCAAGCGACTGTTAATCGCTTGGCCGGCGGTTCGAATCCGTCCCGGGGAGCCATCTTTTATCTCAGCAAAATGCAAAAGCAGGTGTGAGCGGTCTTTCCTAGCTGATAACGTAAGGCGCTGGGACGCCTATTCTCTCCATAGAGAAACTTCAGCACCCTCCTTAACGATAAAGCGCATCAAGCTTGGCTTGATAAAGGGAAAATACTATATGGCGCCGCACCTTAAGTGTTGGGGTTAATTGGTTGTTTTCTATTGTAAATTCTTCATCATGCAGAATGAATTTTCGCACCCTTTCGAACGCCGCTAACGCACTATTTGCACGGCTCACTGCTTGTTTTATTTGGGCAAGTTTTTCTGCTTCTGGCAGTGCATTTATCTCTGATGTTGGGACAATGACAGCTGCTA
>JADHLI010000004.1 GCA_016780775.1 Alphaproteobacteria bacterium | reverse complement strand
TGTCAGGGTAATAGTAATGGTTTCTGTGTGCTGGAAGCCATTTGGACCATCATAACGCAAATTTAGCGTGTAAACCTCTTGGCTGTTTATCAGGAGCGGCTGGTTAGCACGAATATTTCCTGTTACGGGGTCAGCTGTAAATTGTGTGTGATCTGCGGTATCCGTTAATAAGCTAAAACTGCCACCTGGATCGCTGCTGACAACATTCTGCATGCTTGCCAGCAAGCCACTATCAATGCGAACATCGTCTGATTGCCTCACCTCAACACTAGCGATACCTAATGTTTCATTAGGCCCCAAACCGTTTACTTTTGTGACATCAACATTTCTAATGCTAAGGCCATTTCCATGAATGCGCCCACCAGTCCCATCAAAAGAACCCGCAATAAACACGAAACGGTAATTTCCATCCTGTGGCACAACAGAATTGACTGAAACCCAGCCATCAGCACTAATCTGACGCCCATTTGTCCAAGCATGTCCTTCATTTAGTAATTCAAGAGTAGATTTACCACTCTCAGTTTTTGCTGGTGTCACACCAGTTACATTCAAAAGTTCGACCGTCGAACCATCAGCCATGTTCAAAAGATAGCCATATGCATCAAAAGCATCACCGCCAGCTTCGCCAAACCATTCAAAAGAAACATCATCTCCAGTTTCTAGATTCACATCCGCAGTAGATATAACGTATGGTCCTCGTGTTAACGCAAACTTGTAGCCATTAATATTACCATCATGGCTGAGTAAAAGTTCACCGTTTTGAACATCCCAATGTGCGCCCCTAGTGGCATTCTGCAACTTATCTTCTATTAAGTTTGGCTCATTAGGTCGAAAAGGTTGATATGATCGTTCAACAGCACGACTGTCTCTTGTGTTGTCAAAAGGAACTTGAAAGTCGCCTATTTGAAAGGGATCTCCATCAAGCTCCACAGTCTTGAGATGAACATCCCATCCCTCAAGAGAAATTATATGCCCCTCAGGAGTTGTTTGCTGGGTAAAGTTTGTGGCAGAAAAGTCCCCATTTTGAAAACCTTGCGCGACAAACTGTGACGCCTCGCTAATCACTGCATCGGTTGGGTTTTGTCTATCTGGTATAGAAGTTCCAGTTGTGGCAGCAGTAGCGGGAACAACAACGCTTGTGGTCCCTGAAGCATGGCTACTCGCAGCTACTGAAACTTCTGTTGATGCTAGTAGGGCTGGGGTATTATCACTTCCATCTACAGAAACCCCACTCGCTGTTGATGTGGCTTTATAGATAAGCTCGCTCGTTCCGGAGGCAGCAAAGCTTGTTTGCGGGAAATTAACAGATGAAGTACCTGAACTCTGAGAGGATGGCACTAAAACCTTAGTTGAAGTGCCAGAAGCAAGACTATCTCCTTTAATAGAGGTCTTGATACCTACCCCATCAATCGCAACCCGTACCACGTCAGAATTAGCATTGCCCACACGCATAAAACGCTCATAGCTTCCATCGATTAAATTTATATCATTAAATTTTGTACCCTCTACATTTTGCGTCAGTTGGTTCAAAAGGCTATCTGCTTCAAACTGCAAATTCATCCGGTCATTATCTGTATAGGTGCCATTATGGGATTGCACGGCAAGCTCGCGGATACGCTGAACCAGCTTTTCAGCTGTCTGCATCCCCTCTGCTGCGGTTTGTAACAGGGAAATCCCTTGCGAGGTGTTCAGCATTGCAGCGTGTAGGCCGCGTAACTGGCTTTTCATTTTAGAGGCTACAGCTAAGCCAGCTGCATCATCGCCCGCCCCATTTATGCGCGCACCAGAAGCAAGCATCTGCACGGCTTTACTAGAGTTTGCGCCAGTTAATCTAGCATGATAGCGGGCAGTCAATGCCCCACCATTTGTAGATACAAAAACCATAATATAGAACTTTCAAAGGTGTTTAGTCACCAATGCAAACGGCCTGTATCTGTTCTATTTACGTGGGTAGGAAATAAAGAAATTTGGGCTAAAAAAGATAGACTGCCTGCCGTACCGCCGCTTCTTTTAATGGGTTGAGAAGGAGGAGAATTAGAGATATCTTTTATAAAAAATACCTTGAATACATAAATTTATAATACATTTTTACTGTTTTTTTTCATATGCTTAAAACGTTTAATTAAATCTTTTTATAAAAAAAATAATTTATATTTTCCAGTAGATTTATGCCAATATTGAATCCTGAAACAATTAAAAAACCCGCCTGAAAACAGACGGATTTAATAAATTTTCAGTAATGATTTTAGCAACCATTTTGAGTAATAGGGCGTTATTTTCGGGGAGTGCCCACCCAACCTTCGGCTCCGGTTTTAACAAAATCACCACTATTTAATTCTCGAAAAGCTGTTTGAAGCTCCTCGCGGCTATTCATGACAATAGGGCCATGCCATGCGACAGGCTCCCGCAGAGGCGCACCAGAGATAAGCAAGAAACGCACGCCAAACTCACCAGCGGTTACTTCTACCTCATCACCAGCCCCAAACACAACCAGGGTACGATTGCCAGACTGGTCGCGTATTTTAAGCTCTTCTCCAGCAAATTCCTTTTCAACATTTACCCCAAAAGGTGCAGATGCATTGCCAAAATTGGCGGAACCTTCAAAAATATAAGCAAAACCCTGACGGCGCGTATCAAATGGAAACCGCTTAGTTACATTCGGCATCATAGACACATCCAGATAGGCAGGGTCAGTATCAATCCCGTCCACAGGGCCACGATAGCCGCGATAATCGCCTGCAATCACACGAATATGTGTGCCATCATCATCTGTCAGGCTGTTAATATCGGGGGCTTTAATATCCTGATAGCGGGGGGTGCACATTTTCTGGTCGCGCGGCAGATTAGCCCATAGCTGAAAACCATGCATCTGGCCTTGCGCATTCCCTTCAGGCATTTCTTGATGGATAATGCCTGAACCAGCTGTCATCCATTGCACATCGCCATCGCTCAAAACGCCGCGATTGCCTAGCGAATCTGCATGCTCAACCTGCCCTTTTAGCACATAGGTAATAGTTTCAATGCCGCGATGCGGATGCCACGGAAAACCGCTAGCATATTTCTGGGGGTCATCATTGCGGAAATCATCCATCATTAAAAACGGATCAAAATCAGAGGTATCCCCAAAGCCGAAAACGCGGTGCAGATGCACCCCTGCCCCTTCCATAGTGGGTTTGGCTTCGCTGCTGGATTTAATTGGGCGGATAGACATGGCATTCCCTTATATTAGTGCAACATTTAGATAGATAGGGCGCGCCCCGCGCAGATGCAAGGTTTGAAGGCCGGCTATATTTACGATAAAAAAGGGCGGCTAGCGGTCGATTTTCACCTGCTTTACTAAAAACAACCTTTGCAATCTTAGCAACTAAGGAATGCTGCTCTTTGCGATACGGATATTATAGTGCGGTATTTTTAAAACTCTGCCAAGCAGGGTTTGGTAAAATCGTTAATGACATTAGTCTAGCCAGTCAAACACCCCTGTTCAGCAAGGCTAGGCCATGACACACAACCGCAAATTTACCGCCCCGATTTTTATCCTCATTCTGTTGGCATTTTTTTCTATCCCCACCAATGCTGGCGACTGTATGCGGCTGTGTAATCTAAGCTTTATGAAAACCGCCACTGCTAAGGACATACAGGAAGAAATAGCGAAAGGGGCAGATATTGAGGCAAGAAATCAAAGCAGGCGACACCTCTCTGCATGATGCCACCACATTGGGCAATGCTGAGGGCATCACCGCCCTGCTAAAGGCTGGGGCAAATATTGAGGCCAGAGACGAAAAAGGCGATACTCCGTTGCATTGGGCGGCTGCATCAAACAATTTAGAGACCGTCGCTGCCCTGCTGAACGCAAGGGCGAGAATTCAAGCCAGAAATGAGGGTGGCTACACCCCTTTACATGTCGCCGCCGCATCAGGCAACGCAGAGACCGTTACAGCCCTGCTGAGGGCTGGGGCAAATGGTAAGGTTAAAACCAATGACGGCTACACCCCTTTTGATCTGGTAAAGGATAATGACCAGTTGGAAGGCACCGATGCGTATTGGATGCTGAATGAGGCACGCTATTAGCCGCCGTGCCAGCCACGATGTGGATTATTGAAATCCCCTACCGCTCAAAAAAAGTACCGTTTCGTAAAATACGCTATCCTCTATGACCCTCTATCTATGATCCTCTATCATCATCCTTTATCATCAATTGGGGGCTATCATTTTTTGGCGATAAACTGGTGCAGTATTTTTAAAACTCTGCCAAGCTAGAAGCAGTTATCGTGATCAGAAGTTAGTTAGCATGCTTGAAATGGAGCCAAAAATGCGCAAACCAGCCATCCCCAATAATGCCCCCCGCAATATGTTAATTACCGGCGCGTCGCGCGGGATTGGCCGTGCGTGTGCGCTTGCGTTTGCCAAACAGGGCGACAGGCTTACCCTTGCGGCACGCTCAGCTGACGGGCTAGCAGAAGTAGCCGAAGCGTGCAAAGCACAAGGCGCGGCAGAGGTAGTATGCCTGCCTGCTGACCTTGCCCTAGAAAGCGCAAGAGAGGCCTGTGCCAACCAAACCGGCACTATCGATATATTGGTGAATAATGCAGGCGCAATTCGCGGCGGCGGCCTGTTTGATATGGTCATGGAAGAATGGCGCGATAGCTGGGAGCTAAAGGTGTTCGGCTATATCCATCTTTGCCAGCTTTATGGCCAGATGATGCGCGCGGCAAAAAGTGGAATTATCGTGAATATTATCGGCATAGCTGGCGTCGATTTGCGCCCCGATTATATTTGTGGGTCAGCCGGAAATGCCGCCCTTATCGCCTTCACCAAGGCTTTGGGTGCAGAAATGCAAAAACATGATGTGCGCGTTTTCGGCATTAACCCTAGCGCGACCGATACTGACCGTGTGCGTAGCCTGTATAGACAGCGTGCTGAGGCCAAGTTTGGCGATGCGGATAGATGGCAAGAAATGCTGGATACTGACAGCCTGCCCTTTGGCCGCCTGAAATCAGCTGATGAGGTTGCCGCCCTTGCCGCCCTATGCTGTTCAGATGAGGTAAAATACCTGTCCGGCACGGTGATAGATATGGATGGCGGCGCAAGCTGGATTTAGGCTGGGGGATTTAAGCTGGGGGATTATTGGCATGAATTATTTGCACAGGGGAAGTGGTAACCGGGGGAAGTGGTCACAGGGAGTATGGTGACCCCGACAGGACTCGAACCTGTTGCCTCGAGATTAGGAATCTCGCGCTCTATCCTGATGAGCTACGGAGCCATAAACGCCCCCCTTTTATAACAGGATTTAGCGTTTTGTCCAAAGCATGAGCGGCTAATTTATTTGTGCGAAAAAGAGCCGAGTAACCTTGGTATTACGCAAAGGAGATGCACGTCAAAAATTTGGGTATAAATGGCGACTCCGGGAGGACTCGAACCCCCAACCTGCTGATTAGAAGTCAGCTGCTCTATCCAGTTGAGCTACGGAGCCTCTGTGGCTTTCCAGCCTCTTTTGACATTTCATGCTAAAAATAACAAGCCCTTTTAACGCGGCTTGCGATATGCACTGTCATAATTAACAAGACTTGCTTTATTGAGAGGCTTTTTTTAATGCGTCCAGCTGCCCACACGGCCATAAGCGAAGTTATCGGCATAGGCCTTCACCCGCAATTTGCGCTTTTGCGTCGCCGCGAGCGAGAAATCAATCTTATGCTCTTCGCAATAGGCGATAGCGGCTTGCTGGGTGGGAAAGCGTAATTTTATCTGGCGGGCCGTATCGGCAGAAGACTGCCAGCCCATCAGCGCATCGGGGCAAACCTTACTGCTGCGCGGATATTCAACAACCCAACCCTTTGTTTTGCCGCGCCCTGATTGCATCGCGGTTTTAGCTGGCTGATAAATCTTGGCTTTAACCATTACTTCTTCTCCCCACTTAACCAAATTACAGCACATCTTCTGCGCCCTAATCCCTTGCGCCCCCAATTTATCAGAGATAGCGTTAAAGATACAAGAGATTATAGCCAGAAAATTGCCAACGCGCCGCCACAAACATTCGCCGCAAGATACAGGATGCGGGGATATAAGATAAAGAAGATATAAAATAAAATCAGGTAATGATAACATCGACCCCTACCTAAAACGAAAGGTGCGGTATCATAATATATGGGGGAGGAAATGGTCGGAGTGGAGAGATTCGAACTCCCGGCCCTCTGGTCCCAAACCAGATGCGCTACCAGGCTGCGCTACACTCCGACTGCGCTTGTTTACACCCACATAAGGGGCGATATCAAGTCCTAATTGCACCTACAATCAAAAATTTCACCCCCTATTAAAAGGGCGGGACTAGCGCGCCGGTGGCAGGGGCTGTTTTAGTATCAGCTTTGCATCACTATCAATACCCAGCAGCTTGGCAGTTCCGGCCTTAATCTCGACCACATATTTTGCCGGTTCTATGGAGGATATGGTTTCTAGGGAAAAGGGTTTTGCTGCTTGATGCATATAAACAAGCTCGCCGCTGACGTTAAAAAACAGAATATCAAGGGAAAGCAGCGTATTTTTCATCCAGAATAGACGCAACGCACTTTGGGGCCAAACAAACAGCATGCCACCATTATCTGCCAGCGTTTTGCGCCCCATCAAGCCCTTGGTGCGCTGTGCCGGGGTTTCAGCAAGCTCTAGTTTAAACAGCCGCGTTGCACCTGTATTTGTTGTGATGCCAGCATCGATAATTGCCAATTTCTGAGATGCCCTAGCCTCAGGCACGCCTCCCCCTAAGCTGAAGAAAAAGAGTCCCATTGCTATAAAAAGGGTGCAAATAGCTTGCAGGTTTTGTGGTCTAACCCGTTTCATCAAAAAGCTGCTCTGTCCAATGTGCCGGGCGGTTTTGGGCGCGTCGGTGCCGCCATTCAAGACTAGATAAAATATGCTGGACATCTGCATTCGCCCTTGTTTCATAAGGGTTTTCCCCCTTTATGAGCCCCCAGATACCTGCCCAAGCACGCGCCGTAGTATAAGGATTATAGCCGCCACCGCCCAATATCATTGATGGACACTTCAAGGCCAGTATCTGTTCAACGGCCTGCCAATAACCTTGATTACTGTAACAAAGCCCTGATTGCGGGTCATCTGCTAGCCCATCACATCCTGCCTGCAGAATTATAAATTCAGGAACAAAGTCTGAAACTTCAGGAACAATATGCTGATTAATGATCTCCAGCAATGCTGTATCATCTGCACCTCTGGCAAGCGTATAATTTCGCGCATTCCCATCGCCAACATCTCCAGCCTTGCCTGTTCGCGGCCAACGATTTTCCTCATGCACCGACCAGAGGCGAACTTGCGGCAAGCCAGATAAATGCGCCTCCACCCCGTCCGCGTGATGGGCGTCTATATCAATATAAGCGATACGCCCGGCCCCGCCTTCTAACAGGCTCAGAATTGCGAGCGCTGGGTCATTCACGAAACAAAACCCATTTGCCCTATCTGGCATCCCGTGATGCGTGCCACCTGAGGGATTGAAAATGATTTGTGCTTCACCTGAAAGCAGAGTTTTAGCCCCTTGCATGCTTGCCGCTGCCGCCGTTGCAGGGCGGCTATAAACTTGGGCAAATATTGGATTATTATCAAGGCCGATGCGATGGCGTTGCATCTTCTTGTCACTTAATTGCTGATATTTCTCAGCCTCCAATAAAGCTGCAACATAATCAAAAGTATGAAAAAGCTGTAATTCTTCGGGCGTTGCTGGTGCTACTTGCTGATACTCATCAGCCTCTAACCAGCCTAGCGCGCGGCAGATATCGATAACCGGCCAGACGCGGGCAATATTCAATGGATGACCCTGCCCGTATACCGAACCTCTAAAAATATCTGAACCTAAAAATCGAACCATCATATTCTGGTTATAAAATAAAAGCTAAAAAAGACCAGTATATATTGAAATCCCCAAAATTTTTGGCATTATGGGCAGGTTACCACAAAAGGGGGGAAAGTGGTTTTCTGCCTTATAGAGCCTTAAGATAGCGTAAACAAAGAAAGTCAGGAAAAATCATGTCAACTAATAACAATACGGTCTGGAATTTTATCCAGGAATATTCAGTTTTGCTGATTATTGGTGCTTTATCAGCACTAATTTGGGCAAATATTCACTATGATAGTTATCACCATATTGTGGAATGGGTGATTTTAGATCATTCGCCAGTTGGGCATTTGCATGATGGGCATAGAACCCTGACTTTGCACTATCTGGTCAATGATGTTTTGATGGCACTGTTCTTTGCCATGGCTGGTAAAGAAGTCTGGGAAGCAATAGCCCTAAAAGATGGCTCGCTTCGCGGTAAAAAGGCATTAACGCCGCTCATAGCCACCGCTGGCGGTATTATTGGCCCTGCAGGCGTTTATCTGTTAGGCGCCTATATGGTAGGCAAACTGGCCATTTTATCAAATGGCTGGGCTATCCCTATCGCCACCGATATTGCTTTTTCCTATCTTGTGGGTCGGATTATTTTTGGTGCCCGGCATCCAGCTGTTGGATTTTTGCTATTGCTGGCGATTGCTGATGATGCGGCTGGCCTTATCATTTTGGCTATTTTCTATCCGCAAGGGGCGCTTAATCTGGAATGGTTACTGCTATCATTTGGTGCCGCATTGGCTGTTTACGGTCTGTTTAATTACTTGCCGCGGAAATTGGATAATGGTGATGCAGCGCGTCCAGTTAGCCACAAGGTACGCGCCCGGTTTGGTGTTTGGCCATATGCTATCGCGGGTATGGCAAGCTGGTATGGCTTTCAAGAAGCAGGAATTCACCCCGCACTTGGCTTGCTGCCAATTGTTGTAACCCTGCCTCATGCAGACCATGATTTCGGTATTTTTGGCGAGCAGGAAAAATATGAACATGACTTGCTCAATGATACCGAACATAGCTTGAAAATGCCGGTTGAGTTTATTCTACTTCTGTTTGGTTTTGCCAATGCAGGCGTAGTGTTCTCAGCGATAGGGGATGCAACCTGGCTGGTTCTTATCGGTCTTCTTGTTGGCAAGCCTTTGGGTATCCTGTTCTTTGGCTGGCTTGCGGCTAACCCTATGCGCCTTGGCTTGCCAGAAGGGATGCGGGTGATTGACTTGCTTATTATCGGCTTTGTCGCGGCAATTGGATTTACGGTATCGTTGTTCATCGCGGCTGTAGCCTTTACGCCTGAAAGCGGTGTTTTAGATTCGGCCAAGATGGGCGCCCTTTTCTCGTTTGGCGCCGTGTTCGTATCGATTGCTGTTGCAAAAGTAATTGGCGTGAAAAAAATAAACTAATCTTAGCGTGCGGCTGGCACAATACTTGTCAGCCGCGCGTCTTTTCGTTATGTCTTAAAGAGAGAAAAGTCTGATTCTAACGGGGGTAAAAATGGCATCGGATAAAGATCTTCCAGCTGGCGTTCCAGAAGAAAACGAATATCATAGTCTGCATTGGGCGGTATTGCTAACCTATGCTCTTGCATGTGGTGCAATTTACATGCTGCTATTTCTTGAATAGCCTTCTTTTCAGCGCACGCACCTAAAACCGCATAATATTTCCTAAAACTGCATAATATTTAAGGTGTTTCGCTAGGGAGCTTAAACTTTGGAGAGCCTCTATCAAACACAGCTTTTAGCTTTAGCTAAAATCGCGCGCGATATCCCAACTCTCGGTTCTGCTACTCATCAGGCAGTAGTTAATAACCCTGTTTGCGGCGATAAGGTTACTGCACGCCTCACCATTGCAGAGGATGTGATTACCGCCTGCACCGTTGAGGTTAAGGGCTGCGCTCTTTGTGAGGCTGGCGCTGGTTTGTGGATGCAAAGCGTTACGGGAAGGTCACTATCAGAACTGGCTGTTCTGCATGATGAGCTTGCAAATTGGCTGTCCGGAAAAACAGAAGAGATAGGATTAGATACTGGCATAAACCCAGATAGCATCTCTCCTCTGACACCTGTCCGGGATATTAAAAACCGGCATCAATGTGTGTTGCTGGCTTTTTCAACTGCCACTGCTTTTAAATCTGTTTAACCAACACAACGAAAAAGCCGTGAGCGATAGGCACACGGCTTTTTTTTAAATGCTATGTAGCGCTGGCTTATTCAGGCTCTTTAGAGAATTTTCCAAACGCCCAGATGCCGATGCAAAGCAGGGTTGGAAAGCCGATAACCAGAAAAAGTCCTATTGTTGGATCCATGAATTTATCCCCCGAAGTGAATTCAAATAATACCTCGTTTTGATAGCGGATTTCAGTCCGACTGCCAAGCCCTGTTTACGAGAACCACTCTCTCTATTTGATGCCAAAGCTCCGCAAATCCTAGCTCCACAAATCCTAGCTTGCCACCCTAGCTCCACAAATCCTAGCTTGGCAATAAAATATTATGAGCTGCACGTAACTGAGCATCAAGGTCTTCATCAAAGCGGCCTTTTGTGTCATTCTGCAAGATCGCCTGCACCTTTTCAGACGCTTGTTTAACTAATATTGGCTTGCCAAGCTCTTCCCATTCTTTTGGGCTAGAACGGTCGGAAACAGCAGGATAGATATATTCAGACTGCATCAAAGATAGTGTCTGACTATGACCTAGATAATGCCCAGGCCCATCAAGACAAACATCCCTGAACACAGATATATCCAGCATTTCGTCTGTAACCTCTATTCCGCGAACACATCGCAAGCACTGGCCCAGCATATCATTATCTATCACCAGAGATTCAAGGCAGAAGCCCAGCAAAGAGGCATGCATGCCAGCCGCCTCATAAACCATATTCAGGCCAGCAAGCCCTGCCATAACCGCTGTTGACCCTTTCTCATAACCAGATTGCGCATCTGGCATTTTTGCATCTGCCATACCAGAGGCAGCACCACCAGGCAGGCCAAAATGCTGAAGCATCTGCGCACAAGCTGCGGTTAGCAGCCCCTGCTCTCCAGAACCACCAGACATTGCCCCTGTGCGTAAATCAGATACGAACGGCCAAGTTCCAGCAATCGTCGGATGCCCCGGCGACATGGCATTTACATAAATTAGCCCCGCCAGCACTTCGGCTAATGCTTGGGCAATTGCCCCTGCAATAGAAGCCGGTGCCGTAGCCCCAGCTTGCCCAGCAGATAGCAACAATACCGGCATGCCTGCACGGACAGCTGCTTCCATCACAAGACAAGATTCAGTGGCAAACCGCAAAGGCGGTACAACAAAACAGTTTGAATTAGAAACAAAGGGCCTGGCGCGCCACGCTGCCTCGCCGCCAGCTATATCATGCAAAAGCGCCATAGAGGGGGTAAGAAAATCAGCTTCTGTAAAGCTAGTCCCTACATGCTTGCTCGTCCCTTTCAGACATGCATAGAGCGTGTTTACGTCCAAATCACAGGGATTATCGATATCACGAGCGACCATAGGACGCTGAAAGAAGTGAATATTATCCATTTGTTGAACAATCCGCGCCGCATCATAAATATCACGCAAATGGGATTCGCGGTAGCAATGCCCTTCTACATCCACAATATGTACTGCCGCCCCTGCTGTGCCGTAATGCACGCGCGAACCAGATAAATGCAAATCATATTGCGGGTCTCTAGCATGCAAGGTCAAACTGCGCGCCGCTCCCGCTAGCGTATCTTCAACAAGTGATTGAGAGAAGCGTACACGGCCATCATCGCCTAGAGTAGCGCCAGCCCGTGTCATATATTCAATACCGCTTTCTGGTGCTTGTGATAGGCCTATCTCGCTCAGGAGCTGATAGATTGTTTGCTCAATTCGGGAAACATCAGATGGCGTTAAAGGCCGATATTGCCCCCCAATAAGACCAGGGTGAACAGGTTGAATTTCTTTTGCTAACGGCGCATTACGAACCCTATGTCTTGCACTGCGTCCGCCGCTTCTTCTAGACCCGGATTGCTGACCTCCAACCGCGTCAGGTGAGTGATCATCCATACCTAATCCCCAGCTAAGAATGAAACCAACTTTTTTTATTCTATAGCCAACCTTGTGCGCAGGCTTGCATAAGGTCAAGTGTTTTCAGCTACAAAACAACAGGATATATTTATCGCTGATAGAGCATATTTAACGCTGGTTGCAGAGACGGTAAAACCTGCTCTAGCCCTTACCGCGCCATGGTATCAGCACCGAAATCGTAAACCGCATTGCTATATCAAATAACAAGCCTAGTAAGCCCATAATCAAGATTGTTACCCAGATTAGCTCATAGTCTGAGACTGTACGTGCTACATTTTCAATAAAGCCGATACCAGTCGTCCCTGCTAACATTTCTGCGGCGACCAAAGTTCCCCAGCACACACCGATAGAAATCCGGATGCCGGTTAGGATTTCCGGCAAGGCGTTTGGTAAAATAACATAGCGGATGATCTGCTTATTAGTTGCGCCTAGCGAGTGTGAGGCACGTATCTTTGAGAGCTGTGTCCCAGAGGCGCCTGTGCGTGCTGATATCACCATAATGGCAAAGGCTACCATAAATAACAGAAAGATTTTACCGTCATCCTGAATCCCAAAAATGGTCAGAATCAACGGCGCCCATGCTAATGGTGGTACCGGGCGGTACAATTCAATAAGAGGGTCAAAAAAGGACTTGAAAAAGCGCGATACGCCCATATAGATGCCAAGTGGCACACCTAAGGCAATACCAAATCCCATAGCGACAATAACCCGGAACACCGAATCCCAAATATGCCCATCCAGCATGGGTACCACGCCTAAATACACATCGCCCTGCGCAACAGCGAGTAAGTGATCTTTATAGGTTTTAACAAATTCTCCATTATCATTATGAATGCCATAATCACCGGGCAGCATATCCACTACCCCATCGGGAATTAAAAAGGCAATAACATCTGCAATTTCCAGCCATTTCCACCAGAATAGAACTGTGCCTTTATACCCGCCACCATCTTCAAGATTTGGATTGGCGAGGCGGGCAAATTTTGCAACTACATCTGTAGGTTTAGGAAGCCAACGACTAGACCCCTGCTCCACACAAAGCGTCCGCGATTTTACAACCCCCTCACCAGGCAAAAACAGCGCATCCACAAGGCGTAGACCCTTTGTTTGGCTTTTTACACTATCTTGAATCTGGAGGATATCTAGATTGATTTGCATCATTGCAGCGGCAGGGAAAATAGCGCCATCATCTAAACGTTTAAAAATACGCTCCACAGCTTTAAGATAAGCCTTCCGGCTGGCTAAATCTGCCTCACTACCGCTGTAATTTTTATCCGCTTCTTTCAGGCTAGTAATATCGCTCTTTACACCTGAAATAATTATTTTTGCAGCTTCTGGCAGATTGCGCACCTTAACGAAATCTTTGGCAATTTCTTTAGATTGCTCAGCCACATTATCAAATAAAACCCCTCTTGGCGTTAAAGGCAGCATAGGGATTTCGCTATCAGTAACCCCCCAACGCGGCTGTGCCAGTGCTTCAGCAGTTGGCATCAACCCGGCATAACCTGCGTCAATAGCCTCGCTTAGCCCCTGAAGGCGAAGATGAATTGCGTCCAGATCAGCGCCTGTAGATGGGCTTTGCTGGGCGCTGTCAGAATAAATAGTTAGGAGTTGTTGGTTGCGATCAAGAATAGAAAACAGCTTTTTCTGTTCTGCACTTGAATAGACACCTGCTGGCATCTGCGCTTCCAACGCAGCCAATTGTTGGCCATTACGCACCAACAATTCGGTCGATTTATAATAGCGATCACCATAAGGCAATTTAGCTGTTATCGGCGATAGAGCTTCATCGATCTTAGCTACCTGACACATTTCGTTCGCAGCACTTGGAAAGAAAGCGCGCGCCGTTCCCCAAGAGAAGTAAAACCATACCAGAAGCAGGCTAGATACACCGCAAACCGCCCAGAACCAGCCACCTAGCGTGCGTTCTGGATCGCCAAATACCTGTTCACTATCGAGTTTACGCGTACGCCGTAACCCATAATAAATTGACCAGACAAACAGCCCCGTCAGAATGATAATAAGGAGTGCCGCTACATCAGCGCGGTGGGTAGATAAGAACTCAGACATTGCCCATGATCTCCTCTTCCATATCCCAAATCATTGTTAGAATTTCTTCTCTAACGCTTCCGAAATCAGATTGTTGTTTGATATCCCGCAAACTTTCCTTTAAGCCGCGCTCTGCAAAGGGCAGATTATATTCTTTGTGAATCCGTCCCGGACGCGGTGCCATCACAAATAACCGCTCCCCCAGTAACAGGGCTTCTTCGACAGAATGGGTGATAATGATGATAGTTTTTCCAGTTTCTTTCCACAGCTCTAATATTAGCGACTGCATTTTTTCTCTAGTCAGCGCATCAAGCGCGCCCAAAGGCTCATCCATCAAAATAAGTTCTGGATCATTTACAAGGCAACGCGCTAAGGCAACCCGTTGCTGCATCCCGCCTGATAGCTGATAGGTAGGTGTATCCCCAAACCCTGTTAAACCAACAATATCCAGCCATTTTTCGACAAGTTTTTCACTGTCAGCGGGGGTTAAATTTTTCATCCGCAAGCCAAAATCTACGTTTTTCGATACCGGCAACCATTCAAATAATGCGCCTTGCTGAAACACCATGCCGCGCTCAACCCCTGGCCCCTCTATCTGCTTATCGCCAAGGGAAAGCTGGCCAGAAGTAGGATTCAGAAACCCTGCAATCATATTAAGCAAGGTAGTTTTTCCACAACCAGAAGGTCCAAGAACGGATAAAAGCTCACCTTTTTTTAACGTAAAATTGATATCTTTTAAGGCCTCTACCATCGCTCCATTTGCTGGATTGGTAAAAGTCATAGACAGGTTTTTACACAATAGATCAGTCATTTGCAGCTCTGAATTAATGTCAGACGTTAAACAAGACCCTTATGTGCGTAAGGGTCTTGCTTATACCTTTATTACCCATAACCTAAATTATGGGAATTTTCAAAACTTCCTACTCTAGGAAAGAGCCGTCAATTGTTGCAGCAACAGCACCCTTGTAGTTAGAAATGTTGGTTTTCACGAAAACCGCACCAAGTGATTCAGCTGCAGAAGCGGCGACACCAGAGTTACCGAAATAATTAGCCTGCTGTTCTTCAACTGATGGGAAGATAAAGCCAGACATTTGGTTCTTGGTTGTAGCAAAATCCATCCCTGCGTCAGCAGCAACTTTTGAAATTTGCTCATCAGAACCTGTCCATGCAGCATTAGCTTCATCTGTTACCTCAAGGAAGGTTTTCAGCAGACCAGGGTTTTCTGAAGCAAATTTTTCAGTAACCGAAATCACATCAAAAGAACCGATACCAGCATCCTTCTTTTCCTGTGATGACATGATAGGCGCACCAGCTTCACCAGCGATTTTCGCAGAAGCACCACCGAAAATACAAGCCATATCAACAGAACCATCTGTTAGTGACGCAGCACCATCAGGCGGCGCCTGATCAACAATTGTCATGGTTGAGGTATCTACGTTCAGCGCAGCCATCTGCTTTCTGAAAGAGAAGTCAGCCATTGTATTTAGAGGCACAGCAACTGTTTTGCCCTCTAGCTCGGTTGCGTTAGCTGAAGTAATACCTAAATCGCCACGCACGAAACAGTCATTAGCTTCGTAAACCACAGCGATTGCCACCATTTTCAAAGGAGCACCCTGCTGGATAGCTGTTACGAACGGTGCCAGACCTTGTGAATAGGCAATATCGATATCACCAGCCAACATGGCTTCGGTCATCCCGACACCTGTTGAAAAGTCTGTCCAATTTACATCGACGCCCATTGCGGCATCATAGGCTTTATCTACCTTTGCAATCTGGTTAGGGGTAGCCCACTCCAAAAAGAAAGCCACATTTACGCTATCAGCTGCTTGTGCAGCCGTCGCGGACGCTAGCAAAGCGGCGCTTGCCAGCCCAGCATATGCGTGCTTCAAAAACTTTTTCATTACTCTATCTCCCAGTTATATTTTGGCTTTGATGAAAAACCAGAATGTTGATCAGACCATGTTTTAAAAAATCAAAACATATCCGCAGCTCAAACGTTACAGTTTTATGTCGAATTTTCAACATTAATTAACATCTATTTACTAATCTGCTTTCAAAGTTTGCAATATCAGTCAAAAGATGTCGATTTGAGAAAATTTAGGGTGATTTTATCCGCAAAGTCATACATCTTGGCAACGTCATATATCTTGGCAACGTCATACATTTGGGCATCTAGCTGGGAAGACTCAGTTTCCTGTCTACATCATGCGCTTTTAACGAGCTTGCGATAGCCCCTGTTCCTAATAGCTCTCCTATCACCTCATTTATGAAGCTCAGCGCCGCTGGATGCCCTTTTGCAATCCCAACAGCCTGACGGATAGCGGTAAAAGGGGGGTCAATCACGCGGTACTGATCTGAGGCCTCTAATTCCTCAACCAATTTGGGCTTTAGGCTAGCTAGCACATCCGCCTCCCCATTATGAAAATCTGCATGCGAGTCTTTAATAGAAGCTACCCTGCGATAAGTTGGCGATGTAAAATTATCCGTAAGCCATAAATCATAAGCACTGCGGTTATATAAAATTATCTCCACCCCTTGCTTATTAATATCTGCATTACTGTGAAAATCAGAATTTTTACGGACCAAAAAATTAGCATCAATATTCACATAGCTTTGACTAAAATCTATCGTTTGTGCGCGTTCTGGTTCAATTGCGATATTACCAATATCCCAGATATCCTTGCCAACATCATCACCAAGCTGCCCCGGACCTTCATAGGGAATAAGTTGACATGGCACATCCAATCGTTTGGCAATTGCTTTGGCTAGGTCAGGCGACACCCCATCTGCTGCCCCATCGCTATCCTGACCAGAAACGAGCAGAAAATTACTCATATTTATCGCCGCACGAAGAGTTCCATGCGGGGCAAGCGCTGCTTTGACGGCATCTGATGCAAAGACGTTCATATCCTTAATTTCCTTCTCTTTTTTAATAAATCACTCCCTGAAATCTAGCCGCAGATTGCACATAGTGTAAATCTCTTCTTAAGATAGTTTGTGCTAGTTAGGTATAAAAGGCTTTTGCTAGCTGAGAGATTTAACAAAAGGCCGTTACCATGACACGGCAATCCTATAGCCCTATCCTATTGCCAGATTACAAACAGATAAGTGATAAAGCCTCAAAAAGCGGCAAGTGCAGCGTTTCTTGAGTTTATAAAAACGCGTCATTCTGTGCGGCATTATGACAATCGGCCGGTATCCCAAACAATTATTGAAAATGCGATAGCGACCGCAGGGCGTGCGCCATCTGGAGCCAATCAGCAGCCTTGGCATTTTGTGGCCATAAAGGATGCAGAAATGAAAGCACATATAAGAAAGGCTGCAGAGGCAGAGGAAGAAGCATTTTATGCAGGCGGCGGCGGTGATGAATGGATAGCTGCACTAGAACCGCTGGGCACGACCGCGCATAAACCGCATTTGACCGATGCCCCTTGGTTGACCATCGTGTTTGCCCAACGTTATGGCCTGCGCGCAGATAACAGCCGCTATAAGCATTATTATGTTCCAAAAAAATGTTGGTATCCCGGCCGGGATGCTGATAACTGCCCTGCATCAAGCAGGCCTATCTTGTCTAGTGCATACCCCTACCGATGCGGTTTTTGAACAAGTTGTGTGAACGCCCTGCCCATGAAAAACCAGTAATGATCTTGCCCATAGGCTATCCATCTTCGGATGCGGTGATCCCACAAGCATCGATGAGTAAAAAACCACTATCCGAGATTATGACCTGTTTTTAAGCTTTTTAAGGATTACTGCCCAGTTATTAGAACATTCACCTGTTCGAACAGGAGATAAGCGCATTTAAGCTCGTTTCGCTCTTTTAGTACGTTTCAAACGGAGCTGGCCACCATCATTGGAACCAGAGTTATCGCGGCTATTGGTGCGCGGTGAACTTGGCTTCCCTGACCTTTTATGTTGCGGCTTATCTGAACGCCCTTCATGGCTACGGGTTTTTGCACGAAACGGCTTTGATTTTGAATTTGACCTCGGCTTTTGTGTTGCATGGGACTTGCTTGCCCCTGAGCTATTTTCATCAAAACGGCTTGCCTCGCCTCTTGGCCTATCCTTTTGGCGGTTGTCTTTGCTGCGTTTTTTATGCGGGCTGGTTTTTTGCGCATGCTCAGAACGGGGGCTTTCATTAAACTCACCCCTAGCTCCATTGGGTTTGAATTTCCCGCCTCTTGGCTTTGCAGGACGCCTGTCTGTTCTTTCAGGACGGCCGGGGCGTTCAGCACGATCGGGACGTTCAGACCGGCCGGGACGCGCAGCACGATCGGGACGCGCAGCACGGTCGGGACGTTCAGCACGGTCGGCGCGTTCAGCACGCTGGGCATTATCAGGATGCCAACCTTCTTTTGATGATTTACGCTCTGGACGCGGCTTGTCGTCATTTTTGCGCCGCCGACCCTCTGTTTCACCTGTGCGCCGTCTGCCACCTTTGAAATTTGCCGGACGTGCGCCACCAAACGGGCGACCACCCTTTCGGCGTTGCCGGCTAGGGGCTTGAAAACTTTCAATCTCAATCGCCTCACCGTTTGAATTAACGATGTCGATAACCCCGTTTACATGACGGCTAATAGCCATTAGCAGGCCACGCTGGGTTGGCGCACATAAAGAAATAGCGCGCCCAGATTGTTGGGCACGCCCAGTCCGTCCAATTCGGTGGACATAAATCTCTGGCATTTGCGGTAAATCGTAATTGATAACCCAGTTTAGACCGACCACATCAATGCCTCTTGCTGCAACATCTGTTGCGACCAACACCTGCAATTGACCAGATTTGAATTTCCGCAAGACTTTAGAGCGAATAACTTGGCGCATATCACCATGCAGCACATCTGCTTGATAATCTTGCGCGGATAAAAATTGACCTAACGCATCTGCCCGCCGCTTGGTACCCACAAATACAAGAACCTGATCTCCATCCACATCTTCTAAAAGCTTGCTCAAAGTCTCGCGTTTAAGCGCGTCCGATACCATAATAGCGCGCTGGCTAACCGTATCTGCCGTAATATTTTTACTTTCGATCTTAATCGTGACTTGATCTTGCAGAAATTCATCTGACAGTGCTTTCATTTCGGCAGGCATGGTCGCAGAAAAGAAAATTGTCTGGCGTGGTTGCGGCGTACTGGCGCAAATCCGCTTAATGGCTGGATAAAAGCCCAAATCGATCATCTGGTCAGCTTCATCAAGGATGACATGCTCAATCTCAGACAGGTCGATAACGCCGCGATCTTGCAAATCTTCAAAACGACCGGGCGTTGCAACAATGAAATCTACTCCTTTTTTCAGAGCAGATATTTGATTATTATAACGCTCACCACCACAAATTGTGACATAGCGAAGGGTAACGCCCCGACTGAAATCACGCAGGCTAATGGATACCTGATGCGCAAGCTCTCTTGTTGGCGCTAATACCAAAACACGTGGGCGGCGCGGGCCTTTGCCTATCTGCCCCTCACTCAGCTTCTGAATAAGTGGCAGCAAATAAGCAGCTGTCTTGCCTGTGCCTGTCTGGGCTAAGCCCATCAAGTCCTGACCAGATAACAAAGCTGGTATAGCTTGCTCTTGGATAGGGGTTGGCTTGTCAATGCCGAGCTCAGCTAGGCGATTTATAAGGATGTCAGCGATACCGAGCGCATCGAAACTAGAAAGGTCACTTGTCATATTCTTCACATTACCCGCATAAAAACTTTAAGGGTTGGAGGTGGACCAAAACAATGTCATCCTCGAATTTGACATAAACCAAATTGAAGCACTATCTGGTGCATAAAAAATCAGCCAGCTTGGCCATCCTGCTAACACAGCTGAACGGTTAAGGCATCTTGCCATCAAGCTTGTTGGATTTTAAAAAAAAATTGGCATCCCGTACGGGATTCGAACCCGTGTTGCCGCCGTGAAAGGGCGGTGTCCTAAACCACTAGACGAACGGGACGCAAGCAGTTTTGTGAGTTTCTACTCAAAAAGGCAGATGAAATCAAGTGCGCAAATCGGCGTTTATCAAAAAAATATCAACAGAGGCTAAAACAACCCCTCTTTAAGGCTAATATTTGCGCCGCCCTCAAGGGTTAAGGGCAATATCCTCTATCATAAACTGTACATTTTTGCCGCCGCGATACGTATCGGCGCGTAATGTGCCTAACACCATCACCGGGCCTGGATCTGGATTATCCTGTATAGCTTTGCCTAGATCTGTGCCGGCCAAATTGAAGGCTACTGCCCGCAGAGCCGGCGCTGTGCCATCATCTAGCGAAACAGATAGATGCTGCTTTTCTGCCCCCATCCAATGATGACGGGTTAATCGGCAATGCGTAATATAAAAGCGCGGCTCAGCAAAACCTGACCCAAATGGACCAATTTTTTCAAGCCATTCAGAAAACGCAAAATCAAGGCCAGCCACTGAAACATGATGAGCAGCTAGAAAAGTCTTTCGGGGAGGTTCAGCAAATATAGAATTCGCGCGTGCTAACATAAAGGCTTCTAGTTCAGGCAGTTTATGCGCCTCCAACCCTAAGCCTGCTGCCATATCATGCCCACCCCCAGAAACCAGAATATCTTGCTGGCGTGCCGCCATAATCGCATCTCCCAAGGAAAAGCCTTTAACACTGCGCCCAGAACCTTTGCCGGTCCCGGCTTCATCAAGAGAAATAACAATAGATGGCCGATTAAAACGATCTTTGATACGGCCAGCAACAATACCGATAACCCCTTCATGCCACCCTTCTGACGCTAAAACCAGCACGGTTAGCCCTGGGTTTTTAGCCAGCTTTGCCAAGGCCATTTCTTCAGCCTGTTGCTGAACTTCTTTTTCGGTTATTCGGCGCTGCATATTAAGCTCATCAAGTTGCTGAGCTATTGCGTTTGCGAGATCATCATCAGCGCTGCTTAGCAATTGCAAGCCAAGATCAGACTGCCCCAAGCGCCCACCCGCATTCAAGCGTGGGCCTAGTAAAAAACCCAACGTATGGGGTGTTGGACGCCTGTCTAGCCGCGCTATATCCATTAAGGCCCGAAGACCAGTATTCTGGCGCTGTGCCAGCACCTTTAGCCCCTGTTTTACAAAGGTACGGTTAATCCCTTTTAATGGCACAATATCGCAAATAGTGGCCAGCGCCACCAAGTCTAGCACGGATAACAGGTCTGGCATGTTGCCATTTGGAAGTGTGAGTGCGCGTGCCCGGCATTGACGTATAACTCCCGCCAACACCACAAAACACACCCCTGCTGCACATAAATGGCCAAGTCCACTATCATCATCCAACCGGTTCGGATTAACGACTGCCTGTGCTTGCGGCAAGCTAGGGCCAGCTTTGTGATGGTCAACCACAATGATATTCATCCCCGCCTCTGCCGCCGCCTCTAGCGGTTGATGTGCAGTAATCCCGCAATCTACAGTTAGAATGAGCTCTGCGCCTTGCGCCTTTAGCCCCTCTAGCGCAGTGATATTTGGTCCATACCCTTCTGAAAAACGATCTGGAATATGGCAATAGACAGGGCAGCCAAGCGGTGCCAGCACAGCTCTGAAGAGCGCAGCAGAGCAAGCGCCATCAACATCATAATCTCCAAATATTCCAATAGGTTGTTTTGCTTCTATCGCGTTGCATATTAAGGTAATGGCACGCTCTGCATCTTGCATAATATGCGGATCTGGTAGGCTGTCGCGTAGGCGTGGAGAGATAAAATGTTCTATCTCGTACCTTTCCATGCCATGGGCTGCAAGATAATAGGCCAAAGCCAGCGGCATATCTGCTGCTACCGCCAGCCCCTCTGCACGCCTTTCGGTTTCTGCCAACGGATAGACAGAGGCAAGTTGCTGCCATGCTGCCCCAGAAAGAGAACTCTCAACAAGCAGGCTTTGATGGCTATTCTCGTGCATTTCCCTTGAGTCACCCTTGTTTGTAGTGGGCTGATTTAAATCTATGCCAAGGCCAATTATGCCCCATTACACATTTTCCATAATGGGCAGGGCTAAAATATCGCCAGCAACAAATTTTTCCCCCGAAAGGCTGTTACAGGCAGCCCTAACATATGCGTGCTCTGTGCTATGTGTGGTAAAGACCAAATGCACTGGCGCATTATCGGACCGGCCTTTCTGCAGCATTGATTCTACCGAAATATCATGATCACGCAAAATCGCGGTTACCGTATTTAGAACCCCGATTTCATCCTTAACCATCATCCTCAGGTAATAACGCCCTGCATCAACAGGCTTTTGAATATCCGCATCTAACAAACTAGCTGCAGGCTTGCCAAATGGGAACGCACGGTGACCTCTAGCTATATCAATGATATCAGCCAGTACCGCAGAAGCTGTCGGCCCGTCCCCTGCCCCAGGTCCTGTGCATAAGATGGATTGCACTGGGCTACCTTTATACGCAACTGCATTAAGCGCGCCATCTATCTTGGCCAGCTGTGTGTCCTGCGCAATCAGGCAAGGCTGCACCGTTGGCAGGGCATAGCGTGCAGCTGTGCCGAGCAGTTTAATAACATAACCCAAATCAGCAGCAAAACCGATATCGGTATCGGAAATATTGCGAATGCCAGCCATTTGCACACTCTCAAAGCGGATCTTCTGGCCATAAGCAATTGCTGCTAGAATAGCGAGCTTATGCGCAGCATCAATACCGTCCACATCAAAACTTGGCTCAGCCTCGGCATAGCCTTTTGCTTGTGCCTCTGCCAGCACATCATCAAAGGAGCGTCCAGTTTGTGTCATTTCTGTCAGGATATAATTGCAGGTGCCATTTAAAATGCCAGTAACCAGCTCAATGTCATTTGCAGACAGCCCTTCCCGAAGCAGTTTTATTGCTGGAATACCGCCTGCCACCGCTGCCTCAAAACAAAGCTGTGTGTCATTTTCTTCAGCACAGATTGCCAGCTCATGGCCATGATGGGCAACCAGCGCCTTGTTCGCCGTAACAACATGTTTGCCAGACTTCAAAGCATTTCGGCATAAATCCAACGCCACCCCTTCAGACCTGCCGATAAGCTCTACGACAATATCAATATCGTCCCTGTTGGCTAAGCTTGCAGCGTCCTCTGCAAAGGAAATCCCATCCATTGAAAAACCTCTATCACGCACTTGTCTTGCGCTAACAGCAACAAGGTTAAGTTTTGCGCCAGCTTGCCGCTTAAGCCTATCTGCATCATTACACAGAATCCGGGCAACTTCTCCGCCAACCACGCCAAGGCCAGCAATGGCGATATTCACTTCTTTCATATCAGGCTTTCATTTCTTCAGGTTTTTAAAAAAATAGATCAAAATCAGTGTCAAAGATTTACGCACTTTCAGATATTTTGGCAAGACAGGGACACAGCTTGCTTGATTTAAGTAACATCAGCGCAAATAAAATCGGCAGCCGCCTTACAATGCAAACTGGTTGTATCAAATACCGTTAGTTGCGTATCTTGTGTTCCTATCAACATACCAATTTCTGTACAGCCCAATATTACCCCATCAGCCCCAAATTCATTAACTGATTGGTCTATGATATCAAGATAGGCTTTGCGTGATTCTGGGCGAATAATCCCACGGCACAGCTCTTCATATATTATCTGATGCACAATTTCACAGCCCGCTTCTGATGGGATATAAAGTTTGCGATTATCAGCCGCTATTTTATCTGCTAGCGGGCCTTTGTAAAAATCCTGAACCATTGTATAGCGGGTCGCCAGAAGCAGGCAGTTCTGCGCCTCAGATGCCAGAATAGCGTTCCTCGTTGCATCAACAATATGTAGCAATGGAATGGCTGTTGCATCCTCTACATACCCACTAAGCTTATGCATAGTATTGGTGCAAATAACCATCGCTTCTGCACCTGCATCTTCCAGACGCCGCGCAATATCAGCTAGATTTTTGCCAGCCTCATCCCATTGCCCCGCCTCTTGCAAGGCTTCAATTTCCGCAAAATCATAGGAATATAAAAACAGGGGCGCAGAATGATTGCCGCCAAGACGGGCATTCACCGCTGTATTTATCTGTGAATAATAGATTTGCGTGCTTTGCCAACTCATGCCGCCAATAAGGCCAAGCGGGCGCAAAGGGCTTTTTGCCATCTAAACTCTCCAACTTCCTTTGACACCAGCCAACCTTCATAAAAAAAAGGTCATAAGCGGCGTAATTTAGCCAATTAGATACGTTTTTTTCAAGAACTGACAAACCATACAACCTTATTGTATTTTCTTGAAGAAATAGATGAATTAACATCCTTATACCAAAACAAAGCAAGCTTGGTAGGCTTAAGCCTTCTGGTAGCCAGAATATACCAGATTATAAACGAGTGAGGGAAATATGGAACAGCAGCCAAACAAACCAAGTAATGTCCAGAGTAATACCCAAGATAGTGCCCAAAATAGCGCAGCACTGCCTTCGCATGCGCGTTTGGTAATTATTGGTGGCGGTTCGGTTGGTTGTTCTATTGCTTGGCATCTAGGCCAGCTAGGGTGGAGCGATACGGTTCTTCTGGAAAAAAATGAGCTGACCTCTGGTTCTACCTGGCATGCTGCTGGCAATTGCCCGAACTTTGTAGGCTCTTGGACCGTCATGAAGATGCAGCATTACTCTACTGAGCTATATCGCAAATTAGGCGCTCTAACTGACTATCCGATGAATTATCATGTTACCGGCTCGGTTCGTCTTGCCCATAACCGCCAGCGCATGGAAGAGTTTGCCCATGTTCGCTCTATGGCACGGCAAATGGGCTTCGATTTGGAGATGATGAGCAATAAGGATATGCAAGATGTCTATCCCTTTCTTGAGACGCATGATCTAGAGGGCGGTTTGTGGGATGAATATGACGGCGATATAGACCCAGCCCAGCTTTCACAAGCCTTTGCCAAAGGCGCGCGCCAAGCTGGTGTAAAAATCGTCCGTTTTTGCCCCGTTACTGGCGTTAGTCGTAAAAATGGCTTTTGGCAGATCGAAACCGAAAAAGGCCTGATTGAAGCAGAATATGTGGTAAATGCAGCTGGCTATCGTGCAGCCGAAATTGGGGCGATGTTTGGCCGTGATGTACCTTGTATCTCGCTTGCCCATCAATATTTAATCACCGAATCTATTGATGAACTTGCTGCTCTGGATAAAAAGTTGCCGTTATTGCGCGATCCAGATAGCTCTTATTATCTCCGTCAGGAAAAAGATGGATTGCTGCTTGGCCCTTATGAAAAAAATTGCCGTGCGCATTGGATTGATGAAAGTGATCCGATGCCAGCCGACTTCTCGTTCCAGCTCTATCCAGATGATCTAGAACGTCTGGAATGGTATATTGAAGATGCTTGTGCCCGGGTGCCAATTTTGGCCAGTGGCGGCATCACCCGTGTGGTAAACGGCCCTATTCCTTATGCACCAGATGGATTGCCCCTAATTGGCCCAATGCCGGGTGTACCGAACGCGTTTGAGGCTTGTACCTTTACTTTTGGTATTGTCCAAGCTGGCGGCGCAGGCAAGCTGATATCTGAATGGATTTCCGAAGGTGAGACCGAAACCGATAGCTGGGCAGTTGATCCGCGCCGCTTTACCGACCATGCCGATAGCGCCTATTGCACCGAAAAAGCTCTTGAGGTTTATAGCCATGAATATGCCATCCATTATCCGGGTATTCAGTGGCCTGCTGGGCGCGGCGTTAAAAAAGGCCCCCTATATGACACCCATTTAAGGGATGGTGCAGAGATGGGCGCCTATGGCGGCTGGGAACGCGCAGAATTTTTCGCCCCCAAAGGGTATCAGCATAAACAGGTGGATACCTATGACAGGCAGCCTTATTTCAACATCGTTGGCGCGGAATGCCAGCATGTCGCAAACCATGTGGGCGTGCTAGATTTGCCTGGCTTCTCCCGCTTTGTTTTGTCTGGGAGCGGCGCAGCAGCATGCCTTGATAAACTCATAACAAATAAATTGCCGGCAGTGGGGCGGATATCGCTAGGATATTTTGCTTCTGAAAAGGGTAAGATTGTCTCTGAGATGTCAGTAGCCCGTTTTGATGAAAACCGTTTCTGGCTTATCTTTGGGGCTGGGGCTTACTGGCATGACCGAGATTACCTAATCGCAGCAATTGCAGATACCCCAGATATCGAACTGAGTGACGAAACACGTGATTACACAACCTTGCTGGTAACAGGACCAAAATCGCGTGACTTGCTTGCGTCTGTCTGTAGCGCCAATTTCAGCTCTGATGCTTTCCCATGGCTAACCCATCAAAGCCTGCAAATTGAGGGGGTGAATTGTGTTGCGATACGGGTGTCCTTTACAGGTGAGCTTGGCTGGGAGCTGCATATACCGGTTTCAGAATCACAAAAGATTTATGAACACCTGCGCGAAGCAGGGAACGCTTTTCAGCTAAAACCCTTTGGAATGCTTGCCCTTGATAGCATGCGTCTGGAAAAAGGATATCGTTCTTGGAAGCACGACCTAACCTCTGATTATAATATGTTTGATGCTGGGTTGCGGCGTTGGGTACATTTCAGCAAGCCCGAATTTACAGGGCGTGCAGCGCTAGCAGCCATAAAAGATGCCCCTGCCCGAAATCTGGTTACATTAGCGCTAGATGACCCAGAAGATAGCGATACAGATTTTGGTGAGGCTGTTTATCTCTCTTCTGTCTTTAATAATGCGAGCGGCTCAGAAATCGCCGGCCTTGTCCTGTCCGCAGGCTATGGCCACCGAACACAAAAATCGCTTGCCCTCGCTGTTCTAGAAGCTGGCGAGGATGCCAGTATTGGCCGCACCCTTATGGTTGAGGTTGTTGGGCGCAATCGCCGAGCTAAAATAATCGGCCATGGCACAATTTATGATGCAGATAATGCACTTCTGAAGGGGTAAATGATGCAAGATATCTCTCTGCCAAAGGCGGCAAAAGTAGTGATTATTGGCGGCGGGGTGGTTGGCTGTTCTGTGGCCTATCACCTCGCAAAACTTGGATGGAAAGATATCTTTCTTTTGGAGCGTAAACAGCTCACTTCCGGCACAACCTGGCATGCAGCCGGCCTAATTGCCCAGCTTCGTGCGACCCAAAATATGACACGTTTGGCAAAATATTCACAAGAACTTTATACCGGCCTTGAAGCGGAAACAGGGGTAGCAACCGGATTTCGCCAAAATGGCTCAATCACCGCTGCCCTAACAGATGCGCGGATGGAAGAATTGCGGCGCGGGGCAGCTATGGCACGTGCCTTTGGTGTAGAAATTGAAGAAATAAGCCCATCTGAAATAGCGGCCCATTATCCGGGTTTAAATATTTCTGACTGCAAAGGAGGGGTGTTTTTAGCCAAAGATGGCCAAGCAGACCCGGTGAATATCACCCAAGCGCTGGCCAAAGGCGCACGCACAAAGGGCGCTAAGATTATCGAAGGGATAAAGGTAACTGGTATCACCACCAAAGATGGGGCGGTAGCAGGTGTTTCTACTGACAGAGGCGACATTGCAGCAGAGTATGTGGTGAATTGCGGCGGTATGTGGGCACGCGATATTGGTAAAATGGCTGGTGTATCTGTGCCATTGCATGCTTGTGAGCATTTTTATATCGTGACCGAACAAATACCCGATCTTAAACGTAATCTTCCTGTTTTACGGGTGCCAGATGAATGCGCTTATTACAAAGAAGATGCTGGCAAGCTGTTGTTAGGCGCATTTGAGCCTGTTGCCAAGCCATGGGGCGGCGACGGGATTCCAGAAGATTTTGAATTCACCACCCTGCCCGATGATTTTGATCATTTCGCGCCAATATTGGAAAAGGCTATTGAACGCTTGCCGGTTTTGGAAACCGCAGGCATCCAGACCTTCTTTAATGGACCAGAAAGCTTCACCCCGGACGACCGATATCTGCTAGGAGAAGCACCAGAGCTAAAACGTTTTTTTGTTGCTGCTGGCTTTAATTCTGTGGGTATTCAGTCTGCTGGCGGCGCCGGTAAAGCGCTGGCAGAATGGATGGATATGGGCGCGCCACAAATGGATGTCTGGGATGTGGATATTAGGCGTGTGCATCCTTTCCAAACTAATCGGCATTACTTGTCTGCACGGGTGACCGAAACACTTGGCCTTTTATATGCTGATCACTTCCCCTATCGGCAATTTGCTTCAGCACGCGGTATCCGAAAAACCCCGCTTCATCATAAGTTAGCAGAACAAGGTGCCTGTTTTGGTGAGGTTTATGGCTGGGAAAGGGCAAATTGGTTCCTGCCTAGTCCAGAACGCAAAGCTGGCAAAGAAGCTGAATATGAATATAGCTGGGGACGCCAGAACTGGTTTGATTATGCGCAGAGCGAGCATATGGCGGTTCGGGAAAAGGCCGGTCTGTTTGATCTCTCCACCTTTGGCAAGATTAAAGTAATTGGCAGAGATGCTGAAAAGGTTTTGCAGCATCTATGTGCAAATGATGTTGCCGTCCAACAAGGCCGTATTGTTTACACTCAGATGCTAAATATAGGCGGCGGTATAGAAGCAGATATTACGGTAACCAGATTATCGGAAACAGAATTTCTAGTGATTACCCCAGCGGCTACCATAAGGCGCGATTTAGGATGGATTCAGCGTCATATCCCTGAACAAGCACATTGCATGGCGATAGATGTTACCGTATCTGAAGCGGTTATTGCCGTTATGGGGCCTAAGGCACGCGATATTCTACAGCCGGTGATCTCGCAATCTCTAGATAATGCTGACTTTGGTTTTGGGAGGGCAATAGAGGTTGAAATTGGTCATGCTATAGCTCGCGCGCACCGTGTCTCTTATGTAGGTGAGCTTGGCTGGGAGCTTTATGTTAGCACAGAGATGGCAGAACATGTTTTTGATGTGGTGATGCAAGCCGGTGCAGAAAAAGGGCTAATTCCTGCAGGTATGCATGTTCTGGATAGTTGCCGTATTGAAAAAGCTTTCCGTCACTTTGGCCATGATATAAGTGATGAGGACCATGTCCTTGAGGCAGGGCTAGGCTTTGCGGTTAAAACGGATAAACAGCCCTCACAATTTGGCGAATTTATTGGCCGGGATGCTGTATTGCGCAAAAAAGAAGCAGGGTTATCGCGGCGCCTAATGCAGTTTCAATTAACAGACCCGCTTCCCCTGCTCTATCATAATGAGCCTATTCTGAAAGATGGCCAGATTACGGGCTATCTGACCTCAGGTAATTATGGGCATTATTTGGGCGGGGCAATCGGGCTAGGCTATGTGCAATGCGCCGCAGATGAAACTGCCTCAGATCTGCTTTCTGCTAATTATGAGATAGATGTAGCTGGCCAGCTTTGTGCTGCTCAGGCAAGCTTGAAACCGCTTTATGACCCTAAGGGTGAGCGCATGAAAGGCTAGTGTAGCCCATCTCGCCTAATCTTGAGCAACCGCAGCTAAAGCAATAGAAGCAAGGCGGGCTTGCGGTGGGTCTGCACGGCTAGTCAATAATACAGGCACAGCGCCTCCTAGCACAATACCGGCTGCACAACCGCCGCCAAGATAGACCAGCGCTTTATAAAGGATATTACCACTAACGATATCCGGCACGAGCAAACAATTTGCTTGCCCAGCGACCATATCCCCTTCCACCCCTTTGGTTTGAACAGCTTTATCTGATAAAGCAAGGTCGAAGGAAAGAGGTCCAGATACTTCAATTTCTGAGATATTTTCTGCTGCCCACTTAGCACGCTCGTGCGCTGTAATAGAAGCCGGCATGGACTCTATTGGGGTTTCAGTTGCTGATAATATCGCTAATTTCGGACGTGCTTGCCCTAGCTTTTTTGCCAGAGCGCACATTTCAATCATGGACTGATTTTGCGTTTTTTCATCTGGCTGTACATTAACTGCTGCATCAGAAACCAAAATAGGTCCAGCTGAGCTATCCGGCGGGTATATAGCAAAGACATGAACAAGCCGATTGCCGATACGAAGACCTATCTCCCGGTTCAGTAACGCCGCCATAAATACATCTGTGTGGAGTTGGCCTTTCATTACCGCGCCAATAGCCTGGACAGCACCATCTTTGAGGCTATCTCGCAGCAGACCAGCACTTATCAAAGCCGCTTCTTTCTCACCAGTAGCCTCGATTATGGTGATGCCGGAGAGGTCCCAGCCAAGCTTTTCTGCCTCAACGCGAATAGCGGCCCCCTCACCGACTAAGATAGGGTTAGCGATACCAGCTTGATAAGCATTGAAGGCCGCTTCCATAGGCAGGGCAGCAGATGCCCTGACTACAAGTAAGTTTATTCTGCCCTTGCCGCGCGCGGCTGCCAAAAGCCCCTCTGGGCAATCTGCCGCAACAGAGCTGATAAAATTCTGTGCGGCAGTTGCAGAGCTTTTTGGCGGCTGTGGCATATTAGGCACTAGCCCCTATTTAGGCAGATTGCTGTGGGCGGAAGTCAGAAGGGTCGATACCCGCAACCTGAACAGGCTGTTTCATTGCATCGCGGCGGAAAGGCTCACCCAGCTCTTGGTTTAGCACCACCTCAATAAAGGTTGTTTTGTTATCCTTCATCTGCGCGTTGATAGCCCTATCAAGAGCCTCACTTAAGGCGTCCATGCTGTCTACCTGTACCCCTTCAAGCCCGCACTGTTTGGCGATACCTGCATAGGTAACATCCGTATCCAACTCTGTGCCTACGAAATTATCATCAAACCACAGTGTCGTATTGCGCTTTTCAGCACCCCACTGATAATTGCGGAAGATAACCATGGTAATAGCTGGCCATTCACTGCGACCAACTGACACCATTTCGTTCATCGAAATGCCAAATGCACCGTCCCCTGCAAAACCGACAACTGGCACATCTGGCTGGGCAATCTTTGCACCAGCTATGGCTGGAAAGCCATAACCACAAGGGCCAAACAGGCCGGGGGCCAGATATTTACGCCCTTCATCAAAAGTTGGATAAGCATTACCAATGGCGCAGTTATTGCCGATATCAGAGCTGATAATGGCTTCTTTTGGCAACACAGAGGTAATCGCCCGCCATGCCATGCGTGGGCTCATCTTTTTAGGCTCACGTGTACGTGCACGCTCATTCCAAGTTGTACCGGGATCATCATCTTCATGGGTAAGCGAGGTTAGCTCCTGCGCCCATGCTGATTTCGTCTGGGCGACAACCGATTTACGCGTAGAACGCCCCTTCTCGCCAGCATTGCTGCCTAGACGCTCCAGAATTGATGTTGCAACCTTCTTAGCATCGCCGACAATACCAACTGACACTGGCTTGGTCAGGCCAATTCGGTCAGGATTAATATCTACCTGAATAATCTTTGCATCTTTTGGCCAGTAATCAATGCCATAACCCGGAAGGGTAGAGAATGGATTTAAACGCGTGCCAAGGGCAAGCACCACATCTGCTTTAGCTATCAGCTCCATACCTGCTTTTGAGCCATTATACCCAAGCGGGCCAGCAAAAAGCGGATGCGAGCCAGGAAACGCATCATTATGTTGATAACCACAACAAACCGGCGCATCAAGGCGTTCTGCGAGTGCCATCGATGCTTCAATTCCGCCGCCGATAACAACACCTGCACCGTTCAGCAATACTGGGAATTCCGCTTCAGATAGCAACTTTGCGGCCTCTGCAATAGCTTCCTCGCCGCCAGAGGGGCGCTCAAAGCGCACAGCTTCAGGAATTTCAATATCGATGACTTGTGTCCAGAAATCGCGGGGCACGTTGATTTGCGCAGGTGCGCTCAATCGGATAGCTTGCGAGATAACACGGTTCAGAACTTCAGCGATACGAGAGGGGTCCCGCACCTCTTCTTGATAGGCGACCATATCCTTGAACAACGCCATTTGCTCAACTTCCTGAAAGCCGCCTTGTCCGATAGTCTTGTTTGCCGCTTGCGGGGTAACCAGCAGCAGAGGCGTATGGTTCCAGTAAGCTGTTTTAACCGGCGTTACAAAGTTAGTAATGCCTGGTCCATTTTGCGCAACCATCATACAGACCTTACCAGAAGCTCTGGTATAGCCATCAGCCATCATACCTGCATTACATTCATGCGCAGCGTCCCAAAACGTAATTCCTGCTTTTGGAAACAAATCAGATATCGGCATCATTGCCGAGCCAATAATACCAAAGGCATGTTCAATTCCGTGTCTTTGCAGCACTTTCACAAATGCTTCTTCGGTTGTCATCTTCATGATGTGCTCCCTTCAATTAACAATTAACAACTTTAAGCGCTTTTGCTTTTTTCAAAGAATCATGTTCTGCATTAAAGCGCGCACCAAATTTTAGCGTTGAAAAGCTGTGGAAAACCTACGTTTCATCATAGCTATGTAGATTAGATTCACTTCTGTCAAGGCTATCTCTTCATAGAATTTCACACCTTTTTTAAACGGCGGCAAACTCTACAAATAAACGCCTTAAAATATCAATAAACCGTCACTTTTTTGCAGAAAATTCGAATATTTCATGCCCATCATTTCAAAGGCTAAAAAAGCTGTAATTTACGTGTAATTTAGTTGACTTTTGCCACTCTGCTCCCGTTAAGATAAGGACTGGATTTCTAAAGTCGTTGGTACTTTTAAAACAGGTCAATCAAATAACTAAATACAGCTAGGAGGGTGTTATGCCTTTTGATGTAAATTCTTTGGAAAATCATTGGATGCCCTTTTCCGCAAATCGGGATTTCAAAGCTAACCCGCGCCTTGTCGTTAAATCGGAAGGTATGTATTGCTGGGATTATAAGGGTGGCAAAGTTATTGACGGATCTTCAGGTCTGTTTTGCACCCCCGCTGGTCATGGCCGAACTGAAATCGCTGAGGCGGTTTATAAACAGATGTTGGAAAATGACTATATTCCGCATTTCCAGCTTGGCCATCCGGGCTCATTTGAATTAGCCGAGCGGGTGTCACGTCTTTTGCCTGACCCCATAAACCATGTGTTTTTTACAAATTCGGGTTCAGAATCTGTTGAAACAGCAATGAAAATTGTGATGGCCTATAACCGTGCAAACGGTCAATCTCAGCGGCTACGTTTTGTTAGCCGTGAGCGCGCTTATCACGGCGTGAATATGGGCGGTGTATCGCTAGCTGGTATGGTCAAAAACAGAGAGACATTCCCGGTAACCCTGCCAAATGTCGTTACCATGCGCCATACACACACACCAGAGCAGGCCTTTACCAAAGGTCAGCCAGACACAGGTGCAGAATTAGCAGAAGATTTGGTGCGCATCTGTGAGACTTATGGCGGTAGCACTATCGCAGCTGTATTTGTTGAACCTATTGCTGGCTCAACCGGTACACTTGTACCGCCTATTGGCTATCTTAAGCGGCTTCGTGAAATTTGTGACGAACATGGCATCTTGCTGGTGTTTGATGAGGTTATCACAGGCTTTGGGCGCACCGGCAAAGCCTTCGCTTCTGAAACCTATGGTGTGACGCCAGATATTATCACGATGGCTAAGGCGCTTACTAATGGTGCTATTCCGATGGGTGCGGTTGCGGTGAAGGATGAGATTTACAACACGATAACTAACGCTTCTCCTGAAAATGCTATCGAGTTTTTCCATGGATACACCTATTCTGCCCATCCTGCCGCCTGTGCTGCTGGTATTGCAACACAGAAAATCTATGAGGATGAAGGCTTGTTTGACCGCGCAGCAGATATGTCGCAATATTTTCTGGATGCAGTCTGGTCATTGAAAGACCATGAGCTGGTGAAGGATTTACGCGGCTATGGTATGATGGCTGGTGTTGAATTGCACCATGATGGTGTAGGTGGCAGACGTGGCACGCAGATGCAAAAGGATATGTTCTGGAACGGCCTGCATGTGAAGTTCACAGGCGATAATGGTATTCTAGCGCCTGCCTTTGTTGCAGAACGCTCACATATCGACGAAATTGTGGATAAATTCCGCAAAACGCTTGATGCGCATGTCTAGACACTGAGGCAATAGGAAAACAAAAAAGCTGTATCTAGCATTTAGATACAGCTTTTCTTTTACCTTGGTTTTAGCAGAACGAGCTATTTACCGTAATAGAGCGCAACCACATGTTCAGCTTCAGCAAAGAATAACCAACGCTCCACAAACAATCCTGTCATATGAAGAAGGAAAGCGGCGCTGGCACAAATGATTATTGGCGCACCAAAAAACGCGGCTAACATCAGCAAAATGAATGGTAGAACAAATCCTAAACCCATCGAAATTCGGCGCAATTTTGTGGCATGCTTGCGGCCAATTTCAAATACCATTTCCTTCATTAGATAGTTTTTAGTCAAATGCGGGGCTTCAAATAGTTTCACGCTTGCATAGCCTGTAAGACCTGTAGCCGTTGCCAATGTTGAACCATCGGCATCCCGCCCTGTTTTATCGGCACGCTGCCACCACATCATCTTTATCGCCCATGCTAGGATAAGGCTGGCCATGCTGATATAGCCAAGCGCGGTAACACTAGGTGTAAGGGATGCAAATAATAATATCCCGCTAGATAAACCAAAGCCTAGGTAGCTAGCAGGCGTTAAATGACTATGCCAGCGCGGCACTGGCTTTAATTGTGCATAAATCATCGCGGTAGCAAAAATCGTTAACCCGCACAAAATGGCAATAGCGGCGCCAATCCATAAAGGTGCGTGACCAGTAACAAAAGCACTGCCAAGCCACAGCACAAAGGCCGCTAAAGTTATTACCGATAACACCCCTTCGCGCGATAACCACGAGCTTTGATACTGGCTTAGGGCACGCCATGCACGTTGCGGATTACCTAGATGAAAAGTTGAAGAGATAAGCCCTGCGCTACTTAAACCAACAGCGATAATCGCGCTTGTAAATAAAGCAGTATCAAATGCCGCAATCCCGAAACATATTGCCAGCGATAAAAGCGCTATAAACCCGAAGCCTGCGCCTGAAATAGTGGTAAAGAAAATGACCGATTTAGCTGGATGCATAATAAAATTTTCCGCTATTGAAAAATGCTTTTTAAGACCGATTACATACGCGAGAGCGCATTATCAAGCCAGCCCAAAAAGCCAGATTGCGCGGCACCGCCGCGTGTGTTTTCCTGTGCCAATTTCACCAAATTTGGTGCTTCTTCCTCATTAGAGCTTGCACAAGAAGAAGTTTTTGGACGTGGCGGCAGATACTTATTTACTGGCCGATTACCCTGTTCTGGCATCAAATCAACCCCGCCACGCGCCGCTACCATCACAGATACATCAGACTGCGGGTCTGCTAGATCGCCAAAATGACGTGCATTAGCAGGACAGCTTCGCACACAGGCAGGCTCGCGATCTTCTTCCGGCAAATTATCATTATAGATACGGTCAACACATAAGGTGCATTTCTTCATAACACCGGCAGCTTCATCCATTTCGCGTGCCCCATAGGCGCATGCCCATGCACATAGCCCGCACCCAATGCAATGATCCTCATTCACCAGTACAATGCCGTCCTCAGCCCGTTTATAAGATGCCCCTGTTGGGCAAACTGTAACACAAGGCGCATCATCACAATGCAAACAAGATTTTGGAAAATGCACAATCCGCGCATCAGACGGTACAGGCTGGCCTTGTGCATCTTGGGGAATTGCCTCAAAGCTGTGAATACGGTTTAACCACGTGCCGCTAGGCGATGCACCATAAGCATCCTGATCAGATAGCGCATTACCATATCCGCCTGTATTCCATTCTTTACAATTCACGGCACAAGCGTGGCAACCAACACAAATATCAAGATCGATAACCAAACCCAGCTTTTTGGTTGGCTCTTGGGGTAGGTTTGTCATGATGTCCACTCCTGTCCATAGCGAAGCTCGGTTTGACCGTTTTCTTTCAACGGCTCTTGGGCTGGTACCGCGGGCTCAGAGACCCCCTCACCTACTTCAGCTTTTTCAATATTTACCCGCAAATCATACCATGCGGCCTGTCCAGTTATAGGGTCAGAATTTGACCAACGAAGCCCATCTCCCTTACCCGGCAGTAACTCATGAATTAGGTGGTTCAGCAAAAAGCCTTTCTTGGCTTCTGGTGCATCTGGGGACAGCGCCCAAGCCCCGCGGCGCTTACCAATAGCATTCCAAGTCCACATGGTTTTGTTATTCACCGCCTCCATGCGCTTAATTTGCACCTTTATTCTGCCGTGATGGGAAGAAACCCATGCCCAATCATCATCTACCAGCCCTGCTTCATCACAGATGGGACCAGGCACATAAAGGGGATTTTTCGTGTGAATTTGGCGAAGCCAGCTATTTTGCGATCCCCAGCTATGGTACATCGCCGCCGGACGTTGGGTGATTGCATGATAGGGATAATCATTCACGTTATCTAGACGCTCCCCTTCAAATGGCGCATACCAATCAGGCAACGGGTCAAAACAGGCTTTGATCTGTTCTTTGATATGCTCTGGGGGAATATGTTCCCCATGCCCATTTGCCGCTAGCTGGAATTTTGCCAAAGGTTCAAGCCAAAGTTGGAAGGTAACAGGCTGCGGGGCATCAAAAAAGCCCATTTTGACTGCCCAATCCTGATAATCTTGATTAGCGTGTTTATAAAAACGCGCTGCCTCAGGCAACTCTTCAGACCAAAAGCCGCCATTATCAATATAAGCATCTAGCTGGCCAGGATTAGGATCACCGCGCCCAGACTGGCTGCCATCTTCTCCTCTAAACCCTGCAAGTGGACCAATACCGGGTTTGCGCTGGTGATTGATGATATAATCAGCGTAATCTTTATATAAGGGCTTGCCATCCTCCCCTGTCATGCCGTTTAGACCTAACCTGCCGCCTAGCTCCAACAAAACCGACTGAAAGCCGCGCACATCACGGTCTGGTTCTACAACTGGCCAGCGGATAGAATCTGCGACCGCATCAGGTTCACAAATTGGCCTATCGAGTAAAGAAATACAGTCATGGCGCTCTAAATAGGTGGTGTCTGGCAAAATAAGATCGGCAAAGGCCACCATTTCTGATTCATATGCATCCGAGTAAATAATTTTCGGAATCACATATTCCCCATCTTCATTTTTGGCTTTTAGCATTTCCATCACACCGCCAGAATTCATAGATGAATTCCACGACATATTAGCCATATACATAAACAGCACATCTACTGGATAAGGATCGCCTGCATAGGCATTGGATATTACCATATGCATCATGCCATGTGCTGAAAACGGCGCATCCCAGCTATAGGCTTTATCAATACGCTGTGGACTGCCATCCGCCTCTACCAACAGATCTTCAGGCCCATGAATATAGCCCAGTGGTGGCCCAGACAGAGGCGTTTCAGGCCCCTTTGGTCGACCAGGTGCAGGATGTGCGCTAGACGGCTTTGGATAAGGCGGCTTGAAGCGGAAACCACCCGGACATTCCACTGAGCCTAATAAAATTTGCAGTAAATGAATGGAACGGCAAGTCTGAAATCCGTTTGAATGAGCAGAAATACCGCGCATCGCATGAAAGCTCACCGGACGGCCTCGCATCTCGCTATGCGTCTCGCCTTTCCAGTCTGTCCATTTCTGCTTGATGACAATTTCTTCTTCAAAGGCAGTTTTAGCTAGCTGATAGGCGATAGATTTAATCTGGCTAGTTGGAATGCCGGTTGCCTCTGCCACAGCTTCTGGGCTGTATTTATCATCCAAATATTTATCTGCCATCAGCGCAAAGACAGGGCGTGCGCGCCGTCCATCTGCCAAGCTTACAGATGCTGCCATTTCTGGTGTGATGCCTTTTTCGCTATATGCACATGGCTTATCTGCTTTTTTATCCCAAATAAGAGCCTCACCAGCTTCATTACGGGCAAACAAGCCATCATCTGCGCCGCCCGGATTATCGATAACCAGCCAAGGCGCGTTGGTATAACGACAGAGATAATCAATATCGACCTTACCAGCGCCCATCAACTCATGGATTAGCGCCAATACAAACAACCCATCTGTTCCGGGGGTAATGCCTACCCATTCATCAGCAATCGCGTTATAGCCAGTGCGCACAGGATTCACGGCAATAATTTTTGCTTCTCTTTCCTTCAATCGGGACAGCCCCATTTTAATCGGGTTGCTGTCATGATCTTCTGCGACACCGAAAATCATAAATAATTTAGTACGTTCCCAGTCAGGAGAGCCAAACTCCCAGAACGCGCCGCCCATTGTATAAATACCAGCGGCAGCCATATTGACTGAACAGAAGCCGCCATGGGCAGCAAAATTTTGCGTGCCAAATTGCTGTGCCCACCAACCCGTTAGACCTTGTGATTGATCGCGGCCAGTAAAAAAGGCTAGGCAAGATGGGTCATCTTTTCGAATAGGTGCTAGCCATTCAGTTGCTGTGCTTAGAGCTTCTTCCCAGCTTATGGGCTCAAACTTCCCTTCCCCGCGCTCTCCGACACGACGCATCGGGGTGTTCAGGCGCGAAGGTGCATAATGCTGCATAATACCCGCGCTGCCCTTGGCACATAATACGCCCTGATTAACGGGATGATCGCGGTTACCTTCGATATAACGAACCTTGCCATCGCACATATGCACATTGATGCCGCATCTACAGGCGCACATATAACAGGTGGTTTTTTTCACCTCATCGGATACTTTCTGAGAGGTGTTAATTTTATGCTGGGTCATGTTGGCTACTTCACCGAATAAGAGATACTCATAATTGAGGCATGTTTGAATTATTACATTAATTTTGCAAGCAATTCAGGTCAAATTATCTATGCAAAAAACAGCTATTTTTTTAGCTAGCACAAAGGACTAAAGATAATCCGCTCAAAAAAGGTTAATTTTGTAAATTTTTTGCCGATATAACGGCAGATTCATTTGGCCAATGCTGATTTTGAGCCGCGCATTTCGGCACGAATATTCATAATATTTGCCAACAACACGATAAACGCCCCTAAAAATACCAGCCATTCTAGCGCTTCGCCATATAATACTACCCCAACAAAGGTAATAAGAGGCAGCCGCAAAAACTCAAATGGCGTCACAATCGTTGCAGGGGCAAGCTGTAAGGCAGTCGTAATGCAAAAATGTGCGCAAAGTCCGCAAATTCCAATAACAACCACCCATAACCATTCACTGCCACGCGGAATATCCATAATGCCGTCATAGCCTGCACAAACAACTCCAAAGACAGCTTGCAGGACTGTTAACCAGAACAAAATCGCGGTGATGGTCTCGGTGCGCGTTAGAATCTTCGTTGCTAGCGTTGCCCCCGCGAACCCGACAGCACATAAAGCTGCTGCAATGATTGCTGGATTCACATCAGAGAAATCAGGACGCGCTACAACCAATATGCCAAAGAAACCCATTGCGGCAGCCATAAAACGCACCAGCGTTAACCGTTCCCCTAAAACCAGTGGCGCGCATACCGCAACCCACAAAGGTGTTGAAAACTCAAACACAAACATTTGCGATAATGGGACATAAAGGATAGCAAAAAACCACAGATTCTGGCCGGTAAAATGAAATATATTGCGGACGATATGTAGCTTAAGATAGCGCGTCCTAATCTGGCCTAGAGTTCCAGCACGGTAAGCAAAAAACAGAACAATAGCGATCCCAATAAATGAACGGTAGGTCATTATCTCAAACGTATCGAGCTTTTCAGCAAGCGAGCGTCCAGATATCGCCATAAGCGTGAAAGAAATCATCGCCCCTAGCATCCAAAAACCAGCCTTAACAGGATTTGAAAGATTGCTCCACATTGCGCTTACATTGCCCTATTCTGTTAGATATTCTGGCCAAGAACTGAGTAAAGAGACAGGCCGACGACAGCCGTTAGTGATAAGGCCATGATGATATTTACCATTTTCTGTGTTTTTGGCGCCAGATTAAGCGAATGCAGCTTAACCCCAGCCCACAGCCAAAGCAGATGCAAAGGCAGCCAAATAATATTCATAATAATCAGCTTTGCGGTTAGCTCAAAAGCAATATTCTGGGGGTAGAAAGCAAAGCTGGTAAATAAAGCTGTATTAACCGCATAGGCTTTTGGGTTAATAAACTGCAAAAATAGGCCTGACAGAAAACCGGGCGGTTTATTAGCCGTAATAAAGCTTATCTTACTTCCCGCTAGCGCAATACGCAAAGCCAAGTACCCTAGATATCCAGATGAGGCGAACAGCAAAATTGTGCGCGCAATTGGTACTGAAAAAATTATCGCAGCAAGGCCAGTAATAATCGCCAAAGATACCAGATTAGTGCCAGCCCACAGCCCCGTAACATAAGACAGGCCTGGCCGCCAGCCAAAGGCTGAGCCTACCCCTGCGGTCGACAAAACGCCCGGACCCGGGGTGGCTATAAGCAAAAAGACTGCTAAGGCAAAAGTCAGCATGACAATAAAACCTATTGGTTAAAGAATGTTTAGCAAAAACGTACTTGCAGAAATCAGGTAAGGTTCAAGACAAGGTAGCCCCTTGCCTTACTCATACGATGAACATCTTTAATAAGTCTATTAGCTTTTTTAAAAGCTGATATTTTAAGAGTTGTTTGTGATACGTTATAGCTTAAAGTTTCTTTTTAAAATAAATCCGGCGAAAGCCTTCTTCCTGCACTTCCCGTATTTTTTTAAAGCCAAGCTGTTGATACCAGATAATATTGCTATGCATCGCAATATTTGTATAAAGCTGATAGAAACTGGCATGGGGAGCAAGGTAATCTTCTGCTGCCTTTAGCAAAGCAAGCCCGTTTCCGCATCCCTGCTTTTCTGGATGAACCGCAATATTTTCCAGCCAATACCCATCTGACTTTTCGATGATGATAGCATAGCCGCAGACAACACCCCCTACCCGCAGAACAAAGCACATATTTTCGTTTATATGAGCGCCAAAATCAGCCAGCATTGGTGCTGGTGGGCGACCGATTTCAGCAATATAGGGCTGATAAGCAGCTGCCGCGATGGCGCGCATCGCCGTTGCATCATCTGTCTTGGCAACTGAGATATCAACCAAGGGCAACTGCCAAGCGCCTACTTCGCGCAGCCATATTTATCTTGAAAAGCCGCCAGCACAAGCAAGGTCGCTGCAAAATTATGGTCACTTTCTGGGCGTGCTAGCCAGTCCAACGTCACCTGCTTCAATTCATCTGGTGAGACATCTTCGCGTGGACATAAATTGGCCTCTGCCTGCCGCGTTTTTTGATTGATAAGGTCTGTTGTGGTAAAGGCATCAAAGGCGCCTGTGACATAAACGATACAAATCATATCATCACTTGGCGACTTTGAATTGCAATAGGTGTTTAAATCATGGCCGTTCAGAAAATCTGCCTGCACTGGAATAGATAAAGAGATAAAGCCGCCAACCAAAAAACTGATGAAAGCTGTTCTAATTTTCAATAATAAAGCCATCTAATAACTCCTTTATGCAGACATGTTCAGGATAATTTTGGGAGGGGCTTTGCCTTCATGGATATCAACAAAGGATTGTGCACCAGCTTCCAGCTCTCTTACCTCAACCCATCCTGATCCGGTAATAAACCCGTCTTCCAGCAATTGTACAGCATCCGCAAAATCATTACGGCTATAGCAGTAAGAACCTGTGAAATGAATTTGCTGGAGGGTAATGCGCCGCGTATCCAGCCCAGCCTCGTTATCTTGCAATCCAATGTGCGAGATAACCCCGCCAGGGCGCACCATAGCGCTCGCGGCGGCACGGCTGCGCCCTGATCCCACCGCATCCAAAACAATATCAATCTGGCCGTCATCTGAACGCTGAGCTAGCGGATCATAGACATTGAAATTCCCTATCTTGGTTAGGATATTACGACGCAACGCGTTTGTTTCAGCGATGTGGATATTGGAATAACCTTTGGCAGAAAACACCATCGCTGCTAGGAGGCCGATAGCCCCTCCCCCAAGCACATGTACATTTGCGGTACTATCAGGGATATGCGCTATAGCGAGCTGGGCTGCATTTACCGCACACGCTAACGGTTCTGCCAATGCCGCATTACTATCCGATAGATTGTCTGAAATTACGGTTAGATTGTCCTCTTTTACGATTACCTGCTCAGCAAAGGCGCCTGCAACGCGCATGCCTACCAGCTCCCGGCTAGCGCAAAGATGTTCAGCCCCGGTCTGGCAAAAATGGCAATTATCACATGACATAAGGGGATTTATCACTACTCGTTGACCAGCAAACCGTCCTGCACGCGCCCTACCAACGGCTTCATGCCCCAAAATTAGCGGCGGAATTCTGCGGTCATCAAGGCCATGCCATGCATGCATATCCGAGCCACAAATCCCGCATTGATGCACATCTACTATGACCTCGCCAGCACCGATATCTGCCAGTGCCATTTCACGGATTTCAGATTGCATCGTGCCGCTATAAACTAGTGCTTTCATGGTCTTTTCTAGCCACCTTTGAGAGGTTAGTTGTTAAAAACAGCCTAATTGGAAAAATTTTCACCCGGGAAATATTTGCGCAACCGTATATCAGCTGAGCGTGCATGCCCTTCCATACCTTCAAGTCGGGAAATTCTAGCGGCTGCCTGCCCTACCTCACGGTTAGCCTCGCGTGTCATCCGCTGGGTAGTTACAATTTTCATAAATTTATGCACGGATAGACCACCAGTGTAATGTGCAGCGCCCTTTGTTGGCAGAATATGATTTGTGCCTGAGCATTTATCGCCATAGGTTACCGTTGTTTCCTCACCAATGAATAAAGAGCCGTAATTTTTTAATCTCTCTACATACCAGTCATCACGGCGTGTATGCACTTCCAAATGCTCTGCTGCATATTCATCCGAAATTTTGGCGGCCTCTTCATCACTATCGCATAAGATTACCTCACCATAATCGCGCCATGCCAGTTCGGCCGCCTTGCGCGAAGTCTCAGGCAGGGCAGCAATATGGGCATCCATCTGGGCCATCACCTGATCAGCTAACTGGCGTGAAGTAGTGATTAGCCATGCCGGAGAGTCTGGACCATGCTCTGCTTGCGAGACTAGATCTTCTGCAACCACCCCAGCATCAGCACTATCATCAGCAATAATGGCAATTTCGGTAGGGCCAGCAAACATATCTATCCCGACACGGCCATAAAGCATGCGCTTGGCTTCGGCAACAAACCTATTACCGGGCCCTACCAAGATGCGGGCTGGCTTGCCGGTAAATAAGCCGAACGCCATAGCAGCAATACCCTGCACCCCGCCTAACGATAAAATAGTATCTGCACCGCATAAATTCATGGCATATAGAATAGCTGGATTAGGGCCCTCATTGCCATGTGGGGCTGAACAGGCAACAATATTTTCAACGTCAGCTACTTTTGCTGTTGCAATAGACATCACAGCAGACGCCACATGCGCATAACGCCCACCCGGCACGTAACATCCTGCGGTTTCAATGGGAATAAGCTTCTGACCAGCCCAAAGGCCCGGTGATAACTCTGTTTCAAACGAGGAAATAGAATCGCGCTGGGCACGCGCAAAGGCAGTTACCCTATTAAAGGCAAACTGAATATCCTCTTTCAGCGTTTCAGAGACCATCTTGCCAGCCTCTTCTATCTGCGTCTTGGTGATTATCGCCTCACCTTCATAGCCATCAAGCTCGCGGCCATAACGAAGCGCTTCTGCCTCGCCCCCTTGCTCAATATTAGTCAGCATTTCAGAGACAATCTTGCGTGTCTCGTCGGTACCAGTTGCAGGTGTTTTTGACGCTTTTTTTAGGTAAACAACAGACATTTCTTAATTTCCATATAAAAGGGTAGGAAGCCATAAGGCGATTTGCGGGAAGACAAAAATCAGAATAAGGCCAATCAGTTGAATAACCATAAACTGCATCATGCCAATATAAATATCTTTAAGATCCCATTCGGGCACAACGCCTTTTAGGAAATAGGCCGAAAGGGCAACAGGCGGACTTAGCCAGGCGGTTTGTAAATTAACAGCTACCAAAATGCCAAACCATGTCAAATTGACATTTAATTCGATTAAAACAGGTATCAAGATAGGCAGAATAATCAGAACGATAGGCACCCATTCCAGTGGCCAGCCAAGCAAGAATATCATTGCCATAATGATAATAAGGACCATCGTTGTTGACATATCCCATGACAGCAAAAACTCTGTTAAAAGAGTTGGTGTGCCAAGGCGTGAAAATACCGCGCCAAAGAAGTTGGAGGCAGCAACAAGAAACAAAATCAGCACGGAGATTTCTAGGGTCTTCAGGAGCGCCTGATAGGTACCCTCAAGGGTAAAACGGCCATACAAAATGGTCAGCAATAAAGCACCAAATGCCCCGCAAGCCGCCCCTTCAGTTGGGGTTGCCCACCCGAAAAGGATAGAGCCAAGGGCGAAAGATACTAGCGCTGCAGGCGGCACCAACCCCATAAAAAATTCATACCAAAGGTCACAAAAGAAAAAGCCTGCCGGACGGCTCTTTTCAACCCATTTTGATACCCCCAGCATCAAAGCTGCCCAACCTGCGGGCAGAATAAGGGAGGATAGTGGAAACAGTCCAGCTAGCGAGCCTGATATACCCATCACTATTAGGGTAAATAAGAACAAGATAGAGCCTATCACCAATAGAGATTCTAACCAGTAATATTTTGAAATTTCAGGCTGCTCTTCTGGGCTTAGGATAGGCCCTAAAGAAGGGTCCAGCCAGCAACGGACCATTGCATAACCTGCATACAAAGTAGCAAGCATAATGCCCGGAATTATCGCCGCTGCAAACAAGTCAATAACCGGAATCTCTAGCACTGGCCCCATCACCACCAACATAATGGATGGCGGGATCAAAATACCCAATGTGCCGCCTGCGGTAATAGTCCCTGCTGCTAGGCGTACATTATAGCCAGAACGGTTCATTGTTTTCGCTGCCATAATGCCCAAAATGGTAACTGACGCACCAACAATTCCGGTAGCTGCAGCAAAGATAGTAGAAACAAATAACACCGCAAGATAGAGCGCGCCGCGCGTGCGTGATAGCATCAATTGAACAGAATTAAATAACCGTTCCATCAATCCAGCCTGTTCCATCAAAATGCCCATAAACACAAATAATGGTACCGCCGCCAAGGTTTGTTCCAGCATCACTGAATTAAATTGCAGGGTTTGCAAATAGAACACCATCTTGCCGCCAAATCCCCACGCACCAAACACAAAGCCCAAGAAAATCAGGGTAAAGGAAATTGGAAAACCAACAAAAATCGCTGCTAGCATTACCCCGATCATTACCGCGCCTATCATCGTTGCGGATAAGCCAAATGCCCCTTTAAACCCGTCTTCTAGTGTATTACCAAGCGGCAAAATGTTTGGAAAAAAGGTTTCCATGAAGATTGCTGCAAGTATGACCACATAAAAAGGCAATGCACGGTCTAGCCAACGCCGCCATTTACCATCTAGCTGGTAGCGGCAGCGCAGTAATTCAGCTACCCCTTGCAAAATCAGGAATAATGCCCCTAGCGGCATTGCTGTTCTAGCCGGTGCTAGGGGTGCCATCAGCGCAGTATCCATGGTCAACTCCCACGTCACCCAGCTTTTGTAGGTATATTGCGCAGACAGCCAGAAAAAGAATAGCATTGCCGGAAAGTAGAATAAAAGATACAGAGCGGTATCCACGCGCGCCTGATTTACCGGTGTCCATGTTCGAAACAGGAAGTCTGCACGGATATGAACACCCCGCATCAAGGCATAGCCAGCGCCCAGCATAAACATCGCCCCCGAAAACATCCGGCTAGTGTCATAGGCCCAGTCGGTTGGCGCCACAAATAGCTTGCGGGCGACTACCTCATAGACCATGGCGAACATCACAGGAAGGAGCATAAAACAAGTAATTCTGCCAACCCAATTGCTAAGAATATCAATATTCCCCACAATTTTACGTGAGAGCGGATGCATATCCTCTGGCGTTTCGCCAGGCGCAGATGACCGCCGTTCAGCAATCAGCTCATCGGTAATATCCAGCTTCTCTAATTCAGGATCTTGTGCCATTTCCTGCCCCATTTCCGCCGCTAAGGCTGCTTCTTTATGCTTATTTATTCTAAATTCATTAATAAAATTGATAAATCAGGTCTTCTAAATGCCATCGCTGGTAAAAAGAAGACCTGAAAAAATGTGCTGCTTATTTCAAGCTGTTGGCATAGGCCATGCCAAGCTGAGCGTTTGAGGACTGTGCACCTGCCCAGAAAGGAACAGCGATACGCGCAAAGTCTTTTTGTGACTGCCAAACTTCAGCGAAAAACGCATTTTCTTTTGAGTTTTTCTCCAACAGAGCATTCGCTGCACTCATATATTCAGTGAAATAGTCTGCTGGTGTATCATGCAGAATAACACCATGCTTGGTGGTCAGCTCATGCAAAGCTTGGCCATTATCATAGATACGTGCTGAAATACCTTTTGAAAGAGATGCATTTGCAGCTACTTCAAAAGCTTTCTTCTGATGGTCTGTCAAAGAGTTATAAACATCCTTGTTCAGATACAGATCCGCATTCACAACAACCTGATGCAGGCCTTGCAGATAGTAATGCTTCATAACCTTATGGAAACCAAAATCCATATCAGGCTTTGGACAACACCATTCAGCTGCATCAATTGTACCCTTTTCAAGAGCTGGTAGAATATCGCCGCCACCCATAGCTACAGAGGCAACACCAATATCCTTATAAGTCTGACCTGGCAGGCCTGGAGGTGTGCGGAATCTATATTTACGGAAGTCATCCATAGAGTTGATAGGCTCTTTGAACCAGCCCAACGCTTCAGGACCAACAGGCTGTAGCATAAAGCCTTTTACATTCATGCCCATCTCATCCCAGAGCTGTTCATAAAGTTCTTTGCCGCCGCCAAACTGGAACCATGACAAAAAGGCAATGTTGTCAATACCAACACCCGCACCCGCAACAGGAGAGCCAAACAGCATAGCTGCAGGGTGCTTGCCTGACCAGTAATGTGTCCATGCAAAGCCACCATCTACCAGACCTGCATCAACTGCATCCAGTGTTTCGGTAACGCCAACAACTGCGCCTGCTGGCAATACTTCAAAGGTAACTTCACCGCCGGTAAGAGCCGTAACGTCAGCCATGAAATCTTTCAGCATTCTTACTTCTGTTGTTTGCGTGCCAATAACTGCCTGCACTTTGATATGTACTTCTTTTGCCTGTGCTAATGCAGGCGCCAGTAATATTGAAGCACCGATGCCAGCAGCAGCGATACCTTTCTTTAGTGTAGTGAAACGAGACATGATTTTCCTCCCTTGTCTGTTCTACTTTTTGCCTTCTACTTACTTACCGGCTGGATAACAGTGAAGGCGACTGCACATCCATCTATATTCCGGCATGTCCACGATTGAGGCTGATAAAAACTTGCCCACCAGCCTCAAATAGGGGCTTTGTCATTCTATTTTAAATCGCCCCTATATCTCTTATTCCGTCATACAACATCATAATGGTTAAATAGATTAAGAAGAATAATCCTACGTAAGATAACCATTTGTATTTCAACATAACTTTCATGATCATAGAGGCAAAAAACGCCATAAATGCAATCGCTAATGCCAGACCAAAAATCAGTAGTTGGGTATCATCACGCGCAATCGCAGCTACCGCTACGATATTATCAATCGACATCGACACATCTGCTATCAAGATAGTAAATAAGGCACGCGAAAACATTTTATTGCTGCCAGCATCACTAACCTGAGCTGTGTCAGCGCTGCTATCTGGTGGACTGGCAATCTCTATATTTCCAGCATTAAATTCTTTAAGATCTTTATAGAAGCGCCAGCATACCCAAGCTAGCAATACCCCGCCAATAATCAAAATACCCTGAATTGCCAAAAGATGCGAAGCTACAATTGCGAATAAAATGCGCAAGCCTGCTGCCATAGCCATACCAAAGAAAATCGCGCGTTTGCGTAATTTTGGCGATAGCCCTGCTGCGGCCATACCTATGACCAACGCATTATCCCCTGATAAAATGATATCAGCGAAAATTATTTGCGCGACATCTGCAATCCAAGCCCAGTTCATACTGCTTCCTTCAAAATCATATCTGCTACTTTTTCACCTATCATTATTGCTGGCGCATTGGTATTGCCCGAAGTGATAGTTGGCATGATAGAGGCGTCTGCAACCCTTAGCCCCTTAATGCCATGCACCTTAAGGTCTGCATCGACAACTGCCATTTTATCATTGCCCATTTTGCAAGTTCCAGTTGGATGATAGATGGTTGTTGATGAGTTCCGCGCCCATTCCAACAGGCCGTCATAATTATCACTAACCGCCTCACCGGGTGAAAACTCGGACGTAATCATCTCCTTAACAGGTGAGGTATTGCCTATTCTTCTAGCTATTCTGATACCTTCTACCAGCGTGTCACAATCTGTCTTGGTAGCTAGGTAATTTGGATAAATTTTTGGATGGTCACCATAATGGCCAGAGGCTAATTCGAGATGACCTGTACTTTCGGGACGTAATTGCAACACAGAGGCCGTAAAAGCAGAAAAAGCGTGCGGCCCATCTGCGGGGCGTGTCGCGCTAAAGGGCTGCAAGTGAAATTGAATATCAGGGGTTTCCAGCTCTGGGCGTGTTTTCAAAAACGCGGTACCAAGAGAAGCGGCCATCGCCATCGGGCCTGAACGCCTGAAGGCATATTCAAAAGCAATACCCATTTTCTGGAACAGGCTGCGAGTTTCTGTATTTATTGTGCTTGAGTTACATTTGAATACTGGCCGTGCTTGGAGATGGTCTTGCAAATTCATGCCCACCCCGGCAAGCTCATGTATCGGCTCAATACCGTGGGGATGCAGCTTTTCTGCTGCGCCGATACCCGATAGCATCAAAATCTGAGGCGATCCTATTGATCCCGCGCTGAGGACAATTTCTCGCCTTGCGGTAATGCTGGTCTCAATGCCGTTAATTTTGGCGATAACGGCTTTTGCGCGACGCCCCTTAAATTCTATTTTGGTGGTATGGGCATGTACGATAATACTTAAATTCTTGCGCTGTTTTGCTGGCGCTAAATACGCTTTGGCAGCTGAACAGCGCAACCCATCTTTCATCGTCATCTGGAACATGCCAACCCCTTCTTGGTCAGCACCGTTATAATCTGTGTTCTGTTTGTATCCAGCAGCGATAGCCGCCTCTGCCCATGCATCAATAACGGGGCGCGATACCCGGCTTTGTGAGACATTTAACGGCCCGCCCTTGCCGCGCATATCATCTGCATTGCCTTCCCAATTTTCTGCTTTTTTGAAATAGGGCAGAACATCATCAAAGCCCCAGCCGGTATTGCCAAGCTGGCGCCAATGATCAAAATCCCTAGCCTGACCGCGGACATATAACAGCCCATTAATAGATGAGCTGCCCCCCAAAACCTTGCCGCGCGGCCAAGCAATGGAACGACCATTTAGCCCAGCATCAGGCTCAGTATAATAACACCAGTCAGTTACTGGGTTACCCATAGTTTTGAAATAACCAATTGGGATATGAACCCAAGGTATAGTGTCACGCCCACCAGCTTCAAGCAAAGCTACGCTGTAACGACTATCCTCAGATAGACGGCTAGCAACCGCACAGCCAGCAGAGCCTGCGCCAACAACTACAAAATCAAATTCCACGTCCCCGTTCCCGTAGAAATATTATTTTTTGAGACTTTTTGTCTCTTTTATTGCATAATTAAACGGTACATGGTTTTAATAGGCGTGCAAGTTTTATTTACAAAAACCTTAAAGAGGGTCAGAAAATAATATGAATGCGCAGGAAAAATTGGCACCAAACCTTCGGATAATACGCATTTTCGAAATTTTGGCAGAGCAAGATAAGCCGCTATCCCCTACCGAATTAAATGCTAGGCTAAATATGCCTAAACAATCGCTGCATCGGCTATGCAACATCCTGATAGATGAGGGATATCTAGCCAAAACAGGGCGTAAATTATACCCCGCCCAAAGATTACTTCGCATGGCATCTGGCCTTGGCACGCTGGGCATTAATAATATAGCCAGCCATCAAATTTTACAAAAAGTATCTTACCAATTTGGCGAGACGGTAAATTTCGTGCGTCCGGAAAAGTCTGGAATGAAATATGTTGATAGGGTGGAAACAAACTGGGCCTTTCGTATTTTGCTGCCAGTTGGCACGCATGTCCCTTTTCATTGCACCGCAAGTGGCAAAACCTATCTTGCATCTCTGCCTAAACAAAAGCGTGAGCGATTAGCCAACTCCCTGCAGTTAAAAAAGCGCACCCATGCCACTATCGATAATCCAGTTTGGCTTGAATCAGAGCTGGCAAAGATAAAGCGGCAGGGCCATGCCGTAGATAATGAGGAATTCTATAGCGAGATGGTCGCCGTAGCTGTGCCCGTTACAGACCTAAATGGTGATTATTTTGCCTCGCTTGCGGTGCATGGCCCAACCCCGCGCTTCAAGCTTGATGAAGCCGTTGAGAAGGTTGATATTCTGCATAAAGCGGCGGCGGAAATTAAGCAGATATTGTTTTCCTGATATTTTAGACCTATCATCTCCCCTTCCCGCATTTATGCTGAAATAAAAAAAGGCCTGAAAGAAACTTTCAATTAGCAATCCTGCTACGAACAGCAATCATCACCAGCTTGGATGGGTGGACAAGCTGTATCCCCATAGCTGCAATAAACGCAGCAATCTCCTTGTTTGGGCTTTAGAACCTCGCCGCAGCCCTTGCAGTCATAAAAATACTGACACGCGTCAGTTGGCATGGTTTCAGTCTCTTCGTGCCTACATAGCGGGCAGACAATATGCGATGTTAGTTTAATCTGCGCTTCCATATTCCAACCAAAAGCATCAACACGAATACTAATAATAACGGCAACAGCAGATAATCTAACCAACCCAAAGCTGCGGACAAGCCTAACGCCCCAAGCACAACCACAAGGAATGGCGTAAAGCAGCATATTGCAGTGATTACGCTGCCAACTCCTCCAATGATGAATAATTTGTTCACTTTCACTGCGACCACCTTTGTTTTATAATTAGGTAACACTCTAGGGTTCTTTTTTGGGATTAGCAAAAATGAGCAATGTTCACCCGTTAAAGCTGTCATAGTTGATGACCTACTCTTTATAAATTTGAGTATAGGTGTGCAACATGACACTAGAAAATTGGGAAGACATTAAAGAAGAGTTTAAACAAGGTTCACTGATAGTAGGAAATGGGTTCAGCATAGGAATTAATGACAAATTTGCTTATGAAAGCTTATAGGAAGAGGCGAAAAAAGAAAGTCTTTCAGAAAACCTTTGCAATTTAGCAGAAGAACTTCGCACTGGCACGAACTTTGAACTACTTCTGCGGCAACTTTATACTACCAAGATAGTAAATGAAAAATTAGATCTCGATACTGAAGGTAAGGTTGAATGCAATTACGCTGAATTACGCTCTGCATTGATAACAACAATAAAGGCAATACACTGCGAGCACAGCGACGTTGACTGCGAATTAAGAAAAAGAATTGATTTTTTAAAGCATTTTAACACCGTATTTTCGTTGAGTTATGATTTGCTAGTTTATTGGATTATCAATCTTAACAACAGGATTGCAGACAATAATGAAGACAAAGCACAAAAAACGATAAAAGATTGTTTTGATCGCGAAGTTTTTAGTTATGACGATTGGGAAAAATATAGGAAGCCATATCTAAAAGAGGAAGACAGAACTCTGGTTTTTTATCCACACGGAGCTTTACACCTTTTGCAGACTGAAGACGGTTCAGTGAAAAAAATCGTAACGGGTGAAAGTAGACTATTGGAAGCGATAGAACAACATTGGCAAAACAATGTCCCATTATTTGTTAGTGAAGGCGATAGCGAGGAGAAATCACGTTCTATTGTAGGTAACAGATACTTACAAACCATCTATCATCAAATTTTTTTCTAACAGTTTAAAAGAAGGTAAGTTGTTGATATTTGGCTGGGAAATGAGTGAGTTTGATGAACATTTGATTAAAATAATTATATCCGCCAAACCTAAAAAAATCGCTATTGGAATTCACATCGGTAACGAAACTTTAAAACCTAAAATGGAAAATAAATTAAGACCGTTAGTAATAAACGATACTTGTCTTAAGTTTTTTAGTATTGATCAGAGTTTTTGTTGATTGTCCATCAGTAAAGTAAGCATAAAAATAACGATTGAAATACTTTAATAGCAACCTCATTTGCCACACTTTTCCTACATACTTTGGCCATAAAAAAACAAGCACAAATTTTCGTAAGTGCTTGTTTTGATTTTTTTAATAGAAAAGTGGCTATTAACGCTTCGAGAACTGGAAGCTCCGGCGCGCTTTTGCCTTACCATATTTTTTCCGCTCAACAACGCGTGGGTCACGGGTCATGAACCCGCCAGCCTTCAGCGCTGGACGCAAACCCGGCTCAAAGTAGGTTAATGCGCGGCTAATACCGTGACGCACGGCGCCTGCCTGACCCGACAAGCCGCCACCAACAACGGTGGCAACCACATCAAATTCATCCTTGCGCTCAGCCACCTCAAAAGGTTGTTGCAAAATCATCTGCAAAACCGGACGTGCGAAATAGGTAGTAACATCACGGCCATTAACTGTAATACGGCCTGAACCCCGTTTCAGCCAGACCCGTGCAATCGCGTTTTTACGGCGGCCTGTCGCATAAGAGCGGCCATGCTCATCAATCTTTGGCTCAGCTGGTGCTGTTGCTTCGACAACCGTTGGCTCTGCCAAGGTTTCAAGAGCGGCCATGCCTTTTTCTTCGACTTGTGTTGTTTCTTCAGCCATGACTACCTCTTATTCTTTGGATTCATACCAGCAACATCCAGAATTGCTGGCTGTTGTGCTTCATGGGGATGTTCTGCACCTGCATAAACATGCAAATGCGACATCGCTTTGCGACCGAGTGGACCACGCGGAACCATACGTTCAACGGCTTTGGAGATAACCCGCTCTGGGAACTTGCCATCTAGCACCTTGTCTGCAGTGCGTGATTTGATCCCGCCCGGATAGCCTGTATGCCAGTAATAAGTTTTCTGCGAGCGCTTATTACCAGTCAGCTTGACCTTTTCAGCGTTGATAACGATCACATGGTCGCCACAATCCATGTTTGGTGTGTAATCTGGCTTGTGCTTGCCGCGCAGGCGCATCGCTAGAATGGAAGCCAGACGGCCAAGAACAACATCCTCAGCATCCACAAGAATCCATTTCTTGTCGATATCCTTTGGTGTTGCCACATAAGTCCGTGGTAGGGGCATGAGTTAAACCTCCAACAAATAACAAAATCAGCATTTCAGGATTTTACTCGTCGCAACTAACAGAGAACCCGCAAATACTGGAGAAGGCTTCTTCTAAGGCAGGGATGATAAAAGATCAAGCTCTTTATTTTTATCAAAATTTAAAAAATACATAAAATTCAATACATTATAAATAAGGTATTATTTTACCTTATTCTAAAAGGTACTTTTTTACACAATTTTAGCTCTTCTTTCAGAGCTTTTGTAAATTTTGCTTGCCGTTGACCCCCAACCCAAGAGACATTATAGATCGCACAGCTTAGCTAATTGCGCAGTTTTATTCCTTTTTCGATTGATAAGAAATGATCATTTTAATTGATAATTACGATAGCTTCACATGGAATTTGTGGCATTTCCTGTCTGACTTAGGCGCTGAGGTAGTAACCATCCGTAATGATGTGATGACGGTTGAGGAAATTTTGGCGCTAAACCCTACTGGGCTTGTTCTTTCCCCTGGCCCCGGCGTGCCTGCAGATGCGGGTGTTATGGTTCCTTTAATCAAAGCTGCCCCTGCTAGTCTGCCGATAATGGGTGTCTGTCTTGGTCATCAGGCAATCTGCACAGCCTATGGCGGCAAATTAAAGCATTTCTCGCCGCCTATGCATGGAAAACTCTCTTATATCACGCACAAGGAGCAAGGCCTGTTTGCAGGTATTGAAGAGCAATTTGTAGTGACCCGTTATCACTCATTGCTAGCAGATGAGGAATATTTGCCCGAATGTTTGCAGGTTACCGCCACCACAAAAGATGGCAAAATCATGGGCTTGCAGCATGAAGACAGACCTGTTTTTGGCGTGCAATTTCACCCAGAATCCATCGCATCCAAGGGCGGATACCGGCTTTTACGCGCCTTTCTTCGCTTAACTGGCCAAAATGACTTACCAGATGAGAAAGAAATGCGCCGGTTAGAAAGCCAATTATTAGCGTTAGACAAAAAATTCCCGGATCAAGTCCATGTCTAAAAAATTACACGATATTACCAAGCAAATCATTGAAGGCGCAGAACTGCCTGAAACAGTAATGCGCGTTGCCTTTGATGAAATTATGGAAGGCAAGGCTAGCCCAGTTGAGTTGACCAGCTTTTTAATTGGCTTGCGGATGCGCGGGGAAACCCCTGACGATATTGCGGCGGGGGCAAGTATTCTGCGTGAAAAAGCTTTGAGGATTAATGCCCCAGATGCAGCCATGGACATTGTTGGCACAGGCGGCGATAAGATCGGCACCTATAATATTTCCACGGCTACGGCAATGGTCGTAGCAGGCGCAGGCATTCCCGTTGCGAAACATGGCAATAAAGCAGTTTCCTCAAAAAGCGGCGCAGCAGATGTGCTGACCATGCTAGGCATTAATATGGATTGCCCATTTGAAGCCCTAGAAGAAGCGCTTGCAAAAGCAGGTGTCGTTTTTTTAATGGCACCGCGGCATCATGCAGCTATGCGCCATGTCGGACCTATCCGTGCTGAGCTTGGTGTACGCACCATCTTCAATCTTCTAGGCCCGTTATCTAATCCAGCACAGGTAACCAGATATCTGATCGGCAGTTTTGATGCACGATGGTTGCACCCGTTTGCCGAAGCTCTCAACAAGCTTGGCGCGAATCATGCGTGGATTATACATGGGGCAAATGGTCTGGATGAGTTAAGCACCACTGGCGATAACCAGATTGTGCAATTGCGCGATGGCCAAATTAAAACCCTGTCCCTGCACCCATCAGAATTAGGTCTAAAAACAGTCTCGGTTGAAGATATTAAAGGCGGGTCACCTGAGGAAAATGCAATAGCTCTTCGAAAACTTTTAGAAGGCGAGGAAGGTTCCTACCGCGATATCGTACTGCTGAATGCCGCAGCTGCGCTGATAGCAAGCGGGCATGAACAACAAATGAGCGAAGCGCTCGGGCGTGCAACCGCTGCAATTGATAGCAAAAAAGCATTAAACGCCCTGAATACTCTTATTTCAACAACCAATAAAAGCGTATAAATTTATATAGATGTCAGACACTCTTAAGAAAATAAATGAAACAAAGCGTGGTGAAATTGCTGCTCTTAAAAAGCGTTTTAGCCAAGCAGAATTAGAAGAACAGGCTCAGCAAGCAGAGTTGCCGCGCGGCTTTGTTTCTGCTTTACAAAAAGCATCCAGCACGGGCTATGGCCTGATTGCAGAGCTTAAAAAAGCCTCCCCGTCAAAGGGGCTTATCCGTGCAGATTTCAATCCGCCAGTGCTAGCAAAAGCCTATGAAGATGGCGGGGCTGCCTGTTTATCTGTATTGACCGATAAGACTTATTTTTCTGGCGATAACAGTTATCTTGCCGCTGCAAAAGCGACAAGCTCTCTTCCGGCTTTGCGTAAAGATTTTATGCTTGATCCTCTGCAAATTATTGAGAGCCGTGCATTAGGCGCTGACTGTATATTGCTGATCATGGCTTCCCTTTCGCTGGCTCAAGCAAAAGAGTTAGAAGATACAGCTATAGAATACGGAATGGACGTGCTGATAGAAGTTCATGACGCTAGCGAATTAGAGGCAGCCTGTGCATTAAAATCCCCCTTGATGGGCATTAATAACCGGAATTTGAAAACTATGGAAATATCCCTTGATGTTGGCAAAGCCATGCTGCCCCTGCTGCCTAGCGATAGGATAGCCGTTGCCGAAAGCGGCTTGTTTGAAGCTAGTGATCTTGCCGAAATGGCAGAGGCTGGTGCACGTTGTTTTCTGATCGGAGAAAGCTTAATGCGCGCAGAGGATGTAAGCCGCGCTACTGCCAACATTCTGGCTAATCCGGTCGCTAAATAAAACTGGAGCTAAAAGCGAAATGGCAGATTTCACACATTTCACACAAGATGGTCGCCCGCAAATGGTGAATGTGGGTGAAAAGGATGAAACTCAGCGCATCGCTATCGCCATAGGACAAGTGCTGGTTGGCAAACCTACCTTATCGGCTATCGCAGAAGGCGGGCTTAAAAAAGGAGATGTGTTATCCGTAGCACAGCTGGCGGGTATTATGGGGGCCAAGAAAACAAGTGACCTTATCCCGCTCTGTCATCCCCTCGCCCTTAGTCATATTGATGTGGCACTAGAGTTGAATGAGGGGGCATGTGCTATTGATATTCGCGCAGAATGCCGGCTAAAAGGACAAACCGGCGTGGAGATGGAAGCCTTGACGGCTGTTAGTATTACGGCGCTTACCATCTATGATATGTGCAAAGCGATAGATAAAAAGATGCGCATTACAGATATAAAGCTGGTGCATAAATCTGGCGGCAAATCAGGTGATTTTAAAGCAAATGACTGAGCTAAAACCCGTTGCGGAGGCACAAGACGCTATCTTTTCGATGATGGGTCAGGCGCGCACAGAAAACTGCTCCTTACAAGCGGCGGCAAGTCGCGTTCTTGCAAGCGATATATCTGCGATGCTTGACCATCCTGCGGCTAACATTTCTGCTATGGATGGCTATGCGCTCGCCTCTGGCGGCAACAGGCTGGAGATAGGGGCAGTTGCGCAGGTTGCAGGTGAGGCTGCAGCGGGGCATTTGTCAGCAACAACTATTACTTCGGGAATGGCGTTGCGTATTTTTACGGGAGCATATCTGCCAGAAGGGGCGGATTGTGTTGCCCTACAAGAGGATATCAGCCGTGATGGAAATAAAATTACGCTAAATGAAGCTGTTAAAGCCGGTCAGTTTGTGCGTCCAAAGGGAATGGATTTCCATGCTGATGAGATTATTTTACGCGCAGGACAGATATTAGGGCCACGTCATCTGGCTTTAGCTAGCCTTGCTGGCTTTACTACCCTGCCCGTGCGTCAACGGCCTGTGATAGCGATTTTATCTAGCGGGGATGAATTGGTTGATGTGGGCACAATTCCCAAAGCTGGCCAGCTGATAAATTCTAACAGTATATTTCTAGCACAAGCGCTAACAAGAGCTGGGGCAAAGGTAATAGATTTAGGCATCCTTCCAGATAAAAAGGGGGCGCTAATATCTGCGCTAGAAGCAGGGCATGCCGAGTATAAAGATTTTGATATGATTGTTTGTACTGGCGGCGCATCTGTTGGCAACCATGACCATATTGCTGGCGACTTAATAGAAGATAGCGCCTCACAAATTGATTTCTGGCGCATTGCCATGCGACCAGGAAAACCCCTGATTGCTGCTAGCTGGCAGAAAATTCCATTTTTAGGCCTGCCTGGCAATCCTGTCTCTGCAGGGGTTTGCGCGCTTATCTTTGTTCTGCCAGCGCTTCGCCATTTTCTTGGCCTAAATGCACGACCTGAAATTCACACCCTGCCCCTGGATAGTGAATTACCTGAAAATGACCGCCGCCAAGATTATATCCGTGCTGTTTATAAAACAGATGAAAATGGCACGATTAGAGTAAAACCTCTTGGCAAGCAAGATTCCTCCATGCTGCGCAATTTCTGCCTTGCAGATGCGCTTATTTTGCGCCCCCCCTTTGCCAAAGCTGCACAAGGCGGCGAGAGCGTACCAGTGATCGATATTGATGCAAGCCTCTAGCCCCATCTAAACCCAAAAATAGTTCCCCCTATCCACCATTTTCAAATATTCTTGATTTGTTCTTTTTTTTGAGATAGAACATAAACAGAACAGTTTTATAAATCGCCCAACAAGCAGGGGCAGATTTACTAAGAAGGAGCGTGAATATGCTTACAGAAAAACAGCATCAGCTTTTGAGCTTTCTTATCGAACATCAGGCTGAACATGATATCTCCCCTTCATTTGATGAAATGCGAGAGGCGGTGGGATTGGCCAGTAAATCCGGCATTCACCGGCTGATATCTGGTTTGGAAGAGCGTGGCTATATCCGGAAACTGGCTAACCGTGCCCGGGCAATTGAAATCCTGCGTCATCCGGGCGCTGCCAGCAAAGCTGAAAGCAATATTATCCAGCCAGACTTTAGGGCAGGAAATAAATCATCTAATAGCGTGGAATTGCCGTTGCTTGGCCGTATTGCTGCAGGCACACCTATTGAGGCGTTGTCTGATCCTACCAGCTATATGAGCGTGCCAGATGCCCTAGTTTCAGGGGGAGAGCATTTCGCACTAGAGATTGTCGGGGATTCAATGATCGAGGCTGGCATCCATGAAGGCGACACAGTTATCATTAAACGGACCGACAATGCCAATAGCGGTGATATTGTAGTTGCGCTTGTTGAAGAGCATGAAGCGACGTTAAAAACGCTTCGCAAAGAGCCTGGGCGCATCGCGCTAGAGGCAGCTAATCCAGCTTATGAAACCCGCTATTTTGAGACAGATAAAGTGCGTATCCAAGGTCGCTTAACAGGGCTTATTCGCCGTTATTAGATATAGCTGAATTTGAAGGTCGCCACGGTGGCGGCTGCCGGTCAAGATTGCTTACAACACGCAAGCCCATATCTTCAAAATATAGCAAATGGCGCTCATTTCGCTTTAAATACTGGTAATGGATAGGTGTGCCATTGCGACAAGGATAATAGGGACGCGCAGCGCTGATAATATAGTCAAAGCCAGTTGAACAAACTTCTGCTAATGCCCGGCGATCGCGCACAAAAGCAAGGCGCCTACCGCCTTTGAGAGGCAGCACACAAAAGGGTATGTCATTACAAGGCACACTTGACACCTCCCCACTTCCAAGCACAATGCGGATATTGCTTTGCCAGAACTCGGTCAGTCTGTTTGTTGTGTTTATTTGGGCGTTGTCACCTACTACAGTAACCAGCAATTGCTTGCCAGAAACAAGCATAACGCCGCCAGGTTGCGGTGCTGTCAGCCACAAGATAGCTGTTACACTCAAACTTAGCACCCCAGCTGCGCGCCAAACTCCGGCTAATGTAGCCAGCATGACTGCCGCACTAGAAAACATTACCAACAGATAGGCTGGCGGCGGCTTTATTGTAATGCCAGCTAGTGGAAGGCTTGCCATAACATCAGAGAATTGTGCTAACCAGCCAAGCGGCATTGCCATTATTGCGGTGGCAGCAACTAGGGCTGGCATGTAGCCGAAAACGCCGGCGATTAGCACCAATATCCCACTAGGCAGAATCAATAAGCCTGTTAACGGAATGGCGATAATGTTAGCGACCACACCCCACAGGGTAAACTGTGCAAAATGATACGCTATCACTGGCATCGTGATAAGCGCCGCCATAGTTGAGCTGGCCACCATAAAAACCAGCCATCTTAGCTGGCGGTTTTTTATCTGCATCCCACGAACCCAAGAAAGAACGTAAATTATCTCAAAACTAGCTAGAAAAGAAAGCTGAAACCCAGCGCCATAAACCAGTGAAGGCTGAAGCGCCAGCATCACACATCCCACCAAAGCCAGATTGCGAAGTGTTAATGCGCGCCTATCCACCAGCACCGCCAGAATAACAATACAAGCCATTAAATAGGCGCGGATAGCCGATACCGGAAAGCCTGACAAACAAAGATAAATGGCGCCTGCTATTAGCGCAGCAATGGCCGCCAGCTTATGCACGGCAAGGCGCTGGGACAAAGCCGGCGTAAGGGCAAATCCAAGTCGCAACAATCCATAAACCGAAAAGCAAAATAGTCCCATATGCAAACCTGAAATCGCCAGCAGATGGGCAAGACCAGAGCTGCGGAAACTGTCATAATGCGCAGCGGGAATAAAATCGCGCACGCCAACCAGCAAGGCAGCAGCAATACCGCCCAATGGACGCGGCATAAGCTGGTTTAATTCTATCGCAAAATTACGCCGCCAATTTACTAACCGCTGCTTCAAGCTGGCTTCGAAAGCTGGCTGATGTTCATGTATATTACTAATAAACCCGGTTGCGGACAGGCCACTAAAATAATGCTGACGGGCATAGTCAGGGCGTTGTGCAAAGGCCGGACGTCCAAGCGGGAACAAAACCACATCTGCTAAGATTTTATCGCCTGCTGAAAATTCACGCTTCGGTGCAATACTTACCCGCACCTTTTGAATATCTGAAAAATCACGGCTATCAATTAGCCGTAATTCAAGTCGCAAACGTCCATTTGGTCGTATAGATAAATCATCAATTACTGCCGCAATCTGGCCTTCTTCAGGTATGCTAAGCGCACGCTGGGTCTGGCTATAATGCTGGAGTGCGGACAAACAAATGCCGGCAAGAAGAAAGGCAATAGCTATTGCGTAAATCCCTTTTGTGCGCCAGCTTGGCAAGCTTCTATAAAATAGCGGCAACACTGTACCCGCAACGAGTATCACTGCGGCCGCACCTGCCAGCCAAGGATACCGATTAAGCCCAAACAGCAAGATACCCATCACCAAACATAACAGGCCCCAAACCAGCAAATAAGCGTCAGAAATTTTCAACGGCGGGAGTGCCATTTTGTCTTTAAGCATGGTATATCCTTATCGAAGAGCTTTCCTGCTCAGTAGCATTATAGAGACAAGGTATTAATAAAAGATGAGCGTTATCACCCGCTTTGCCCCCTCGCCAACCGGTTACTTGCATATTGGTGGGGCGAGAACCGCGTTATTTAATTATCTTTTTGCGCGCAATCAGCGCGGTAAATACCTGCTACGCGTTGAAGATACAGATAAAAAACGCTCCACCCCAGAAGCAGTTGAAGCTATATATGACGGGCTAAACTGGCTTGGTCTGCAAGGCGATGGAGAGGTTGTTTTACAATCCAACCAGCTTGAAGCGCATAAAAAAGCTGCCTTTGATATGCTGGAACGCGGAACTGCTTATAAATGCTACCTAACCCCTGATGAAGTTGAGGCATTGCGCGCGCAAGCCAAAGAAGCAGGTATACCAGTACGCTCACCTTGGCGCGATAAGAATGATGCGCCCGAAAACACCCCCTTTACCATCCGCCTGAAAATGCCCGAAGGTGGGGAGACCGTGATAGAAGATATGGTGCAAGGCAAGGTAATCATCCAGAATGAAAAGCTGGATGATATGATCCTGCTGCGCAGCGATGGCAGTCCGACTTATATGCTAGCGGTGGTGGTAGATGACCATGATATGGGCATCACACATGTACTTCGCGGAGACGACCATCTAAATAATGCCTTTCGCCAGTACCATATTTATCAGGCATTAGGCTGGGATGTACCCATTTTCGGACATATCCCGCTTATTCATGGGGCGGATGGTGCAAAGCTTTCTAAGCGGCATGGTGCGTTAGGCGTGGATGCCTACCGCGAGATGGGCTATTTGCCAGAAGCGATGCTGAATTATCTAGCTCGGCTTGGCTGGTCACATGGCGATGATGAGCTGTTTAGTCTAAAAGAAGCCATAGAGTGGTTTGATGGTAGCCATATTGGTAAAAGCCCCTCCCGCTTTGATTTTGACAAGCTAAAATCTGTTAATCATCACTGGATGCGGCAAGCTGACCCAGCAATGCTGGTAGAGATGGTGATGCAAATTGCGCCTGATGGAGGCCCTAAGACCAAAGATTGGCTTGCTTCGCTAATGCCGCTCTTATCTGAACGCGCACAAACCTTGCCAGAGCTAGCAGAGATGAGCAGTTGGCTGTTTTGTGAAGGTGCTCCAGCACTGAATGAGAATGCTAAGGCCATCCTAAATGAAGAAGCAAAAAGCCACCTACAAAATTTTGCTACATTTATGGCCACAGCGCCCGAAAATAAGCTTGATTTTGAGCCAGCCTTTAAAGACTGGATGGCAGAAAATGATCTAAAGATGAAGGATATTGGTCTGCCGCTGCGTGCTGCGCTAACAGGAACAAAAAGAGCGCCTTCAATCTTGGATATTGTGGTAACGCTAGGGCGCGATGAGACACAGAAAAGAATACAAGATATTTGCATATAACCGCATAACAAGCTTATAATAAGCCTCCACTATTGCGGTTCATTTGAGTAGATTCATTTTGGGGGAATTGAAAGTATGTCTAACGAAAATAATAAATTTGTAACCCTGACTGACAATCAGACAGGCGATAGCACCGACCTCCCTCTTCTTGGCGGCAGCATTGGCCCAAATGTTATTGATATCCGCTCACTTTATGCCAAAACAGGTCACTTTACTTTTGACCCGGGCTATGGGGCTACAGGCTCTTGTTTATCTGGCCTGACATATATTGATGGTGATAAGGGCGTTTTACTGCATCGGGGCTATCCAATTGATCAGCTTGCTGATCAGTCTAGCTTTTTGGAAGTCGCCTATCTTTTATTGAACGGTGAATTGCCGAATAAGACTGAGCGCGATGAATTTGTGACCGCGATCACGCATCACACAATGGTTCATGAGCAAATCTCAACCTTTTTCCGCGGTTTCCGCCGCGATGCCCACCCGATGGCCATTTTATGTGGGGTAACAGGAGCTTTATCTGCCTTTTATCATGATTCAACCGATATAAATGATGAAAAGCAGCGGATGATTGCCTCCCGCCGTCTAATCGCTAAAATGCCAACTCTAGCGGCGATGGCTTACAAATATTCAATAGGTCAGCCCTTCAATTATCCGCGCAATGAGCTGAGCTATGCAGAAAACTTCCTGCATATGTGCTTCTCTGTTCCAGCAGAGGAATATAAGATTGACCCCGTAATTGCCGATGCAATGGATAAAATCTTTATCCTCCATGCGGACCATGAACAAAATGCGTCGACCTCTACTGTAAGGTTGGCTGGTTCTTCTGGAGCAAACCCTTTTGCTTGTATTGCGGCCGGGATTGCCTCTTTATGGGGGCCTGCACATGGTGGTGCCAACGAAGCTGTATTGAATATGCTGAATGAGATTGGCGACAAATCTAACATCAAGACCTTTGTGGACAAAGCAAAAGACAAGAATGACCCGTTCCGTCTGTTTGGTTTTGGTCACCGCGTTTACAAAAACTATGACCCACGCGCACAAGTATTGCGCAAATCCTGCCATGAAGTGCTGAACAAGCTAGGGGTAGAAGACCCGCTTTTGGAACTGGCAATGGAACTAGAAGAATTGGCCCTGAAAGATCCGTATTTCATTGATAAAAAACTCTACCCGAACGTCGATTTTTATTCTGGCATTATCCTGAAAGCGATGAATTTCCCAACCTCTATGTTTACCGTATTATTTGCGGTTGCCCGCACTGTTGGCTGGATTTCACAATGGAAGGAAATGATTGAGGATGACACGCAGCGTATTGGTCGTCCGCGCCAGCTTTATGTAGGCCCAGAACAGCGTGATTTTGTGCCAGTAAGCAAGCGTTAAGGATAACCAGCTCAGCCTAAAGCGCACGAAGAGCAGCAACCAGCCTTATATCAAAGGGCTGGCCATCTGGGCTTAATTCAGCTTTCAACTGGTTGGATAGACGCGCCATTTCAGCATTTTTGGCAGCTATATCTTGCAAACCCCGCTCGGCAAGCTGGACGATATTTGCCGTGCTTAAATCAGGTGGGATTAGAAATGGATAAGCGTCTGTTCCTAAAATAATGTCTGGCAAAACAGGTGTTTCAGGTTTGAAAAAAAGTTTAGCAAAAAGTCTGTTTACCAAGCTTAAATGATAGATAACCACACCAGGCACACCGGCTATCGCAGCCTCTAGCGTTACAGTACCAGAAGACGCGATAATGAAATGGGCATGCTCAAAGGCTTTATCCACCTTGCTATCATTTAAATCCACATATTCTTGTAATCCAGATTTAGCTAATAAGGGCGCTGCTAGCATATGCAAATGCGGCAGTAAAGGCAGGCTAAAGCGCAACTCTGGATGGTTCTGTAACAGTTTCTCACAGGCCTCTAGCATCAACGGCAAATGGCATTCAATCTCTTTTCGGCGGCTACCGGGCAGAAGCAAAATATGCACGCCGCTATTCCTATCTGGCATCGGCCGCGCTTTTCCATCTGCATCAGGATGTCCAACAAAGACAGCATTGGCAGTTTGGGATTTGAAATAAGGCAACTCAAAGGGAAACAGACAGAAAATATAATCGAAAATCTGGCCAAATTTCTTTGCCCGCCAAGCCCCCCATGCCCACACCGTTGGCGCAACCATATGCACTAATTTAGGCTGATAGCTACCCCCTTTTAAGGCTCGGCGTAGGCGCTTTGCAAAGCGCAAGGAAAAACCCTTACTATCAACGGTAAATACATATTCTGGCTGGCGGGTAAGAATAGCGTCAATCAGCTCATCAGCTAGGTGGGTAAGCGTTTTCAGATGGCGCAAAGCATCCCCAAAGCCAATAATAGACAGTGCTTCCATATCTGCTAATTTTTCTAGCCCATGAGCGCTCATCTGTGGGCCGCCTACACCAAACCAGCTTATATCTTGGAAAACTTGTCCGCCAGCATCCATCAAGCGCGCGGCCAGCCTATCACCAGACGCTTCCCCTGCCAAAATAAAAGCCGAATTGCTGGGGGCGGCAGAGCTATTCTTGGGAATCTTCATTACTCTGCGTGCTCTGCTATGCCGGAGGGCTTACAAGAACTCTCTAGCAAGGTAGTTAGAACAAGCCCATGCACCGATAATTCTGCCTCAATTGCCTCAAGAGGGTCTGCGAGCATCGTCTGGCCAGCAGTGACACCAGCAACAGAAATACCAGCCTCAGCAAGGCTCTTGAGAGTTGCGATACCAATAACTGGTATGTCTAGCATTTTGTCTTGCTGGGTTTTTGCCATTTTTACGAACACAGCTGCATCGGCGCTTGCATCTATGAGCGGAGCAGCCCGTGCAATCAGGCCTTGTGTACCTTCTGCAGCCTCAATGGCTAGCACCCTATCTTGCTGAACAATCACGGCCTGACCAACATCTAATGCACCAAGCTGGGATAACACGTTAACCCCTAGAGTAAGGGCAGCCCCCTCTGTTGGTGTAATAGCGCGGCCAAAATGATAATTATTGGGCAAAATGCGGTTTGGCAGAAAATCTGTATTGGGCAGAATTTTTATCTGAGCTTGCGCGAAATGCTCTGATACCAACCGCAATGCCTTGTCATCTCCTTTTAACGCCAGACGGCCAAGCAACGCAGCCCCAGCACTATCTAGCTTTAAATCGCTTAGACTAGGCCGTGTAAACTTACCCGCCAGCAACAGCCGGTTGCAGGATTTTTCCAGCAATGCGGCCGTAACAGCTTTTAGCTTTCCAGGGGCAAAGTTGACATTTTCAAAAGCACTGTAATCTTGGTCAGCTTGACCGTTAAGGCAGATAATAAAAGGACGCTCACCTTGCAACCTAGCCGCATGGGCTAGCTCCAAAGGCAGGGTTCCACTGGCTGCAATGATGCCAAGCCGTCCCATTAAATCATCCTATTTTTGTGGCTGACAGAGTGCACGATCCTGTCCATCTTCGATAAATTGAACCAGTGCGCCAACCATATCATGGTGGCCTAAATCAGATTTAGTCTTGGCCAGATTTTCTTTAAACAGCCCCTCACCTGTAAAGATGCATGCATAGGCTTTTTTCAAATTCGCCAGCGCTTCTTTTTCAAACCCGCGCCGACGCAAACCCACAACATTCAGACCATGCAAAGCCCCACGTGGACCAGATGCCAGCCCAAAGGGAATAACATCTGCTGTAATCGCTGTGCCGCCGCCAATAATGGCATGGGCGCCAATACGCACAAACTGATGAATAGCTGAATAACCACCTAGATAGGCAAAATCACCTATTGTTACATGCCCGCCTACCCCAACATGATTAGCCAAAATAACATTATTCCCAACTACACAGTCATGGGCGATGTGCGATCCAACATAAAACAGATTATTATCACCAATAATCGTTTTCATAGTCCCTACTTTGGTTCCCGGATGCAGGGTTACATATTCACGTATCAGATTATTTTCGCCAATGATAAGTTCGGACGCTTCACCTTCGAAACGCGTATGTTGCGGGGCAAGACCAATGGCTGCAAACGGAAAAATTTCTGTGCCTGTGCCAATGCGTGTGTGGCCATCTATCACAACATGGCTGTGAATTTTTACATTATCCCCGATTTCTACATTCGCACCAATGATGGAATAAGCACCAATATCTATATTCTGACCAAGCTGGGCTTGCGGCGAAATAATTGCCGTTTCATGTTGGGTAACGCTCATTGCCTTAGCTATCCTTATCCACAATCATCGCTGAGAACTCTGCTTGATTAACAATGTGACCATCTACCATGCCCGTACCAGAAAACTTCCACAGCAAGTTACGGCCGGCGATCTTGGTTACATGCAATTCTAACAAGTCACCGGGTCGTACAGGTGTTTTAAACTTGGTATTATTTACAGAGGCTAGAAACACCAGCTTATCTTCTGCCTCTTCACCTAGCGAAAGCGCAGCAAGCGCGCCTGCTGTTTGTGCCATCGCCTCAACAATCAAAACGCCAGGCATGACTGGATTACCAGGAAAATGTCCAACAAAATAAGGCTCATTTCCGCTTACCGCCTTAATGCCAGTTGCAGAGTGTCCAAGCTCTATGTCCTTGATTTTATCGATCAGCAAAAATGGGGCGCGATGCGGTAATAATTTTTCAATTTCCGCATATCCCAGCGTTTGATTAACACTCATAATATTCCCCCTTTAAAGCTGGCTGATTTTGTCTTCATCTATGATGTTTTAGGTGCTTCTGTTTTTACGGCGCGAACTGGCCATCTGCAACCAAAACTCACGCGCTGGCATGGCTGGAAACCCAGCATAGGTGCCAGCTTTGTTTAAATCCTTTGTAACCCCTGACTTTGATGCAACCACGATATTATCTGCCAATGTGATATGATCGCCAACGCCAACCTGTCCCCCTAAAATGCAATTCCTGCCAATGACCGCACTGCCAGCAATGCCTGCCTGCCCTAAAATAATAGCATTACTGCCAATTATCACATTATGGGCAATATGACATTGATTGTCGATCATAACATAATCGCCGATGATCGTATCATCTAGGACACCTCTATCAATGGTTACACCGGCGCTGATATCACATCCTTTGCCGATCACTACACGTCCCAGATGGGCAAGGAATTGTGCTTCACTGCCCTGCCCTTCAAATCCAAAACCGCGCTTGCCAATACTACAATGCGATGCTGTCTTTAGCCCCTCACCTGTATGTAGATGGGTTAAAAAATTATGTGTGCCTATAATATTACGCGCACCTAAATGCACATCTTCTGCCAAGACAGAGCCAGCTCCAACAGAACATCCAGCACCAATTTGGCAGTTACGGCCAATGACTACAAAAGCACCAATATGGGCGCTTTCATCTATTTTTGCATCGGGGTGAATTTTTGCGCTTGCATCGATACCAGATGCTGGCAGGATCTCCGGAAACATCATCTGGGCGATGCGTGCAAAAGCTGCACGTGGCCGCGCCGCAACCAAAATGACAGGGTCATTTAGCTGGTCTTTGATGTTATCCGCTAATTCAGCAGAGGTAAGACAAACCAGCCCAGAGATTTCTGATAATTCAGCGATATATTTTTTCTGCGTTAACAGCACTAACGCGCCCGTTACAGGTGCAGCGGTGCTTGAAAGCGTATCAATTTGCAGCTCAGGGCTACCTTTAACTAAGGATATGCCAACCGCGTCACAGAGCGTAGAGAGAGGCCAGCTTCCAGCACTTTTATGAAGTCTGCCAGCGCGCTGCATGTCTTATTCACCCGTTTTTACGGTTTGCTCACTAATTTCGAGTTGAGCATCCTTGGTTCGCGCATTCAAAATCTGCAAAATATCATCGGTAATATTTAGCTGATTGCGGAACACGAGCAACTGGTCTTCTTTAACCACGATATCAATTTCAAGCTCAGAAGCGCGCTCAGCAATAATAGTGGTCGCCAAGTTTCTAATTTTGTCTTGTGCCTTCTGCAAGGCGCGGTCCAATGATTGTCTTTTATTTTGAATGTCTTGCTGAATAGCTGCTACATCTCTTTGAAAGGCGCGCACTTCTTCTTGATAAGCATCCTCTGAAATTAGACTTTCCTTTGCCTTCAACTCTTTTTCTTTAGCTAATAGCTGTATTTCCTTTTCAGCGAACTCTTGCTGAAACTCATCGCTTTTGCCATCTAATAAAACGCGCACACGGGCGGTTGCTTCAGATTCTCGGATAATACGTGCAAGGTCGATAACCGCTACTCTGCTGATCTCAAATCGGTTAGCGTCTGTTGCGCTGTTATCTTGTGCCTTTGATGGCATACTAGCTAAACCAGCCATCATAACCGCAAGAATAAACGTATATTTCAGGAAAGAAACCCAGAAGCTACGAAAGCATGTCTTAGAGAAGTTTTGCATAAACTGCCTTATTAGAATCTGGTTCCAATATTAAACTGGAAGCGCTTTGTTTTATCATAAGAAGTCTTTGAAAAAGCGTCTGCCCAATAGAAGGTTAACGGCCCAATCGCGGTATCCCAGAGGAAGCCAAACCCAACAGATTGCCGCATCTTTTCATCATTTGCGCCAATAACGCCGTCTGGGTAATCCGTTTTCCAAACAGAACCAAAATCTGAGAACAGCGTCCAGCGAACACCTAAATCGTCACTAAGACCAAGGCTAGAAATAAGCTCAATAGAGCCTGAATACATATTATTACCGCCAACAGCTGTGTCTGTGCCTATATCGCGTGGCCCGATGCCGCCAGAATCAAAGCCTCTAACATTACGGCCACCCAAAGCAAAGCGTGCTGACTGAGATACTTTTTCATCAAAGCTTTCAACAAAGCCATATTGACCACGAACCCCTAAGACGATGCTGTTAAATAGATAAGGCTTGTAATAAGAGGCACGAAGGACACTACGCAAATAATTTACATCTCCCCCAACACCTGCATATTCCTGTTTCGCCTCAAACAAGTACCCCTCGCTTGGGTCAAAGCGGTTATTCAGCGTATCGCGGCCAAGCGTGTATGTAACCGCAGATTCAATAAGTGATTTCCCCTCATCCCCTGTAGAAGAGGTGGCTTTGGTACTTTCTTGTTTTGTGTCTTTGGAAACATAGCGATAGCCAAAGCGGTGATAATAATCGCGTGCGGCATTAAAGGACGCAGTTGCTGATAAACCTTGTGTTTTAACCTCAGCACTGGTTTCTGTGACTTTTTCGTTAAACAGCTCAATTCCGCCTCGTAAATTTCTGTCAAACAAGTAAGGCTCAGAAATGCCGACCCGGTAATCCGCGCGCGTATCAGAAGTGGATAGAGAAAAATTAGTTTCTCGCCCCGTACCAAGGAAGTTTCGTTCTTTGATACCAAGGCTAAGGGTGGTTTTATCGAGTGAGGAATAACCCAATCCAATGGAAAAATCACCTGTCGGCTGTTCTTCAACATCAAATTGAACGACCGATTGATCCGCTGTTGAGCCTTGTTTGGTTTCCACATCAACCTTACGGAAGAAACCTAAACCGCGCACCTTTCGCAGAGATCTGTCAATCTTTAGCTGGTTATAGGCATCACCTTCAACGATTTCCAGCTCACGACGCACAACATTATCTAGGGTGCGTGAATTATTAATCACTTCAATGCGCTCTACGAAATTCTTGGTTGCAGCACCAATATTTATCTGAACATCTAGTTGTTTTGTTTCCGGGTCTGTTATCACTTCAGGGGTGACATTTACAAAAGCATAACCGAAATTACCCAGCTCATTGGTGATATTCAACAAGCCTTCTTCTATAGCGCGCACATCATACCAATCCCCTGTTTCCAAAGGGATCAGATCGCGCAGCGCGCTTACATCAACAGATTCAATCTCAGAGGTGAAGCTAATATCACGAAGTTGGTAGCGCGGGCCTTCTGTTAAAGAAAAGGTAACGGCAAATCCAGAACGGTCTGACAACAGACCTCCTTGAGCTCTTACCACATCAATATCTGCATAGCCTCTGCTTAAATAGAATTGCCGTAATAGCCGTACATCATAATCCAAACGACCCGGATCATATTTATCGGTAGAGGCAAGTAAGGCCCACCAGCGCTCAACCCGGCTAGAGATAATCTGGCGCAGTGCATAATCAGAAAAAGATTTATTGCCAAGGAAGCGAATAGACTGAATTTTAATAAGCGGGCCTTCATCCACTTCAAAAACAAGATCAACACGGTTGTTCTCTAAGCGGATAATCTTTGGCACAACGCTCGCGGCAAACCGCCCAGATAGACGATAGATCTCCAAAAGCCTTTGCGTGCCTCCCCTTGCTACAGCCGCTGTATAAACACGGCGCGGCTGAATATCTAATTCCGCAAGCAGTCTTTCATCACTAAGGACATCATTACCTTCAATATTAATGCGGTTGATAATTGGATTTTCAGCGATTTCAACAATCACCTGATTGCCATCTCTAGAAATGCTGACATTTTCAAACAAATTGGTAGAAAACAAGCTGCTGATGGCCTGATCTAATGCTTGAAGATCTATTTTATCACCGACTTTAATAGGCAAATAAGCCTGAATGGTTGCGTCTGTTACCCGCTCATTTCCGTCAACAATAATGGCCTCAACTTCAAATCGATCTGTTGCCGTTTGCGCCAAAACGGCAGGCACAAAAGCTAGCGACAGCCAGACAAAAGATAAGATTATGATTTTCTTGAGGAAATGCATTTGAGACCTCACTCCATAAAACAAAGCTGTTCTATTTCATCCACCGCGCTGAGTATACGCCGTAAACGACCATATTTGCAAAAAACTTTATCACAGAAAGCGTTGCAACCCTAACTTGTGAACTTTCTAACAATATCTAACGAAATTACGACCACCATAAGCGACAAAAGTAAACTGACGCCAAGACGATTTAATCTTTCCTGCATCTTATCTGGCAACGGCCTGCCTATTACGGCCTCTATTAAGAAAAAAACCAGATGCCCGCCATCTAGCGCGGGAATAGGAAATAAATTAATCAGCCCCAAATTAATTGAGATAAGCGCCGTAAAGATAATAAAAGCAACCAAACCCTGCTGAGCCGCATCTGCAGATAATTCAGCAATCCGAACAGGACCACCTATCTCGCCGCCACTTGCTTGCCCTGTAACCAGCCTGCCAATCCCGCGCAGCATCGCCGCACATAAATTCAAGGTATCCGCACTAGCAACATAAAAAGCTTCGCTTATCCCAAGCTTACGAAATTCACCAGCAGCAGAAGAGCGCACACCTAAAACACCAAATGTAATATCATATTCCTTAGAATAGGATGATTTCAGCTGTACAGGCAGGTTAAATATATCCCCTTGCCTCTCCACTTCAAAAAACACTTCTTTATCAGGATTTTCAAAAATAAGCGCACGTAGCTCATTAAAATCACCGATTTCGGAGCCGTCGATTGCTAGGATTTTATCGCCTTCTTTCAGCCCAGCTTCCATTGCTGCGCCTTCTTCCATCACCTCGCCAATAATAGGCGGAATAAAGGTCTTGCCAGCGCCCATATAAACCCCAGCAAATAACAAAATACCAAGCAGAAAATTAGCCGCAGGCCCTGCGGCAACAATAGCGATACGCCGAAATACACCCGCCCCCGCAAAACTGCCCTCTATCTCGCGCGCCGAAGCAGAGGTCATGCTAGCGGCGTTTTGATCACCGCGCATTTTCACAAACCCACCAAGCGGCAATGCGCCAATGCGCCAGCGTGTGCCGTTTTTATCAACCCATGCATATAGCTCTGGACCAAAACCAATGGAAAACACCTCCACCACAACCCCTGCACGGCGTGCCGCCCAGTAATGCCCTAACTCATGGATGAAAACGATCGGCGTAATCACCAGCAAAAAGAATAAAATTTGATTGAAACCACCGAGGTCCGGCATTTTTTATGTCCTGTTAGGATGAAGGGGGTACGAGCTTAACATTCAGACATTTTTCGCAATAGAATAGTATCGCAAATTTCATGCCTATTTAAGCTTTATTCTTAATCTAGCTGCGAGAGGGATGCAATTATCTTTGCCGAATTTCTCTATCGAGTGCCACAACCGCATCAAAACTATCTGCCACGATACCAAAATCGCCTGCCGCCAAAGCGGCTTCCACCTGGCCAGCTATATCACAGAAACCAATATCGCCTTTCAAAAAGCGCTCCACAGCTTCTTCGTTAGCAGCATTTAAAATAATCGCTTGTTCGTCTGCACCTCCCATGACCTGTTTCGCCAGACGGAAACACGGGAATTTAGCTTCGTTAACAGGTGCGAAATCTAGCTGTAATGCAGACCCAAAGTCAAAAGGTTGCGCCTTCCAGCTTAGCCGTTCAGGCCAGCCAAGCGCATAAGAAATAGGCACGCGCATATCGGCAATGCCAAGATGGGCTAGCCAAGAGCCATCCTTGAAGCCAACCAGCCCGTGAAGTGTCGATTGCGGGTGTATAATCGCATCCAGCTTTGTTGCACCTTTATCAAACAGCCATGCCGCTTCGATAAGCTCCAAACCCTTATTCATCATCGTGGCACTATCAATAGTTACCTTAGGGCCCATTGACCAATTTGGATGCTGCAAAGCCTGTTCTATGGTAACTTGGCGCATTTCTGCAGGTGTCATCCGCAGGAAAGGTCCACCAGAAGCGGTAAGAATAATACGCTCAATATCATCTTGCCGTTCATGCCTAAGGCACTGAAAAATAGCGTTATGTTCGGAGTCTATCGGTAGTATATTTGCGCCATGTTTCTGTGCTGCTGGCATAATAAGATGCCCAGCTGAAACCAAAGCCTCTTTGTTGGCAAGTGCGATGGTTTGGCCAGCCTCAACTGCATTCCAAACTGGTGCCAGCCCAGCAATACCAACAATGGCTCCAACAACTAAATCAACCTTTTGTGCCGCAATTTCTATCAAGGCAGGCGCACCTGCACAAACCTCAATACCGGTGCCAGCTAGTGTCTCAGACAGGGGGGAATAAAATGCCTCATCTGCGATAACAACATGAGCAGGTTTAAATTCCAATGCCAGCTTTGCCAGTCCCTCATAATCGCTATTGGCTGTTAATGCATGCACAACAAACCTATCAGGGTGCTCTCTTACAAGCGACAGAGTACTCCCGCCAACCGAACCTGTTGCGCCTAAAATGGTAATGCTCTTACTAGCGGTCATAAAAACTATCCATTCTGCATTTACAACATAGCCAAGCTAGCGATAAGAGGGGCATCAAAATACAGCATAAGTGCTGCCACGGGTAAACTTGTTAAATAGCCATCAAACCTGTCTAACGCTCCGCCATGCCCGGGCACAATCTGGCCGCTATCTTTGATGCCTAAACGCCGCTTCATCGAGGATTCAAACAAATCCCCTATTTGTGAAAGCACGGCTATTAACAAAACAAACCCTAATGCAGGGCTAGAAAGAGGTAACCGAGCAAAAAGATAAAATAAAAATGCGGCCGCAATAACCGCGCAAACTACCCCGCCAATACTTCCAGCCCATGTCTTTGACGGGCTTACCGAAGGCGCTAATTTAGGCCCCCCAATAAGCCGGCCAGAAAAATACGCGCCAATATCACTTGCCGAAATAATCAGCGCTAAACTTAACAGCATATATATGCCTAAAGGATGCATAGAAACATAAGAAAGGCTGATAAGCGTGGCACCAAGAAGAAGGATAAATACTCGCTCTTTGGTTTGCAAGATAGCAAAAGCGCACGCAATACAGATAAAGCCAATACTGGCTGCGGCCAGCACAGATAATATGGCCTTATTCACTAAAATAGGAAGCAGAAATAGTCCCATAAAGGCCAGCATAGAAATTATCCGCCTCGCCAGCGCCTGCCCTGCCCCCAGCAATGCCGAGGCCTCATAGCATACCCAAAACCCAGCTAGTCCCATTCCAATTACTACATAAGGAGCACCAGCTACGATAGAGAGTAAAATAGGCAGAAAAAATAAAAAACCGAATAACCGCGCGCGCAAGTCTGATCGGTCAACAGCCATCCTTTAAGCCAACTTTTCTTCGGTAGAAGCTGTTTCATCCCCTGCAGCACCCTCACCATCGCCGCCAAAACGGCGCTGGCGTTGATAAAAACTACCAATAGCCTTTTTTAGCTCTTCAGCATTGAAATCTGGCCAAAATACATCTGTAAAATAAAGCTCTGCATAGCTTAAATCCCAAAGTAGAAAATTTGATAAGCGCCGCTCACCTCCAGTGCGAATAAGCATGTCAACAGCAGGTAAATAAGCGGTTTCCAGATAAGAGAAAAAAGGCTTTTCCTCACCCCCAGATGCCTGTGCTTCAGCCATACGCTCTGCGGCTCTTTCAATATCCTGCTGGCCACCATAATTTAGGGCTACCGTTAAGGTTAAGCCGGTACAATGGGCAGTTTGCGCCTCAGCATTCTTAAATAAACCTTGCATATCTTCATCAAAGGCAGTGCGGTCACCAATAATATGTAAGCGCACATTATCTTCTATTAACGTTACTACCTTACTGCGCAGAAAAGAGCGCATAATTTCCAAAAGCGCCAATACCTCTATTTTTGAACGGCGCCAATTTTCCGCAGAAAAGGCAAAAACAGTAAGATAGTCCACATTAAATCCAACCAGCTCACGCGCGATTATCTCTAGCGTTTGCGCGCCTTTATCATGGCCAACGGCAGCTTGAAGAGCGCGCATGCGTGCCCAGCGTCTGTTTCCGTCCATGATGATGGCTAGATGGTTAAGCTTCATCGAATATGCCAATACAGTCTAGATTTTTTTAAACTTCAGATACACGCTGCAAATCTAAACGCTGAGAATATCTTTCTCTTTTTTCGCCAGCATATCATCAATGGTTTCGATATGGCTGTCTGTCAACTTTTGGATTTGCCCTTCAAGACTACGTCTTTCATCCTCAGACATACCGCCTTCCTTTTCATCTTTCTTAACAGTTTCCATAGCATCACGGCGGATATTGCGTACCGCAACACGCCCGCCTTCAGCATATTTGCCAGCTACTTTCACCATTTCTTTGCGGCGATCTTCGCTTAATTCAGGTACAGGAACACGAATAACATTGCCTTCCGCTTGCGGGTTTAGCCCCAAGCCAGCTTCCCGTATCGCCTTTTCTGTTGCCTGAATTAGACCTGCATCCCAAACAGTGACGGTTAGCATTCGTGATTCAGGCACCGAAATATTACTCACCTGATTTAGCGGCATCTTTGAGCCATAAGCATCAACCGTCACCGGCTCAAGCATGCCTGTATTTGCGCGTCCAGCCCGCAATCCTGCAAACTCACCTGTTAGACTTGATACAGAAGCTTCCATCCGGCGTTTTACATCATCGAGATCTAACATTATCTCATTCCTTTTTTATTTGCCCAGTTTAGTGCTTAAATAGGGTTGACGTTAAAGTGAGGCGTCATTGTGATACACCTCTAGCTCACAGATTTCTCTGATACAAGGGTAAAGGCACCCTTATGTTGCAGAACATCATCAAACCCACCTTCTTGCGCAATAGAAAACACAAGAATAGGGATTTTATTTTCACGCGATAGCGATATAGCCGACGCATCCATTACCTTTAAATCCTTAGCCAACACATCCATATAGCTCAGAGTATCAAACCGTTTAGCACTCGCATCTTTTTCCGGGTCTTTGTCGTAAACGCCCTCAACCTTAGTTCCCTTCAGCAAGGCATCACATCCCATTTCAGAAGCGCGTAACGCAGCGGCTGTATCGGTAGAAAAGAAAGGATTACCAGTACCTGCAGCAAAAATCACAATGCGTCCCTTTTCCATGTGCCGCATCGCCCGTCTGCGGATATAAGGCTCACAAACCGCGCTTATGGGTAGGGCAGACATCACCCGAACTTCGGTATCCACCTGTTCTAGTGCATTCTGCATCGCCAGCGCGTTCATCACCGTTGCCAGCATACCCATATAGTCGCCGGTAGCGCGTTCCATTCCTGCTGCCGCCCCTGACACGCCGCGGAAGATGTTGCCACCACCGATAACAAGGCATATTTCAATACCTTGCTCGCTAACCGCTTTAATCTCGCTTGCAACACGCGCCACCATTTCAGTGTCGATGCCATAGGACTGCTTACCCATCAAAAATTCGCCAGATATTTTCAGCAATACACGATTATAATGATAAGATGCTGTCATAGTGTTCAGTCCTGATTTCCGTATAACGGAGAAAAAAAGCTACGATATAATGGCATTAATCGCGCCAAGATAAAAGCGAAACATAAAAAAAGACCCTGCAAATCTATCCAAATTGCAGAGCCTTAAAATGTACGCTCAGATAGAGCCTTAATTGCTAAGCTGTGCGGCAACCTCTGCAGCAAAATCTGTTTCTTCTTTTTCAACACCATCACCAAGCACAAACTGCTTGAAGCTTGTCAGTGCAATATCACTGCCTGCATCTTTAGCTGCCTTAGCGATAACATCTTTAACCTTGCTCTCGCCGTCAATAACGAAAACCTGTTCCAAAAGAACAACTTCTTCATAGAATTTACGCATACGGCCTTCGACCATCTTCTCTGCAATTTCTTGAGGCTTGCCAGAAGCCTTAGCCTGTTCAATAAGCACATCACGCTCGCGTGCAACCAAGGCTGGATCTAGGTCTTCCACAGATAGAGAGGCTGGCGAGGTTGCTGCGATATGCATCGCAAGCTGCTTGCCAAGACCAGAGAGAACATCAGCAGAAGCAGAAGATTGCAAGCCAACCAGAACGCCAATACGCCCAAGGCCATCCGCTGCGGCGTTATGGATATAAGGCACTACTGCACCTTCACTGACAATAACCTTTTCCATCCGGCGCAGGGTCATATTCTCGCCAATAGTTGCTATTTTTTGGGTAAGCTCATCAGCAACATTACGACCTGTTTCAGGGTAGTCCATAGCGTTCAGACCATCCAGATTATCTGCATTTAGGGCGAGTGTTGCTAGCGTGCTTGCAAATCCTTGAAATTCATCGTTCCTAGAAACAAAATCTGTTTCAGAGTTTAGCTCAATCAATGCGCCAGCTGTGCCTGATACGGCAATTGCCACGAGGCCCTCTGAGGCTACACGCCCTGACTTTTTCGCCGCTACAGCAAGGCCTTTGGTCCGCAGCCAATCAATGGCCGCATCCATATCCCCATCTGTCTCATTCAGCGCCTTTTTACAATCCATCATCCCCGCACCAGACTTCTCGCGGAGTTCTTTCACCATCGCTGCTGTAATGCTCATTATCTCAGTTCCTTGTTTGTCTTTAAATGATTAATGAAGGCAGGCCTTATATCTCGCGCCTGCCCTTCTTTTGTCTTTGACTACCCAGCCTTTATGACAACCATGTTTCGGGCCACCAATCAGTAAAGGATTAGGATGGTTATCTATACCGCAGTTGGCTGCTCTTCTTTCGCAGCTTCTTCTGCCGGAGCGTCTTCTGCCGGAGCGTCTACTGCCGGAGCGTCTACAGCTGGCGCTGCTTCTTCTGCTGGAGCTGTTTCTGCCGGCGCTGCTTCGGCTAGCACAGGCTCAACAGGGGCTTCTGCTGCAGCACCAACATCGCCGCCAGATGCAACCATCTCAGCTTGTAGCCCATCTAGGATAGCCCCTTGTGCTAGCTCACAATATAGGCTGATAGCACGCATCGCATCATCATTGCCCGGAATTGGATAATCCACGCCGTCAGGGCTTGCGTTACTATCGATAACCGCCACTACAGGAATGCCAAGCTTATTCGCTTCTAAAACTGCGATATCTTCTTTGTTAGTATCCAAAATGAAAACCATATCTGGAAGACCGCCCATTTCTTTAATCCCGCCCAACGTAAGTTGAAGCTTATCGAGTTCACGATTCAGCTGCAGGATTTCTTTCTTGGCAAGCTGGCCAACCTCATCCCCTTCCAAACGCGCTTCTAATTCGCGTAAGCGGCGGATAGATTGAGAAACAGTTGCCCAGTTAGTAAGCATGCCGCCTAGCCAGCGGTGATTAACATAATATTGGCCGCAATCACGGGCTGTTTCGGCAATTTTGTCTGCGGCAACGCGCTTGGTACCTACGAACAGAACGCGGCCACCTTTAGCTACCGTATCGCGCATCGCTTCTAGAGCGCGAGCCAATAATGGCACAGTCTGTTGCAGATCAAGAATATGGATGCCGTTGCGCTGGCCAAAAATAAATGGCTCCATGCGGGGATTCCAGCGGCGTGTATGGTGACCAAAGTGAACGCCAGCTTCTAGCAATTGGCGCATAGTAAATGAAGGGATAGCCATCGAGTATTACTCCTGTTTTCCGGTTAGGCCTCCATGAGGGGTATAAGAAAGGGCAGAAACCCTCACCGGACGGCAATTTCAGAATTGGCTGAAAACACCACCCTCATGTGTGATTTATGAACAGGCTTTTAGCTGAATTTACATATCCAATCAAGCAAAAAATGGCCATAATGCTTGGCTATCTAAATTAAATCTCAAACATAGAGACGATACCGGGAATAGTATGCAGTTTTTGGCGCAAGCCCCCACTTAAGCGGAACTTAGTTGGCACAGTGATTTCTATTTCCCTTGTACCTTCCATCACCACGAATTTTAGAGGTGCCAGCCCACCACCATCCTCGCGCAAAGCGTCTTTAATAGGCAAAAGACAACTAGCATCTGCTATTTTCAGCCCTAAGCCTGAATGATGCATCGCAATTGCTTCATCTAGGGATTGCAAGCGAACAGCGAGCAATCTTATGGTATCATTTTCCTGTTTTGCATCTGCACTTAAAAGCACTGGTGCATCGCTATCCAATAATGGCCGGGCGGCGTTCAGCGCTTCAGAGAAAAAAGTCGCTTCAAACATTCCTGCCTTATCCGTGAGCTGAACAAAGGCAAAACGATTACCTTTCGCTGATACGCGCTCTTGAACCGCGCTAATTTTACCCGCCAAACGCACACGCGCGCTCATCTGGCTCTGCATGGCTGCGGCTATTTGGTTGGATGGCGTAACATTCAGCTTCGCCAGCTGGGCATGATAGCTATCCAATGGATGAGAGGAGAGATAAAGTCCCAACGCTTCAAATTCTAGCTTCAGGCGGTCAGATTGCGTCCAGTCAGGACCTTCAGAGAAACGAAAAACAGGCGATGCATCCACACTATCGGCGCCAAATAGATTGCTTTGTGATGACTGGGCTTCTTCACGATAAAAGTCAGATTGGCCCAGCAATTGGTCTAGAGCTTCAAACACTTGGCGACGATTTTTATGCAGACCATCAAAAGCGCCTGCCTTAACCAAATTTTCAAGCTGGCGTTTATTCGCCCCTTCGCGTGGCAAGCGCCTAGCTAAATCATCTAGCGAAGCAAATTCACCATCCGCATCCCGCAGACCAACCAGCTTTTCCATCGCTTCTGCCCCGACATTGCGCACCGCACCTAGCGCATATCGGATAGCCCATTCGCCAGCATCATCTTTTTGTACAGAAAAAGATCCCTCAGATCGGTTTAAATCAGGCGGCAAAACAGAGATTTTCTTATACAGACAATCCTGCGTGAATACCGCCAGCTTTTCGGTATTACCGGCATCTAGTGCCATGGACGCAGCCAGAAATTCCACCGGATAATTCGCCTTTAGCCACGCTGTTTGATAACAAACCAGCGCATAAGCTGCCGCGTGCGATTTATTAAAACCGTAACCTGCAAAAGAAGCAATTTGATCAAAAATATCAGAGGCAAGTTTCGCACTAATGTCATTAGCGCCCGCCCCTTTAATAAAGGTCTCGCGCTGCTGATCCATTTCTTCTTTAATCTTTTTACCCATCGCGCGGCGCAATAAGTCTGCTCCGCCTAAGGTGTAGCCTGCAAGATCGCGCGCTGCCTGCTGAACCTGCTCCTGATAGATCATAATCCCGTAAGTTTCGCTTAATATAGGCTCTAGCAGCGGGTGCATATAAGCAACAGGCTCACGCTCATGTTTACGATTGATATAAACAGGGATATTTTCCATTGGCCCAGGGCGGTACAACGCCACAACCGCGATAATATCTTCAAATCTATCTGGCTTTAGCCCGCGCAAAACATCACGCATCCCGCTAGATTCCAGCTGAAATACGCCAACAGTATCACCGTCCGAAAGCATCTTATAGGTTTTTTCATCATCCAGCGGGATGGTATTAATATCTACCGCGATATCTCGTTTCTTAAGCAAGGCAAGCGCTTTTTCAATAACAGTAAGCGTCTTCAACCCAAGAAAATCAAACTTGACCAACCCTACCTGTTCAACTGATTTCATATTGAACTGCGTTACCGGCATATCTGAACGCGGGTCACGGTAAACTGGCACTAATTCTGGTAGAGATCTGTCCGCGATGACGAGCCCAGCTGCGTGGGTCGATACATGCCGATAAAGCCCTTCTAGCTTGCGTGCGGTGGTAATCAGATGCGCAACTTGTTCATCCTCATCATAAAGGCGGCGCAACTCATCTTCTGATTTCAACGCCTGCCCAATACTGACAGGTGCAGCTGGATTGCTTGGCACCATCTTCGCAACCCTGTCAACCAGCCCATAGGGCATATCTAAAACCCGCCCTACATCGCGCAAAGCCGCACGTGCCTGTAACGTTCCAAAGGTAATTATCTGGGCAACTTTGTCATGGCCATATTTATTCTGCACATAACGGATGACTTCCTCGCGTCGCTCCTGACAGAAATCGATATCAAAATCAGGCATCGACACCCGCTCTGGATTCAAAAACCGCTCAAACAGCAATCCCCAGCGAAGCGGGTCAAGGTCTGTAATCAATAGTGACCAAGCCACTACTGAACCCGCGCCAGAGCCGCGCCCGGGTCCAACAGCTATTTTATTTTCCTTTGACCATCGAATAAAGTCCGAGACAATCAAGAAATAGCCAGAAAATCCCATGGATATAATGATATCCAGCTCCATTTCCAACCTGTCTTCATAGGCCTTTCGTTCGTCCGCATCGCCGTCATAATAGGGCTTTTCCATGACTTTCAGGCTATTCAGCCGAGCTTCCAGACCTTGCCGCGCTAACAGACGCAACTGCTCTGCTTCATCTTCATCTTCGGTTGAGGGCAAGATAGGGGAGCGGCGCCCAACAACAAAGCTACAACGCTGGGCAATATTTAGAGTATTTTCAATCGCTTCGGGAATATCAGCAAATAGCGCTGCCATCTGCGCAGCATTTTTAAAGAAATGCTGTGCTGTAATCCCAGTTTCTTCCATTGAGGCCAGCCGTTCAGACGAGGCAATGCAATGCAGCACTTTTTGTGAGACATGCATGGAGGCTTCATCAAAATAACAATCATTTGTTGCCACAATCGGCATATTGGTCCGGTCTGCCTCTGCTAATAACAGCGCTTCTGCCGCTGTCTCTATAGGCTTCCCATGACGCTGTATTTCGATATAGGCACGGTCACCAAAATGTGCTTGCAGCCAGTCAATCCGTTCTGCCAAATGTTTGGTTTGCTCTTGTGAGGCTAGCTTGCCGATAAAGCCATCACGCAAACCACCAGATAGCACAATCAGCCCTTCTGCGCGCTTGCCAAGCGCTTCTACTGGGATAACAGGTGACGAGGTCGCCTCACTATCCAACAGGGCGTCTGATATCAGATGGCTTAGATGAATGTAGCCCGTTTCATTTTGTGCTAGCAGGGCAATTTCCCCAATCCCATACTGGTCAGATATCTCTACCTTAGCCCCGATAATTGGCTGGATACCCTTGCCTTGCATTTTTTCAGAAAACTCAAAGGCACCAAACATATTAAAGCTGTCAGTAATTGCCAATGCTGGTTGTCGATCTAGGGCTGCAAGCTCGGCAAGTTTAGCTATTTGCAAAGTACTTTCAGATAGGGAATAGGCAGAATGCACACGCAAATGAACAAACCCAGCATGCCCCCCACCAGCATTGCTAGCGGCTTTATTATCCGCGCTGATGCTTGCCTCTTTATCATAGGGACTTAGCTCATCCATACTTATCCCTCAGCAACCAGCTGGCCTTTTTCAATGCGTAATACCCTGTCCATTTGGCTGGCCAGCCTTTCATTATGGGTGACGATAAGCGCAGCTGTCTGGGTGCCATGCACCAGCTTTTGCAATGCCTGAAAAACTGTATCGGCAGTTTCCGGATCAAGATTACCTGTCGGCTCATCAGCAAGCAAAATTTCGGGGGCATTAGCAACTGCGCGGGCAATGGCAACCCGTTGCTGCTCCCCGCCCGATAGCTGGGCTGGCCGATGCATAGCTCTATCTTGCAAACCCACCATAGAGAGAAGAGATTGTGCCCGTTCTTGTGCTTCTTTAGCTGGAAGCTGATTTATCATCTGTGCGATCACAATATTCTCAGCAGCAGTAAATTCTGGAAATAGACGGTGAAACTGAAACACAAAACCGATATGCAAGCCTCGTAATTTGGTACGCCTGCGCTCCGATAATTTAGCAGTGGCCACTTGCTGGATGAAAACCTCTCCTGCATCAGGGCGCTCCAGAAGACCTGCCATATTTAGCAAAGTTGTTTTCCCCGCACCAGATGGACCAACCAATGCGGTAAGCTGGCCAGGGTAAAGCTCAAGACTAGCCCCATTTAAAACCTCTATCACTCGCTCTGCCTGCTGGTAACGGCGATGAATATTTTCCAAGCGAAGGACTGGATTACTCATAGCGCAGCACCTCTGCCGGGGCAATATAGGAGGCACGCCATGCTGGATACAGGCTCGCAATAAGGCTCAGTACCAAGGCCATAAAGACCACCATCAACACTTCTGCCGGGTCAATGATAGCTGGCAGTTTAGAAAGATAATAAATCTCAGCAGAAAATAATTCTGCCCCAGAAAGCCCCTCAATAATTTGTTTGATATTGTCGATTTGCCAGCAGAATAAAAGGCCAATAACTGTCCCTACAAATGTACCTATCATGCCAATAGATGCGCCGGTGATTAAAAATACTCGCATCACCATAGCAGAACTTGCTCCCATAGAACGCAATACAGCAATATCTGCATTTTTCGAACGCACCAACATAATCATAGAAGAGACAATATTAAAGGCTGCAACAAGGATGATAAGCGTTAGAATAATGAACATGACATTACGCTCAACATTTAGCGCATTTAAAAAGCTCTTATTGCGTTCCTGCCAGTCAAATTGCCGGTATTTACTGCCAAGGCTAACCGTAATAGCATTGCGCAAAAAACCTATTTTCAAAGGCGCATCTGAATAAACCTCAATCCCTGATACTGCCTCTGGTAGGTGAAAAAAGCTTTGCGCTTGCGAAAGCGGCATAAAGATAAAACTATTATCATATTCATGCATGCCGACTTTGAATAAACCGCCAATGGTGAAGGTACGCTTGGTAGGAATAGAGCCAAAAGCTGTTGTTCGCCCCGATGCTGATAACAAGGTAAGCTTATCGCCTAGCTTTAAGCCAAGACGAAAGGCCATCGTCTCACCTATTAGTATGTGTTTATCGTCCCTGAAGGCTGCAATCGCTTGCTGGCTCAAACTATCCCAAAGCGGCTTCCTTGCGGCCAGATCTGACCAAGCAACACCGCGTACAACCGCCCCTGCCTGACCACGCGAAGAGCTCGCCATAACTTGGCCTTGTACTTGCGGGGTAGCGGCGATGACGTTTGGCAACTCCGCCAGCTTCAAAGCCAGCCTGTCATAATCCTTTAGCGGCTCAGAGGTCGCCGAAAAAACGCCAATATGCCCGTTTAGACCAAGGATGCGATTAATAAGCTCTGTGCGAAAGCCGTTCATCACGCTCATCACAATGATCAGCGTAGCAACGCCAAGGGTAATGCCAGCAAAAGAAAACCACGCGATAACCGATATAAACCCCTCTTCCCGGCGGGCGCGCAAATAGCGAAACGCTAACAGCCGTTCAACTGGTTTAAAAATCATCTATGTGCCTTTCTTCTCATCTTGCATGCCTGATTGGCTTTTTATAATTACTAACTATCCGGCAGTACTATTTCTCTAGGCTAATTTCGCTAAGCTAATTTATCTAACTTATCTATCTAACTTATCTATCTAAGTTAAATGCGCCAATAATGCGGCAGCAGCATCTTCTGGGCTATGCTCAACCACGTCCCCTGTTCTTCTGCATTTCAGCTCCACAACCCCTCTCTCGGTGGAACGGGGTCCAGCAATAATTTGCCATGGCAGGCCTATTAAATCCGTTCGTGCCAATTTTGCACCCGCAGAATCAGTGCTGTCATCTAGCAAAATATCATGACCGGCCTCTCTAGCCGCTTGATAAATCATGTCTGTAGCCTTGTCGGTCTCGCTATGACCTGGCTTCAGATTAACAATACCAGCATCGAACGGACTAACAGATGCTGGCCAGATAATCCCCTTATCATCATGGCTGGCCTCAATAATTGCGCCAACTAGACGCGATACACCAATCCCATAAGAGCCCATATGCAAATCTTCCATCTCCCCATCCGGACCAGAGACAGATGCCCCCATCGCAGCTGAATATTTGGTACCAAAATAGAAAATATGGCCAACTTCAATGCCGCGCCGCATCATTAAATCTGCCTCCGGGACAGGACAGGTTTCAGCATCATGGGTCTCGTCTGTGCGCGCATAGAGCTGGGTGAACTGGTCAACTACGGGCTGTAGAGCATCGCCGTAAGAAATGTCGGCAACCATATCTTTTTCTTGCCAGTCTTTATGGAAATAAACCCCGCTTTCACCTGTGTCAGCCAGAATTATAAACTCATGGCTTAAATCGCCGCCTATCGGGCCAGTATCTGCTTCCATCGGGATAGCGGTTAGGCCAAGACGGGCAAATGTTTTGAGATACGCAACAAACATCTTGTTATAGGCAATGCGCGCATCCTCTGCAGTCAGATCAAAAGAATAAGCATCCTTCATATAAAATTCACGCCCCCGCATCACGCCAAAACGTGGCCGCACCTCATCTCTGAACTTCCACTGGATATGGTAGAGGTTAACTGGCAACGCACGATAGCTTTTGATATGTGCGCGGCAAATATCTGTTACCTGCTCTTCATTTGTCGGACCATAAAGCATATCGCGGTCATGACGGTCTTTGATGCGCAGCATTTCCAGCCCATAATCGTCATAGCGACCAGATTCCTGCCACAACTCAGCCGGCTGGATTGTCGGCATTTTGATCTCTAGCGCGCCACTTCGGTTTTGCTCTTCACGCACTATCTGCTCAATCTTAGATAAGACTTTCAGCCCCATTGGTAGCCATGAATAAATACCCGCACTTGATTGCTGGATCATGCCAGCACGTAGCATCAGGCGGTGGGAGACAATCTGTGCCTCTTTCGGATTTTCTTTTAAAACAGGCAGAAAATATTGGGACAAACGCATAACAGGAAATGGCTCCGAGAAGAGAATAGGTTTTGGGCTAAATCAGGATAAGATAAAGCCCCGTAATTCATGGTAATTATCCCTCGGATATTAGGGCAGAATTGCCACAAGATGCAAGCGTTGCAAAGCGGTTTTGGGCTAATAATCTATCCCCCTGCGCGCTGTTGACGCATAAGATTTTGTGTATTTTCCTGTCTTTTTGTGCTAACCAAAACTAAAAATTATCTTGTGTTAAAACCTTCAACCGCTAACAAGCGATGCGAACAGCTGGCCCGGCGCAATAAAAACGAGCAGATTATGACAGAATCATACTTTCCCTATCAGCGCTTACGCCGCACCAGAAGCGCAAAATTTATCCGCGATATGGTCGCTGAAAATAGCCTATCTCCCGCTGATTTTATCTGGCCGCTTTTTGTCTGTGAGGGGATGGGTATTTATGAGCCTATCGCTTCTATGCCCGGAGTTGGCCGGCATTCTATTGATAAGATAATCGAGCAAGCACAAAATGCTGTACAGCTAGGCATCCCTGCTATTGCGCTGTTTCCAAAGACCTCAGACGGGCTAAAAACAGCAGACGGCACTGAAGCGGTAAATGATAAAAACCTTATTTGTGAAGCGGTAAGAGCGGTAAAGGCCGCCTGCCCTCAGCTTGGCATAGTCTGTGATGTAGCCCTTGACCCTTACACAGATCATGGCCATGACGGGCTATTAGATGAAGCTGGCCAAATTGTTAATGATGCAACGGTTGAAATGTTAGTGGAGCAGGCACGCACGCTAGCTGAAGCTGGCTGTGATATCATTGCGCCATCGGATATGATGGATGGGCGCGTCGGTGCCATCCGCGATATGCTAGAGGCCAGTAACTTCCCGAATGTAATGATCATGTCCTATGCAGCAAAATATGCCTCAGCCTTCTATGGCCCGTTCCGGGATGCAGTTGGTGCGGGCAGCAAGCTAGGTGGCGAGGGGAAAAAAACCTATCAAATGGACCCTGCCAATAGCGATGAAGCCCTGCGCGAGGTGGCAGCCGATATTTCTGAAGGCGCAGATATGGTGATGGTCAAGCCTGGCATGCCATATTTAGATATCATACGCCGAGTTACGGATAGCTATAATATTCCCTGCTTTGCTTATCAGGTGTCTGGCGAATATGCGATGCTGAATGCAGCAGCTGAAAGGGATTGGCTAGACAGGGATGCAGTGATGTATGAGAGCCTGCTAGCCTTTAAACGCGCCGGCGCAGCTGGTATTTTAACCTATTTCGCACCAGAAATGGCGGAAAAGCTAGGCACATAGCCCTTGCGATAGCCTGTTTGACTATTTACCTGTTGACTATTTACCTGTTGACTATTTACCTGTTGACTATTTACCCGTTGACTATTTCCTGGCCTATTTCCTGATAACTTCTCCTGATAATTTTTCCTTATAATTTCAGGCAAGTGACAGGAAAATAGAAAAAGGGGTCGGATTCCTCATACCCCCTTTTGTTTAATCCCTGTTTTATTATCAGATGCGTTTGTAACAAAACGAGGGGAATATGCAAAATGACGGCTGTTAATGCAGAAGATATTTTTGCTGCGAGCAAGGCTCTGGCAGGACATATAATAGAAACACCCACCCTGTTATCGCCGGCCCTATCTGAGCAGTTTAACTGCCAGCTTTATTTCAAGCATGAACAATTGCAATATACCTCTTCTTTTAAAGCGCGCGGCGCATATATAGCGCTGGCTGCACTGGACGAGGCAAGCAAAAAGCGCGGCGTTATCGCCATGTCCGCTGGCAATCATGCACAAGCCCTTGCCTTTCGTGCTCGCAACATGGGTCTGAAGGCGACCATTGTAATGCCAGAACAAACCCCTTTCGCTAAGGTAGAGCGCACCCGCTCTTATGGGGCGGAAATTGTCCTTAAGGGGCGCAATTTGAATGAATGCGAAAGCAGTGTGAACGCATTGATAGACGCGCATGGCTACAGCCTTATCCATCCTTATGACAATCCGCATGTGGTAGCTGGACAAGGCACAGCAGGGCTTGAAATGCTGCAAAATGTGCCCGATCTAGATATGCTGATAGTACCGATAGGCGGCGGCGGTCTTATCGCTGGTATGGCGCTTATTGCGAAATCTATCAAACCTGAAATACAGATTATCGGCGTTGAGGCTGAACTCTACCCTTCTATGAGCCAAATGATTGCGGGTCAGCCCGTTATTTGCGGCGGGGAGACAATAGCAGAAGGCATAGCGGTGAAAAGCCCAGGCAGCATTACGCTGCCAATTATTGAAGAATTGGTTGATGATATCATTATTGTTGGCGAGCAACAGCTGGAATGGGCAGTTGGCACACTGGCTGAGCAGCAACGTGTCATTGCCGAAGGCGCTGGCGCGGCTAGTCTTGCTGCAATTGCTACCGCCCCAAGCCGTTTTAATGGCAAAAAAATTGGCGGTATTATCTGTGGCGGCAATATTGATATGCGCCTGCTAGGCACTATTTTAAACCGTAACATGATGTCAGATGGCCGGCTTATTCGTTTACGCATCGGCATATCAGATGAGCCAGGCATGCTTGCAAAAATTTCAACAGCGATTGCCGATTGCGGCGGTAACATCGTAGAGATCTATCATCAACGAATGTTTTATGATATCCCTGCCAAGCTAGCCAAAATTGACGCGGTGGTAGATACCAGAGGCCAAGCGCATGCAACTGAAATCATCACCGCGCTACAGAATAAAGATTTTCAAGTAGATGTGATAGAAGAGCCGTCATAAAAGCGGTATTTTACGCAAAACATAAGAAATAAAACTAAACAACTTGCAAAAACCGCTTAATTACCGAAAACTGATGTTATGGACCAAACCAGCCGGATATTCCCTGTTCTTCCCCTTCGTTTGCGGGTAACCCGCCCGCAACCTTGTGCCTATTTAGCGGGCCAGCAAGAACAGCGTTTAGCAGGAGATATAAGCGCCCGCCCAGAAGAGCATGACAGCCTTGCTGAAGCTGGATTCCGGCGCGTCGAAAATTGGGTCTATAAGCCTGCTTGCCAAAATTGTCAGGCCTGTCAGCCTATCCGCGTCATAGCTAAAAATTTTCAGCTTTCGCGCAACCAAAAACGCGTTCTGGCGAAAAACGCTGATTTAACCCGCACGATAAATAATGGGCATCTAACACTAGAGCATTACGATATTTTCCAACGTTATCTTGGGCGCCGGCATGAAGATGGGCAGATGGCTAGCATGATCTATGATGAATATTCGGCCATGATTACCAACAGCCCTATTCAAACCAGCTTGTATGAATATCGTAACCCAGATAACCAGCTTGTTGCCTGCGTACTAGTGGATTTACAACGTGACGGCCTAAGCGCTGTTTATAGTTTTTTTGACACCGCCCCAGAGATGCATGCGCGTTCCATTGGCACCTTTATGATCCTTGATCTGATAGGCCTTAGCCAGCAATTAGACCTGCCTTATCTTTATTTAGGCTACTATGTCGAGCAAAGCCAAAAAATGTCTTACAAGACACGCTTTAACCCATGCCAAATCCTAAAAGATGGCAAATGGGAGACTATGGAATAAGCAAAACTTGCGTGGGGATTAAGCAAAACTTGCGGGGGCCTTTAGCAAAACCTGCGGGGGGAATAAGCAAAACCTGCGGGGGCTTTACGTAAAACGTGCGGTGGGCCTTTAGCAAAACCTGTAGGGGGCTTTACGTAAAACGTGCGGGACGCGGAAACCCGTTAGGCGGTAATTTACCTGCCGCACCGCGCTTTCCCTGCCATGCCAGCAAATCTGTTTCTGTGCGATTGCGTCCACCGCCCATTTGCCATGATAATCCGTCCTCTAGTGAAAAAACTTTTACATCCGACAACTCGCCATCTTTATAGCGTTGCAGGATAACGCCCTTGCCACGTTGCATCTCTGGCACTTCATCTAGCTTAAATATCAAGAGCCTACGATTTTGCCCCACCACAGCAACATGATCACCGTCTGCTGGGCAACAGGCAACCGCCTTCGCACCTCCAGACAAGTTTAAAACTTGCTTGCCAGAGCGCGTTTGTGCCATCGCCGCCTTCATATCAATGACAAGACCATGTCCTGTGCTAGCAGCAACCAGCAATCTCCCTTCAGTAACTTTCATCAGCTTCACTAATGGCGTATCGGCAGGCATATCTATCATCAAATTTATCGGCTCACCAAAGCCCCTGCCCTTTGGTAGACGATCACATGAAAGGGTGTAAAACCGACCATTTTGTGCCAGCAACAACAATTTATCCGTAGTTTCCGCATGCAAGGCAAAAGCTGGACCATCACCATCCTTGAACTTAAAGCTGCCTTCTAAATCGAGATGCCCTTTCATCGCTCGTATCCAGCCTTTTTCAGAACAAATCACGGTAACAGGCTCTTTTTCTATGAGGATTTCGTTAATATCGATATCTACATCGGGGGCTAGGCCTAGGGCAGTACGGCGGGTATCTGTTTTAGCAAAATGCGTGCGCACATCCTTGATCTGGTTGGATACAACGCGCCATTGCCGCGCTTCATCGCCAACCAATGCAGTTAAATCAGCCTGCTCTTCTGTAAGTTTAGTGCGCTCGGTACGCAACGCTTCTTCTTCAAGGCGGCGCAGGGAGCGCAGACGCATATCCAAAACTGCATTAGCTTGCACTTCATTCAGCCCGAAACGCGCCATTAACTCGTCACGCGGATGGTCTGCCTCACGAATAATAGCAATAACCTCATCCAGATTTAAAAAGACCATCAAATAGCCTTCTAAAATCTCTAGCCTTTTGGCAATTTTATCTAACCGATGCTGGCTACGACGCACCAACACAATACGGCGATGATCAAGCCAAGCTTGCAGGGCCTGTTTTAGCCCCATTACTGATGGCCGGCCACTTGCGTCTAGCACGTTCAAATTCATCGAGATGCGGGCTTCAAGATCTGTTAAGCGGAACAGGCTTTCCATCACTACTTCTGGGTCAAGGCGGCGCGATTTAGGCTCTAGCACAAGCCGGATATCTTCAGCTGATTCGTCCCTTATATCGGCCAGCATTGGCAGTTTACGATCTTGCAGCATTTCCGCCATCTTCTCAATCAGCCGCGATTTCTGCACCTGATAGGGAATTTCAGTAACAATAATCTGCCAGCCCCCCCCTTTCTCGCGCTCCACCTCCCATTTCGCGCGCAAACGAAAACCACCCTTACCACTGCTATAGGTCGTGTGCATAGTCTCAGCAGGCTCTACCAAAACGCCGCCTGTAGGAAAATCAGGCCCTTTAACATAGCCAAGGAGTGTATCTATTGCGGCACCCGGATATTTAATCAGATGCATAGCTGCATCACATAGCTCGGTAACATTATGCGGCGGAATGGAGGTAGCCATACCCACTGCGATCCCTTGCGCACCATTGGCAAGCAAATTAGGAAAACCAGCAGGCAACAAAACAGGCTCTTCTGCCTCACCATCATAAGTTGCCCGGAAATCAATGGCATCTTCATCAATACCATCTAAGAGCAGGCGTGCAACCTCGGTCATGCGCGCTTCTGTATAGCGCATAGCGGCGGCGTTATCGCCGTCCACATTGCCAAAATTCCCCTGCCCGTCCACCAGCTGATAGCGCATAGCAAAATCTTGAGCAAGCCGCACCATCGCATCATAAATTGCTGCGTCACCATGCGGGTGGAACTTACCCATTACATCGCCTACGACACGGGCAGATTTCTTAAACCCTTGGTCAGGGTCTAGCTTTAGCTGGCGCATAGCAAATAACAGGCGGCGATGCACCGGCTTTAAGCCATCACGTACATCGGGCAGTGACCGAGCGGTAATAGTGGACAGCGCATAAGCCAAATAACGCTCAGATAAGGCAGCAGAAAAATTTGCCTTTTCGATATGCTCGTCAGAAAGAAGATCGTTTGTCATGTTGCTCTCTAAAGGGATAGCGTAACATCTTTGCAAGAAACAGGCTGTTTCACCTATCTACACAATATCTATGAGTTGTTATAACGCTTTGCTACCAGATGTGCTAGCCTCAAACGTGGTTGCGGCAAATCCTTGTCCAGCAGCTCAAATAGGCGGCGTTTCAGAAAATGTCCGGTTAGGTTCAGGCCATCTTCCAGCACCGTATCTGATATCTTCATTGAATCTGCGGTATCATCAGAGCGTGGAGAGGTATTAGGACGCAGAAAAGCTGGCAGGCGCAGCATCCTGTCTTCATACCCCCCTGCATGGTCGCGGTGGATAGCATTTCCACTTTTCGGGCTAACATAAATCAGATTATCAGCAAGCCCGCTCACCGCGCACCGCTCAAGACCTAGCCCAAAACCTAGCGTGCCCAATAACTCAGCTTCCCAACGTATATAAAAACCAAGCCAGCTTTCCTCTTCTTCAGCCAAACTGATGATCTCAATAAGGGCTATCGTGCTTTGCCAGACAGAGGCAACAGGCTCGCGCTCAGGCAGACCAACATCCAATATCGCACAAATAGAGGAAAGTCCGGCAAGCCGAATAGGCGTATCCAAAAATACTGCCGAGGGGTTTTTTATCAGCTCTAGCTGAAAACTGCCTAATTGTTCGCTAAGTCTTGCACGCCATTCTGCGGCAACAGTATTTCCGGGCTCATAAATGCCCTTTTTGGTGCGCGAATCAAATCCATGAACGAGCCCTGCATGACGCCCGCGCTCAGAAGTGAGCAGATTTATAACGCCTTTATTCTCACCATAAGCGCGTGCGGATAGAATAATCCCGGTATCTGACCATTCAGGCATTGAAATCTAGATCCCAATCGCGGTAGCGATCTTTATCATCCATCCAATCTTTTTTATGTTTAACAAAGCTTTTCAGGTGGATACGTCGCTCAAACATCTCTTCTAGCTCATGGCGGGCTGATTGGCCGATGCGTTTGATAGTTTGCCCACCCTTGCCTAGCACAATACCGCGATGGCCTTCACGCGCGACAAAAATAACCAGCTTTATCTCAGCGCTACCATCATCGCGTTCTTCCCAGCTCTCACACTCCACAGTCATCTGATAAGGCAATTCCTGATGCAGGTTTAAGAACAGCTTTTCGCGCATAATTTCGGCTGCCATAAGGCGCATTGGCAAGTCGGAAAGGACCTCCGGATCAAACAGATAAGGGCTTTCTGGCATTTTGCTTGCCAGCCATCGGCGTACATCATCCACCCCCTCTCCTGAGGTGGCCGATATCATAAAAATCTTTTCAAAATCATACTGCTCTGACATCTCTTTGGTGCGCGCTAGATACTGCTCTGCTGATGCAAGGTCTGTCTTATTCAAAATCAGGGAAGCCGGGACGCCAGTCTTTTTTAAATTTTCGATAATAGCAAGCGTATCTTCATCAATTTTCTTACGCGCGCAATCATGCAAGAGTAACAGGACATCACCATCATCTGCACCTTGCCAAGCTGCGCTGACCATTGCCCTATCAAGTCGCCTTTTGGGTGTAAAAATACCCGGAGTATCAACAAAGATTATTTGCGTATTATCTTCCATTGCAATGCCGCGAACACGGCTTCGGGTAGTTTGAACCTTTGGTGTCACAATAGATATTTTATGTCCAACCATCGCGTTCATTAGCGTCGATTTCCCAGCATTTGGCGCGCCTATAAGTGCAGCAAATCCAGCCCGTGTCGGCGTTTTTGAAGGGGTTATATTTTCGTCTGCTTGTTGTTTGTCTGTCATTCTTTTAGGCCTTATCTTGGCTAATATTTGTTTTAAAAAAAGCAGCGGCGGCTTCGCGTTCTGCTGTTTTGCGCGATCGGCCCACCCCTGTCTGTGGCGAAAAGCCTTTCAAAGACACCTCAATACAAAAATTCGGCTCATGATCGCTGCCACTTTGGCTAATCAATTTATAAGCTGGCAAGCCTAGCTTTTGTGCAGCTGCCCATTCTTGAAGCGCCGATTTCGGGTTTTCTAACACATTATCGGGCGCCGCTTCGCTGACTTGCCACTGAGCTTTAATAAAGTCTGCTGCCGCCTCAAGACCGCCATCTAGGTAGATAGCAGCAATAAACGCCTCTATCATATCCGCCTGTACTGATGCGCGCGCACTAAGCTTTGTTACGCCTTTTTCATGTATCAGGCATTCTTGCAGACCTAGTTTTGTGCAAATGCTTGCTAGATATTCTTTGCGTGCCAGCGCGTGAAACCGGGTTGTTAGCTCACCCTGATCAGCTTCGGGAAACGTGCTGTAAAGCCAATCACTCAAAACCAAAGCTAGGATACGGTCCCCGAAAAATTCTAGCCGCTCATAACTCTGCTGAGGGCGTGGTGCGGCACTTGAATGCATAAGTGCTGAGCAAAGCAGGCTTTTATCACTGAATTCATAGCCGGTGAGGCGTTCAGCCTGCAACATTTCAGGCTGGTTTTCTGCTGTTTGGACATATGTTGCCCTGTTATCAGAATCTGTCACGAAGCCAAGACGCGCCTTTCTATTTCTTAGGATATACCGCTAAATATTCGGCTTATTCTAACCGAGAATGGCCATTTCCAAACTTCCCAGAAACGAGCATCACCACCATGGCTGAAAAACAAAAATTCTGCCCGGCCAATAAAATTCTCGAACGGCACAAAACCAACACTAGAAGAACGGCTATCGCGGGAATTATCACGGTTGTCGCCCATCATAAAATAATGGCCCTCTGGCACAGTAAATTCTGGCGTGTTGTCAAAAACCTGATTATCACTGACTTCCTGAATAATATGGGTATGCCCATCTGGAAAGACTTCTTCATAGCGCTGGGTAACAAGCGAGGTTTGCCCAGACGCGATATTACCATTACCTACCAATCGGCGCTCTACCGCCTGACCATTAATATGCAAAATCCCGCGCTTAACCTGTATCCTATCCCCTGGCAAGCCAACAACGCGCTTGATGTAATCTACCGAAACATTTGATGGCAGGCGAAAAACCGCTACATCGCCGCGCTCAGGCATGCTTGCCATCACCCGGTTAGAAATTGGTGCAGCACTAAAGGGAAAAGAATGGCGCGAATAGCCATAGCTGAATTTGGAAACAAACAGGTAGTCCCCTACTAGCAAGGTTGGGATCATTGACCCTGACGGAATATTAAATGGCTCAGCGATTACTGAACGAAAACTGATAGCAATAAGACCTGCTATAAAAAGCGTTTTGATGGTGTCTAGCCATCCTGATTTGTCCTGTGCCTCATCACCTGATTTCATTGAGAGCTTCCGCCTATATCCTTTTCATCGCCCTATGCTTTAACCACAAAAGCGCGCCTTGTATCAAGTATTGCCTTACCTTGCGGACATATTTGTTAGTGATTTATTTTAATGGCTCTGCAGAGATCACCACAAAGGCTGCTGAATATGGCGGCTCATCACTAATAGAGACAAAAACACGCAAATCATATCCGGCAGGCAAAAGCGCCTCCGCTCCAGCAAGGCATGCATCAGATAGTGTCAGATGCGGTGCGCCTTTGGCATTATTTAGTGTCATAGCATGATGCCAGCGCATGTTTGACTGATCTGCACCGGACAAAGCTTTATACACAGCTTCTTTAACCGCAAAACGGCCAGCAAGATATGCTTCTTTCTGTTTCCTTTTTGCGAATTCTGCTTGCTCTTGCTCTGTCAGGATACGATTTATAAACCTTGTATCAAAGCGGGCCAGAATATCAGCTATCCGGCGTTGATCGCAGATATCATGACCGATGCCTAGGATCACGCCTGCTTCCTTGCTTCATCCATTAAATTACGCATCTGACCTATCACATCCTCAAGGCCAGTAAAGACAGCAGCACCGATCAAAAAATGTCCAATATTCAGCTCCACAATCTCTGGCAAGACAGCGATATCCGATACAGTCTCAAAGGAAAGCCCATGCCCTGCATGCACCTCCAAGCCTAGCGCGTGGGCAAAGCGGGCACCATGGGCAATTCTGCGTGCTTCTTGCTGACGCTCCTCACCAGCTGGACTATCGCAGTAACGTCCAGTATGAAGCTCAACAATATCAGCGCCTAAATTTGCGGCTGCTTGCAACTCCTGCTCATCTGCATCCACAAATAGCGATACACGAATACCAGCCTGCTTTAGCTGGTCTATCATTGGCGCTAACTTAGCCTCGTGGCCTGCAACTGCTAGCCCGCCTTCAGTAGTAAGCTCTTCGCGGCCTTCAGGTACGATACAGGCAGCATTAGGAACTACCCGTAAGGCATTTTTCAACATTTCTTCAGTTGCCGCCATTTCGAAATTCAACGGAATATCAATCGCCTCTTTTAGTGCGTTTATATCCTCATCTTTGATATGGCGCCTATCCTCACGCAAATGAGCAGTGATCCCATCTGCACCTGCCTTTTGTGCCAACAATGCCGCAGCAATTGGGCTTGGATGCATACCGCCACGCGCATTGCGAAGCGTTGCTACATGGTCGATATTTACGCCAAGGCGAAGATGTTTCAATTTTAGGTTCTCCATGGCCTGTATCTGGCCTTCAAAAAATCAAAAAAGACTTTTAAGCAAAAAAAACTATAGCTGTTCTGTGTTCTCGCGCATCTGCCTTTTTGCGGCCATTCTGCGCGCGCGATGCTGACGCCAACTAACCACCGCCCAATAGGCAAATGCAAAACTGACAAGCCAGCTTAAAACCCCCATCACCATACCGCCAATTACCAATGGAAAAAAGTGTTGGGCGAACTGACCATAAGTATTTAGCCCATCACCAGCCAAAAACCAGTTATTAAGGCCAATTGTTTCACTAAGATAGATACCAACCTTATGCAACAGGATAAAAATAAAAGGAAATGTCCAAGGATTGCCAACAATGGTCCCGGCCCAAGAAGCGATAACATTGCCGCGCATAAGATAGGCTAGCACCGCTGCTAGCACTAAATGAAACCCTATCAGGGGGGTGAAAGAAACCGCTACACCGCACGCGAATCCAGCCGCCAGCGAATAAGGCGTCCCGGGCATACGCAACACACGCTGCGCCATATAACTGTATAAGCGCGAAAAACCCTTGCGTGGAAGAATAATCTCACGCAGACGAGCTCGCCAGCTTAATGGAACACGACGTCTAAACATACAACACAACTTTATTAAAATTCGTCAAAAACTATGACGATCTACGGACTCGATGTATTTGTTGGATCTCAACACAGCGACAATAGACTGTATATGTTCCAGATTTTTAACGTCAATATCAAGAACAAAGGTGAAGAAATTCAGATTTCTTTCTGTTAACTGAATTTGTGTAATATTACCTGCCTGCTGGCCAATCACCGTACATAAAGCTGCTAGCGCACCCGGCTCGTTCAAAATAACCGCACGTATCCGCCCAGCATGACGGGCAAGATTGTTGCGCGGCCATTCTACCTCCAGCCAAAGTTCTGGTATCTCTACGAACTTGGTAAGCGTCGAACAGCTTTTAGTATGCACTGTAATACCCTTTCCGGTGGTTACAATGCCCACAATCCTGTCTCCTGGCAGCGGATGACAGCATTTACCCAAATGCACTGCCAACCCTTCATAAGAGCTATCCATAGAAAATACCGGTTGTGGCAGGGCTTCAGCACTGCGCTTGCGGCCGCTCTTATCTTCTTTTTTAGCCAGTGCCTGCTCTGGGTGGAGATGTTCGAACAAATCCCTTGTCTTTAGCCGCTGTTCAGCAATTTGCACATACAGCTCATCAATTGTTGCAAGATTAAAAGCCGATAAAGCCGGGCGGATTAAATCTTCATCAAATGGGGATTTACGGAAACGATATTCCCGCTCTAGCAACGCTTTGCCAACACGGCCAAATTCATTTTGCTTTTGCAAGCGGATAAACCGTTTGATAGCTGATTTAGCGCGGCCGGTAACCGCATAATCTTCCCATTCGCTTTTTGGCTTCGCATCCTTATCGGTCAGCACTTTAACCTGGTCGCCATTGACAAGCTCGGTGGTAAGCTGGCGCCGCTTTTCATTGATCATCACTCCGGCGCATTTATCGCCTACATCGGTATGTACCGCATAGGCAAAGTCAATTGCCGTTGCGCCTTTGGGCAATCCTATTAAGTCACCTTTTGGCGTAAAACAAAACACTTGATCTTTATACATCTCAAGCTTGGTGTTTTCTAGAAACTCGGTTGGCTCATCATTCAACTCTAGCAAGGAAACTAGTTCACGTGCCCAGCGAAAAGTTTCTAGCTTTTCAAATTTTTCTGCTCTGCTGCCATCTTCTGCCTGCTTATAACTCCAATGCGCAGCAACCCCTCGCTCTGCCTTATCATCCATATCAGCGGTTCGGATTTGAATTTCAATCTTCTGCTTTAACGGGCCAATAACACCTGTATGAAGCGAGCGATAGCCATTTGCTTTTGGGGTGGAAATATAGTCTTTAAATCGCCCCATCACTACTGGGAAATGGGTATGGATAATCCCTAATGCCTGATAACAGGCCACATTATCTGGCACGATGATGCGAAACGCCATCACATCTGCCAACTGCTCCATGGTAACATTTTTCACCTTCATCTTGCGTGAGATAGAATAAGGTGTCTTGCGCCTGCCAGTTACCTCACATTCGATATCATGTTGCTGGATTAGAAGCTTTAATTCAGCGCAGATATCAGGAACAATCTGCTCTGTCTCAATGGCTAGAAAATCAAGGCGGCTAACGATAGATTCCCGCAATTCTGGCTGTAGCTCACGAAAAGCGAGATCCTCAAGCTCTTTCTGAAAGCGGGTAATGCCCATGCGCTCAGCCAGCGGCGCATAAATTTCCATCGTTTCATTAGCAATGCGCCAACGCCGCTCATCTTTTTTTACCGCGCTCAGGGTTTGCATATTATGAGTGCGGTCAGCAAGCTTTACCAGCAATACCCGGATATCACGGCCAACAGCCAATACAAATTTGCGGAAATTTTCAGCCTGTTTGGTATCGATAGATTTCAGCTCGATCTGGCTGAGTTTGGTCACGCCGTTTACAAGCTCTGCGACATCGCTGCCAAACGCCTTAGATAAATCCTCAAGACTGACATCACAATCTTCGACCGTATCATGCAGCAATGCCGTAATGAGGGTATCATTATCCAGCTTCATTTCGGCCAGCAAGCTGGCCACAGCTATAGGATGGGTGAAATAAGGAATACCACTATCGCGCCTCTGCCCTTCATGGGCATCCCGGCCAAATTCGAAAGCGCGCTGTAAGCGAGCAAGCCCGTCCTTGCTAAGATATCGAGATGCCGCATCAACAAGTTTTTGGTAACCGGCACTAACAGGGTCGGTTTCATCTAATTCTTGTTTGGATATATAACCCTGCGGCATTCTCTAATATCTGTTTTATGTGCTTTTCAAGCGGTGAATATAGTGTCCGCTAATCAGCTATCATCGTCAAGCGATGCAATATCCACATCTTCAAAGCCTGTTGCATCCAGCTCTGCACCTGTGCCGATTTGCATGCCTGTATCTTCCATATTATCGATGCTGTTTAGCCCGATCATGTTTGACATATCTTCTTCGGCTGTAGCAGATGCCTCATCAGGCGTGCTGGTCTCTTCTTCACGCTCGTTCAAACGCTGAAGAGAGCGCACAATCCTCTCCTCAATATGGACGATATCGATGGTTTCATCAGCGATTTCTCGTAAAGCAACTACCGGATTTTTATCTTCATCCCGGTCAATGGTCAGCAATTCACCCTTTTGGATGTTGCGCGCACGCTGAGCGGCGGTCAAAACCAGATCAAAACGGTTGGGAATTTTATCGATGCAATCTTCAACGGTGACGCGGGCCATAGAGCTCGTCTCCTTCTTATGCTAGCTAAATCGTCAGAAAATAAGCCCTGTGTTAGCTCAAAACGCGCTTAAATTCAAGATAAAACGCACATGCAAAGATGTTAAAGCGGTAAGCAGGTTTGCGCGCCCTCAGGACTGGCTAGAAAACTCTGGTAAAGCGCATCTATTGTTAACCCGTTTTCAGGGTGGCAGAAATCACCAGCAATTTCAGCTAGCGGGCGCAAAACAAAGGCACGCTCATGCAACCGAGGATGAGGTATTTCAAGCTGCGCATCAGCTATCACCTGCCCCCCAAAAAATAAAATATCGATATCCAGCACCCTTGCCGCATTGCGAACAGTGCGTACGCGCCCAAATCCTGCTTCAATTTTATTGAGCTGCTTTAGCAACTCATGTGGTGTTTTGTTACTTACAACGCCTAGCACGGCATTTAAAAAATCAGGCTGATCAGAAATCGGTACCGGCGCCGTGCGATACCAGTGTGAGCGTTGAATAACAGGGGCAATCATATCAATTTGTCTGACCGCCCCCTCTAGGGCTTCCAGCAAAGTATCATAGCCATCTGGCACCAGATTAGCTCCGATACCCAAATATGCGCTGACCTCATTCATAAAATAAACCCCTACTTCATTTTTAGGCTGTTATTTGCGCCTCTATTTGCGCCTCTATTTGCGCTACCATTTGCCCTCCTAAACATCATGGGGCAGATGGCATCTGGGTGAGCGAGGACAAGCTAATATTGAGCAATCGATAATGCCAGAAACTCCGACTAGATACTAGACAAGTAGCAAAAAAATGATAACATAATAGGGCTCAACCAATTGATGAATAAATATTATTTTTTAACCTATTTTTATTATTGTTTTTTTTAAGGCCTTTTTGATATGCATTTACCTGAACGCTCCGCTTTATTTATAGATGGCTCGAATTTTCATGCCACTACCAAGCTACTAAATCTAGATATAGACTATCTTAGGCTTCTTGATTTTTTTAAACAAAAAGAACGCGTTACACGGGCTTATTATTATACTGCTTTACCCGATCCATCCGAGCAATCACATTTGCGCAAGCTCATCGATTTTCTTGATTATAATGGCTACACCATCGTCAGCAAACAGACCCGTGAATATGTAAATCAATTAACTGGCGAGAAACGCACCAAGGGCAATATGGATATGGAGCTTGCCTTGGATATGCTAAAACTCTCTCCTTATATAGACCATGCTTATCTGTTTTCAGGGGATGGTGATTTCTGCCGACTATTGGAAGAGGTGCAAGATAGAGGCGTTCGGGTAACGGTGGTATCTTCAATGCGCACACAGCCAAACATGGTCTCAGACGCGTTACGCCGCAAAGCAGATCATTTTCTGGAACTTGACGATATTTTTGCTGAATTTGAACGTGAATAGCTGGACGTTTTCATGCCTTCTTCCCAACTCGATTTTATCGCCCCAAAGGGGTGCCAAAAATGCCAGCGTTTGGCTGATTTTATTGACAGTCACCGTGATAAACATCCTGAATGGCATAGCGGACCTGTTCCCTCCTTTGGTCCAATAGACGCGCCAATCCTTATTTTAGGCCTTGCGCCTGGTTTGCGCGGGGCTAATGCCACTGGCAGGCCCTTTACTGGCGATTTTGCAGGAAAGGTCTTATATGACGCTCTGCTAAAAATTGGACTGGCCAGCGGGGAATATGGCGCGCATATCCATGATAGCTTGCATCTAAACCATATCAGGATTGCTAATGCGGTTCGATGTGTGCCACCACAAAACAAACCTGTTGCCGCAGAAATTGCAATGTGTCGGCCATATCTATCTGATGAATTGGCAAGGATGAAAAATTTGAGAGCTATCTTTGTTTTAGGGCGTATTGCGCATGAAACAGTGCTGCGCCATTTTGGCTTAAAGCTGGCAGATTATCCGTTCTATCATGATAATGAGCTGAGCCTGCCAAATGGGTTGAAGCTGGTTAGCTCTTATCATTGCTCGCGCTATAATGTACAGACCAATAGGCTAACAGTAGAAATGTTTGACATTTTCTGCCAGCGCCTGAAATCCTTTGTATAGGGGTGCTTATTAGCGCTGTCTGAATTAACCACCCTTTAGCAGGCGGTTTTTCTGACGTGACCAGTCTCTATCACGCTCTGCCTGCCTTTTATCTGCTTTTTTCTTACCCTTGGCGATACCTATCTGGATTTTAACCAACCCGCGATCATTAAAATATAAAGAGAGCGGTACAAGGGTTGTCCCTTCACGCCGGATCATGCCAAGTAGTTTGTTGCGCTCTTTACGGTTAACCAGTAATTCACGAACACGTTTAGGCTCATGATTATCACGCGCAGCTGGATAAACTTGGATATTGGCATTAAATAGCACCAGTTTGCCTCTATCCTCACCTGCATAGCTCTCAGCAATACTTGCCCTGCCAAGGCGCAAGGATTTAACCTCGCTCCCCCTCAGGATAAGCCCTGCTTCCAGCGTGTCTTCTATCAGATAATCGTGACGGGCTTTGCGGTTTTCAGCAATACGCCCTGTGGTGATGGCCATCAGATGCCCTTCAAAAGGTCAATAATGATTTTACAAGCTCAAGTCGCGCTTTAAAAACCCTATAACAGTTCTGCTGCTTTTAATGCTGCTTCTACGGCGCGCTTTGAGCTATCAGCTATTTCTACAAGCGGCTGACGTGTGGTGGCACCAGCTATTCCCAAAAGTGAGGCCGCATATTTAACTGGACCCGGACTTGCTTCACAGAACAGGGCTGTATGTAGCGGCATTAATTTTTGATGCAATTCAAGAGCATGTGCCGGATCATTTCCTACCACCCACGCCCGGTGCAACTCAGAGCATAAAGCAGGCGCAACGTTGCTGACCACAGAAATACAGCCATGACCACCTGCCGCCAGATAGGGCAGTACGGTTGCATCTTCGCCGGAGAGTTGGCAAAATCCCTCCCCTATCAGCGATTTCAGCTTGGTTGGCCGCGAGCAATCCGCGGTTGCATCCTTCACCCCTGCAATATTAGGGTGGGCGGCAAGCTCTGCCATCAGCTCATCTGATACCTGAACGATTGAACGCCCCGGAATATCATAAATAATTAACGGCACGGAAATGGCATCTGCTACGCTGGTAAAATGCGCCTTCAAGCCAGCTTGTGTCGGCTTGTTATAATAGGGCGAGACAACCAAAGCAGCATCCGCACCCACCTTCTCAGCGTGCTGGGCCAGTCGTACTGCCTCAGCTGTGCTGTTAGAGCCTGCACCAGCGATAATTGGCACCCGTCCATTATTCACTTTAACGCAGATTTCCACCACGCGGTCATGCTCTTCATGGCTCAGCGTTGGTGACTCGCCCGTTGTACCCACAGGCACCAAACCATCTGTTCCTTGCTCAATTTGCCAGTCTACAAGCGCCTCAAAGCGCGCTTCATCAAGCGAGCCATCATCTTTGAACGGGGTAATAAGGGCCGTATAAGAGCCTGCGAAAGGCAAATCGGGATAGAGGCTAGACATCAAAATTACTCATTATCAAAAAAAGGGTTTTTGGTGCAGATTGAAAAATGCGCCAAGCTAAAGTGTAGATGAAAATAACAAATTCCTGCAGGAAAACAAGATTTGCGTTGATGCGCACCTGATTTTATTGTCATTAGAAGAAAAGAAGTCCGCACCTAACCGTTTTGGAAAGACAAAGCACTCATGGTATCAACAGAGATTATCCGGCAAGCACAGACACGCATAAACGATATCATTACCACTACGCCGCTGTTAAGTTCTGACAGGCTTAACCGCCAATTGCCATTTGATTTGCACATTAAGGCAGAATGCCTGCAACGCACGGGCTCGTTTAAATTTCGTGGGGCGTGTAATGCTGTTTTCTCCCTTACGCAACCCGGCCAGCCTGTCATTGCTTTTTCGAGCGGTAATCATGCACAAGCGGTGGCGCTTGCGGCCTTGCTTAGTGGGCGCAAAGCCACCATCATCATGCCAGAAGATGCACCACAAGCTAAAATTGACGGCACCCGGGCTTATTCAGCAGAAGTGGTTTTATATGACCGCTATTCAGAAAGCCGCGATGAAATTGGCAAAAGATTAGCGTCTGAGCAAGGAGCTGAGCTTATTCGCCCCTATGATGATGAGCGTGTGATAGCCGGTCAAGGCACTGCAGGCCTTGAAATAGCCGCCCAAGCGAAAGCGGCGGGCTTTACCCCAGATAGTTTTATTTGCTGCTGCGGCGGCGGCGGGCTTATGGCTGGCAGTGCCACTGCGCTAAATGATGCCTTCCCCATTACCCATCTCTATACTGCTGAGCCTGCCGATTTTGATGATACAGCGCGTTCCCTTGCCAGTGGTCAGCGTCAGCAAAATGATATATCTGCACGATCTATTTGTGATGCGATTGTTACCCCCACACCAGGCGAGATTACGTTTCCCATTATATCATCCCTTGCACGCGCCGGGCTTAGCGTTAGGGATGAGGAAGCCTTGCAAGCGATGCGTATTGGCTGGGATTATTTCAAACTCACCATAGAGCCAGGCGGTGCAGTGGCACTTGCGGCTGCCCTGTCAGATGCCTTTCTGGTTCATTTTAATAAGACCGAAACTGACAATAATAAGAACAGCCGCCGCCAGATTGTTGTTATGGCCTCTGGCGGCAATTGTGATAGCGATATGTTCATGCGGGCGCTAAGCAGCAAATCTAGATACTGACCGCTTGCTAGCTGCGCATTCGGCTTGAGTTACTATCAAATAAAGGCTGTTTTTGCATCCGTGCATCCAGCATTTCAGCAAATAATTCCACACACCACCCTTCTGGCTCATCCGCAAGTTCAGCCCTAACATATCCCATAGCAACAGACACACCAGACGCATGTGCAAATCCGCCTGAGGTAACAAATCCAGCCACCTCACCTTTATGGAATAGCGGCTCATCGCCTATTACATCAGCATTTCTCGCCTCAATAACAAAGCTTCGCAAACGATAGGTGCCAGCATCATTATCACGCGCCTTTACAGCTTCTTCCCTACCGATAAACTTGGCGTCCTTAGAGAAAGCACAGAAACTATCTAGCCCCGTTTCATGCGGGTAATAAACAGGCCGGAATTCACGCCCCCAACTGCCAAAATTCTTTTCCAACCTCAGGGCATTTAACGCGCGGCTACCAAACAGGGCTATATCAAACTCTGCACCTGCCGCCAAAATATCGGCAAATAGTCGTCTTTGATATTCTGGACGCACCCAAATTTCATACCCCAGATCGCCAGTATAGCTAACCCGTCCAACAAGGGCCGGCACCATGCCTAAATCCATGGCGTCTATAGACATAAACCCAAAATTCTCATGACTAACATCTGTGCGCGTTAGTTTTTGTAATACCGCCCGTGCATTTGGTCCAGCAATACTCAAGCCTGTTAACCCCAACCCTTCAGGGTGAATAGTAACCGACCCATCTTCTGGCAAATGCTGAGTGAACCAGCGCATATGATAGCTTTCAGCCAGACCAGAGCCGACAATGAAAAAGCTGTCCTCATCAAGACGTGCGAGCGAGAAATCACCGATAACGCGGCCATCTTCCTTCAGCATTGGTGCAAGCGTCATTCTGCCAATAGCTGGCAGTTTACAAGCCAGCATTTTATCCAGCCAATCTGCTGCCCCTGACCCTTCGACGCTATATTTGGCAAAGTTTGAAATTTCCGTTAGCCCAACAGAAGCGCGCACCGCCTTAGCTTCGGCGCCAACATGCTCAAAATCTGTTGACCTTCGCCATGAAAATTCATCACATGCCCCTGCCGGTGCAAACCATAGCGGCACTTCTAAACCAAAACTTGCTCCGAATTGTGCCCCTTTTTCTTTTAACAGGTCATAAATTGGCGTGGTTAATAGTGGACGGGCTGCCTGTAATTCTTCATTAGGATAACGGATAGAAAAGCGGCGGGAATAGTTTTCGCGCACCCGCGCATTGGTAAAGGCCATATTAGCATAATCGCCAAACCGGCTGACATCCATTGCCCACACATCAAAACCCGGATCGCCGTTTACAATCCAGTTTGAAAGCGCCAGACCAACCCCGCCACCCTGCGAAAACCCTGCCATTACCGCGCAGGCAGACCAATAGTTAGTCATCCCCTCAATAGGTCCAACCAGCGGATTGCCATCGGGGGCGAAAGTGAACGGGCCGTTGATAATCTTGCGAATACCGGCATTCTCAAACGCTGGAAAATGCTGAAAGCCAACTTCTAGAGATGGCGCAATCCGGTCGATATCAGGCTCTAGTAATTCATGCCCAAATGACCATGGCGTCTCATGTTCAGACCAAGGCCGGCAGGCCTTCTCATAGGTGCCCATTAGCATCCCGCCACGTTCCTGACGCAAATAAATCTCGCCATCGAAATCAACGGCATGCAGCATCTCAATGCCTTCCTTTTCGTTGAATTCAGCGACTTCGGGCATGTCTTCAGTCAGGAGATACATATGTTCCATCGCCAGTACAGGCAGCTCCAACCCTACCATGCGGCCAATCTCACGCGCCCATAACCCGCCAGCATTGACCACATGTTCTGCGCGTATCATCCCCTTATTGGTATTGATATGCCAAGTACCGTCTGGTGCTTGCGACAGACTTTCAACTTTAGTTTGCGTTTCAACCGTAGCGCCATTTTTTCGCGCTGCTTTGGCATAGGCATGGGTAACACCGTAAGGATCGCAATGCCCCTCGATAGGGTCATATAACGCGCCTACAAATTGTGAGGGGTCCAGTAGCGGCATTAATTCTGCCGCTCGCTCAGGGGTGATAATCTCCAGCTCATCCATGCCTAGATATTTACCCTTAGCATAGACCCCCTTTAACCAATCAAAACGGTCTTGCGTGGCTGCCAGCATTACCCCGCCAGTCATATGCAAACCAATATCCTGACCTGATAATTCTTCGATTTCCTGATATAGGCCAATCGTATATTGCTGAAGCTTGGCCACATTGGGGTCGCCATTAATAGTGTGCATCCCGCCTGCTGCATGCCAAGTGGAACCAGAGGTCAAGTCAGACCGCTCCAGCAGCATCACGTCGCTCCAGCCATGTTTGGTTAGATGGTACAAAATAGACGCACCAACAACCCCGCCGCCAATAACCACTACTCTTGCCTGATCTTGCATAATTCTTCCCTTTTTTTTCTGTAACGTCTTTTCCCGGTAACCTTTGTTCTTAGCATGTAAAGTGCTAAAGATATTTTATTATTCAGCTTTTTTAAAAGTCAGTTGGGGCGCCACCTTCCTCTACTCGGCGCGCAACAAAAGCTTCAAGCTCTTCTTTAATTGCAGGGTCTATTTCTGGCGGCTGATGCTCGTCAAGGATCTGCTTACAGGCCGTATGCGCCCTATCATGTGTCCAGACTGCTCCAAATTCTTCCCAGCTTTCATAATTCGACCAATCTGACAGGAACGGGCTGTAAAATGCTGTTTTATATCTCTTTTGGGTGTGATCACATCCAAAGAAATGCCCGTCTGGGCCAACTTCCCTGATTGCCTGTACGCCTAACGCATCTGCACTGAATTCAAGCGGCTGTTGGAGATAGATTACCTGTTGCAGCATCTCGCAATCCATAACAAATTTTTCCATACTGGCAGATAGACCGCCTTCTAGCCAGCCTGCCGCATGATAGACCAAATTAGAATGCCCAGAGAGTGAGCCTTGTAAGGAGAAAGCAGATTCCCACACAGCCTGCCCATCTGGGACATTGGCGGCATTGGCGTTTGAGGTGCGCATAGGAACATTATAGAACCGCGCCATCTGCCCTGATATCTGCATAGCACGAATATATTCTGGCGTGCCAAAGGCAGGTGCGCCTGACTTCATATCTACATTGCTGGTAAAAGCACCATAGACCACAGGTGTTCCCGGATTGATATATTGCAGCAAAGCCATCGCCGCGAGCGCCTCAGCATTTTGTTGAACAATCGCCCCAACAATTGTTACAGGGGCCATAGCCCCTGCTAGTGTAAAGGGGGTTATCACTACTGGCTGTTTGCGCGCTGCAAGCCGCATTGCCCCATCCAACATCGGATGATCATGTTTTAAAGGAGAAGAGGAATTGATATTGGTAAACATGCGCGGGGTTGCATCAAATTCATCATGGCTAAGGCCAGCAGCAATGCGCGTCATCTCTATCACATCTTCAATACGTTCCATGCCAAGGGAATAGCCGTGAATTACCTTATCGGTATAAACCAACATGTCGCGGGTGGCATGAAGATGCCGAACAGAAGCATGTAAATCCATCGGTTCAACTGGATAGCCAACAATCGCATGAATACAGTTAAATGCTTGCGAGAGATGCAGAAAATTGCGGAAATCTTCTCTTGTTCCCATCCGTCTTCCAGTTTCGCTATCCAGAATATTGGGAGGTGAGGCAACTTGCCCAAAATGAAAATGCCCGTCACCAAGAATAATTTTATGGTTTGGATTGCGCGGGGTAACGGTAAAGCTGGAGGGAGCATGATGAACCATTTCCATCACCCAATTTCTGTCCATTTTCACATTCATATCGCTACGGTTGATAGTACAGCCCGCACGTTCCAAATGGTCAAGGGCGGCATCATTCAGAAAACGGATGCCGATTTGTTCCACCACATCCAAGCTCGCTTCATGAATGGCTTCAATTTGATCTGCCGATAGTGGCTCAGTTGGTTTATCGAAATAGCGTGGGTTCTGCCACGCCAATTGTCCGTCTAGGAATTTGCGTGGACCATCTGCCTCTGATTTTGCCCGGCGTGTGCCACGTCTTGCCATTCCCCCCCCTCTCTTTGCGCCCAAAAGCGCAAGCTTCTTGTAAATAGGCTATGGGTGCTGACCCTGCTTCAATATCTTAAACCTGACATCTACTTGCCCCACACCGCCACTTCATGCCTATCCCCAATTAAGCTATGGCGTCAACGCAAAAACAAGCTGATTTGCAGGTAATAAAAATGCCTTTATTAAGCGCATGAAAGGAAGCGCTTCTGCAAGTGACAGTATTTTTTATAACCCTTTGGGGTTGCATGCATGGCTGTTTATAACATTTCATTACTCAGAAGGTGACTGAAGGCAATTAACACCTCAGAAGAGCATTACTATATGAACGCTGCGGTTACAAAATGTATCTGGATACGCCATGCCCCATCTTGGCGGCCGAACGGGCATGTGCCAGCCCATGATCCCGACATTGTTCCTGATGCAGCATGCGCTAATGCCCTTGCTCAAATGCTACCAGATGATGCGCATTGGCAAATCAGTCCTTTGAGGCGTTGTCAGCAGACAGCTGCGCAAATCGAAGAAATTTTACGGCAAGTTGGCCGGCCTCCCCCAAGAAAGAAAACCATAGAACATGAAATAATTGAGCAGGATTTAGGCAGGTGGGCAGGTGCCAAGCTAGAGGATGTTTGGGCTGAGTTGGCGGATGCCCCGCGCCATAATTTTTCTTTCCAAACGCCAGAGCTCACGCCCCCTGATGGGGAGAGTTTTGCAGCGCAATATGAACGCATTTCGCTGTTTTTAAGGAAATTTTCAGATAAAATTTCAGAGACCGAAGATACAAATCCGCATATCTTTTTTGCCCATGCCCATACTATCCGGGCGGTCATTGCCTATTGTTTAAATCTGCCACTAGAGCGCGCTTTGTCTATCCAGATTGGCAATTATAGTCAGACGATTTTTAACTTTCTTCCCAACCAACACGCACAGCATGCTGGCGGCCAATGGCAGGTAGAGGCCTTAAACCTGCCGCCATTAGCACGCCCTCACAAAAGCTGATATATTTGCTTAAAACGCTTTTGGGAGGGATGTTGGTTTAAGATGCCTCATTCAAATCTCTTGTGCCTCTGGGGTCTACCCAGCCAATCGTGCCATCATCGCGCAGATGCACCATATTTAGCCCCATATGTCCTGAATTCCGGAACAGCAGACAGCTATCCCCGCTCAATTCCAAACGCATTACCGCCTGCTCTACGCTCAGACTTTCTACCTCATAGGAAAGCTCAGCAATAATTGGCAAGCTGTCATCTTCTTGCTCTGCATCCTCCCTATGATCGTTATCTTGTCCATTGGCGATGTCTAGCTGGGATGCCGTCGCATAAATTGACATAGGCGCAGAAATAATATCATTCGGAATTTCTGCCTGTTGGCGGTGATTTTTCAGTCTTCTTTTATGGCGGCGCAAACGTTTTTCGGCATGCTGACCAGCATCTTCTAGCGCCGCATGCGCGTCTCGTGCAAAACCGCTTGCCTCTAGCTCTATACGGCGGGTTAAATTCATTCGAATACGGACGTAGAACCCGCCATCCGTCTTTTCCAACGTTACATTTGCGCTGACAGCGGGGGTAAAATATTTTTCAACAATATGCTCTATCAGCTCGCAGCTTCGTTCCTGAAAAGCGGCGCCTGTATCCATATTTTGTCCGGAAACGTTGATTATCATTTATGTTGCTCCTCTGTCTGACATTAAAATCGTCAGATGACACGGTCACAACACATATTCTTGACAACGCTAACTAAAAACCTGCCGGCCTAAAGCTAGCGAGAAGAAGATGGCATGTCCCATTGCCATCAGATCACCTTATAGTCTGACAGTGTTTTATCATGCTGGCAACCCCGCCATAAGGATTAACCTAATGCAGTACGCCTGTTCAGGTTTCTAACTTTTGGCATCTAAAGCCAATAGATAAGCGGCCATCAGTAATATTATCCACCCCATGTAGAGGACGCATTTTAGGCTCTGATAAGTAGCTTAGTCCCGGCGCAGGCAGCAACACCAAACGGCCTGGACTGTCGTCAATTAGCTGGCGATTAGACCCGTCCCGCTCGTTGCAGGTAAATAGCTGCGATCTCCCAGAAAGCGTGATAATAAAAACCAGATTACGATAGCTTAGCGCATCTTTATGCACGCCAATACCAGCAGAATTTTTCGGATAACGCTGGACAGCAAAATCATTTATAATAAGCGGCGCTTCAAACAGCTCTGGCAGGCGGTTGGATAAATTAGCGGCAAGCTGTTCTAGACCTCTTGCAAGGCTATCAAACACCCCTTCCATAGGTGCGGGGAAGCAAATATCAAAATCCTGATGCACATTATTGCCAACATTAGCACGTGCTTTGCGAAAAGGAAGGCTAAGAGCCGCATCATTCAGGGCGGTTACTTCTTCTGCTGTAAAAAACTCAGGATTTGCAAAGGACTGGTATGCAAGGGTTGCCACTGCGTCATCAAATATGAGCTGACGCGCATCAAAAGAAAATGGCGGCAATATTGACATCTTTTCTCTCATACTCTTGAGGTAAGTTCAGCACCAGCATTTTCGTTCTGCTGCGGCAAAAACTGAACAGATGATTTGCACTTTGCACAGAACAGCCCAGCGCTACGGCGATGCCGTTCAGTCTCAAAACACCCTTTTGGGCAACGCATAAGCCAGCGCGCTTTGGAAAAATTCAGGGTATGGCATCTGGCCGCCGTGCAGCCAATTTCGCGCGCTTTCTGTCGCCAAACCGCATCATGCCCATGCCCAGGGCCAACCAGCGCATGGGCAATTTCATGCAAAATAGTATCTTTGATATGGTCCGGGTCTGCATAACGGGCATAATGGCGGGAGAGCGAGAGTATTTTGCGGTTATAATCACACAAACCAGCACGCCTACGCGCATGGTCAAACTGTATTTTCCATCCAGACAGCCCATGTATCTCCATTAAATCATAGCCTTGATTAAGGACTGTCTGCAAAGGACGTTCTTCATTTTTTGACTGTTTTTCGTCAGGCTGCCTTTTCGCGGTTTTTTTCTTTGGCGTTGCATTCCTTTTGGGCATAGGCGGGGAAAATAGCGAAAACATGAACGACTACCCCTCAATCCCTTTAATTGACCCCTTAGCTGGCTTGCTAATCTGTACACCAAACTGACAGGCAATATCAAACAGCCCATCTGCCAAAGATTCAGCAAAGCTAGACGGCAGCATTAACAGATATCTATCCTCACTGATTTTTAATATATGCACCCCGACATGATGCATACCTGTAGCTATAAACTGGCCATCTGGGCAGGATAAATCCACTGCGGCTTGACGATTTATAAGTGAACTAGCCTTAGGGCCCGATACCAGCAAGCAAAGCTTTGAGGCAGATATATCAAGAGGATAGTATTTGTTCATACTAGCGGGCAAATCTGCCAGGATTGGCTTTTCGCTAACCAGCCATAATTTACCTAGCTCTGGACGCAAACATAAAAACCCGTTTGTGCGGCAAGAAGAGGTTGGTTCTGGCATTTGTGGCACAGAGAATTGGCGTTTAAGCATCGCTTTTGCGGCCGCTTTCTGCTCTGGAAAAAAAGCAATCTGCGTGATAGTGAAGCCATGTAGTTCGGTGAATTCGACCCCTGGCTTACCTCCTTTTTTGCCATGCCGCCCTGCCGATAGCCGCGCTAGACTCTCTGCAGGATTTAATAATTTCTCAGCCATGCTGGCGATCTCCTTTGGCATCGAACATATGCGGGCTGACAATTTCAGCTTCGACAAAATTATCGCGCACAGGATCGGCAACTATAATGGTTTTTCCTTGCCATGCTTGTGCGCCGCCAGCAACAAATCCCAGCCCTATCCAATGCCCTAAAGCTGGCGAATGGGTGACCGCAGTAACCCAGCCTTCTCCAAAACCAGACACTGCGTCTGGGGTACATAAAATCGCGCCAGCGGAAAATTTCTTGGTTCGATCTTTTGGAAAGATGCCTACTAATTGCGGGCGTCTTTCATCTTGCAAGCTAGAGCGTTGGCGCAAAACAGAGCCGATAAAGGGCTTTGTTTTTGACGCCATTCGTCCAAATCCAGCATCTTCTAGCGTTACCCGACCATCTAATTCTGCGGCTGTCACATGACCCTTTTCAATCCGCAACGCGCCGAGCGCTTCCATGCCATATAAACAGCCGCCTGCCTCATTAACCCGGTCAGCAAGCGCAGACCAAATCTGCGCGCCACTATCAGAAGGCACATAAATTTCAAAGGCGCGCTCCCCGGAAAAGGAAATGCGCGCAATTCGGCAAGTAATATCATGCTGGCCAAGGCGATGGGTAACCTCAACCACGCCCATAAATGGAAACGCTTCATCTGACCAGTTAAGTTGCGGAAATTCAGCTGCTAGCACCTCACGTGCATATGGGCCAGCAACAGCCATCCCAGCCCATTGATCTGTTACAGAAGTTACATGAACCCGCAAATCTGTCCAGCGCCGCTGCAACAACTCCTCTAGAAACAACATCACTGGGCCAGCTTGCGCGGTCGTGGTGGTCATAAAATAATTATCTTCTGCCAGCCGCCACGTCGTGCCATCATCTAATACCATACCGTCATCACGCAACATAATACCATAACGCGCCTTACCTATCGCCAATTTGGCAAAAGGATTAACATAAAGTCGGTTTAAAAATTCTGTAGCATCAGGCCCCTGCACCGCTATTTTACCCAAAGTAGACACATCCACCATGGCAACATTCTGACGGGTGGTTGCTGCTTCGCGCACATAGGCTTCATCAATACCTTCATCCCCGCGCGGATAATACCATGCACGCTTCCACGCACCTGCATCAGTCATTACCGCACCGGCAGCAAGGTGCATATGGTGCATAGGTGTGCGCCGTGTTGGCCGCCAATGTCTGCCCCGCTCTCTTGCGGCTAGTGCGCCAATAGAAACCGGAGTATAGGGCGGGCGAAAGGTCGTAACGCCAGTAGTACCAACAGCCAAGCCTTGCGCCTGCGCCATCACCGCCAACCCCAAAACATTTCCTACTCGCCCCTGATCAGTGGCCATACCAAGCGTAGTATAACGCTTCATATGCTCAACCGAAACAAAGCCCTCCCGGTGAGCCTGACGCACATCTTCTGACGTCACATCATGTTGCGGGTCAATAAAGGATTTTAGCTTCCGCCCCTTTATTTGCACCTCAAACAGCGCACGCATCCCCCCCGGCACCCGCCGCCTTAGCTTTACCCCTGTTTTCTGACCTTTAATTTTTTGCGTTATCTGAAGGGCGTTATCTAAACAGGCTTGATGGTCAAAAATTCCATCTGCTGACCCAATAATATGAATATTTTCAGGTGTCTTACCCGCTACAAAAGCATTGATAGAGGCCTCCCAACGTGGCTTAATCCCGCGATGCGATGGCAAATGGATAACCGGGGAATATCCGCCAGATACACCGACAACATCACAGCCAATAATGGTCGTATTTTCCTTTATCTCGCCAGCCTCATCAATGTCGGCAATTTCCAACGCAGCAACCGATTTTACCCCAGCTACATTCACTGGCACCTTGCCAGCCAAAACGTTAATACCGGCCGCTTGAGCCTTCTTTGCATAGCGAGAGGGTTTATTGCGGGCATCAATAAGGGTTATTTCCATCCCCAAACTCGCCAGCATAATCGCATCATCATAAGTGCCGTCATGGCAAGTTGCTATTACAGCAGACCGCCCAGCCATTACACCATAACGGCAAGCATAGCTTCGTAACGCCCCTGCTAGCATCACCCCAGGCCGGTCATTATTGCCAAAGGCAAAGCCACGCTCACAAGCCCCAGTTGCGAGCACAACATGCTGTGGGTGAATAATATGGCTGATCTCACGTGGGCTAAATGGTTCAGGGGCGCTCTGGTGGTCACTACAACGCTCCAGAACACCCGTAACCAGCCCGTCATACAAGCCAAAAGCAGTGGCGCGCAACATCACCTGCCCCCCGGCTTTCTCAAACCGTTTTAACAATGTGTCGCGAAGCGTGAACTCCTCTGTCCTGCCGCCGCTTAGAAGGCTGCCGCCTACTTCAAAATCCTGTTCGACTAGAACAACCTTTTGACCCTGCTCCGCTAGTTCAGCCGCAGCCAAAAGTCCAGTAGGACCCGCCCCTACTACAAGAACATCACAGAACTTATAAGCAATATCATAGCTATCAGGGTCTGGCAGGCGCGAGGCTTTACCGAGCCCCGCAGCTTTGCGGATAAATTTTTCACAAAACATCCAGAATGCAGTAGTTCGTGCAGGCCCCATAAATGTCTTATAATAGAAACCTGCCGTCAAAAATGGCGCAAACAAGCCATTTACCGCGCCAATATCAAAAGCTAGGCTGGGAAAGGCATTTTGGGCATACACCTGCATATCGTCCCGAAGCTCTGCCATGGTGCCCTTAACATTAGCAATCCGCATCGCCCCGTCATTAACATTGAACAACGCGCCGCCCTCTTCAGGACCTGCGGACATTACGCCGCGCAACCGATGATATTTAAAGCTGCGGCCAACTTGGCGTACATTATTCGCCAATAAGGCAGAAGCGATGGTATCGCCTTCAAAACCCTTTAAGCGACGTCCGTTAAAGCGAAAAAACACCTCTTTATCCCGGTTAATTCTACCGCCTTTATTTAACCTATAAGCGCCCATTAGCCCCGCCCATCCTTAGCTGATTTAGCCTTAGCTGATTTTGGAGCAGAATTGGCAGATTTAGCGCTATCGGAGAACATTTCTTTATAATCAGGATGAGCAGGCATAACCGATAGTATCTGATGCGTTAGCGTATTACGCGACACCCGCAGAACCATTCGGCACCCTTGTGTGTGATGCCAATCTTCAATATGCATACCGCGCGGATTATCACGCAAAAAAACTGCTTCGTACCACGCCTCACCATCTATGTTATCCAGTGCCGGCATTTCACCACTGCCATCTTCTAGATAGGTAAACTCATCATGGTTGCGAAGCCCGCAAAATGGACACTCAATTCTTAGCACCGCACGCCCCTTTTTGTGATGTATTTGTCATGCACTATACCTATGGCCTTTGCATCTCTTTTAATGCGCTTTGGGGAAAGGGCCATGCCCACTCTCGTCAATTTGACGGCCCTGCCGAAACCTATCCAATGTCAGAGGGCTGTTAATTTCATGCGGCGCATCATTGGCAATGGTGTGGGCAAAACACCAACCAGAACCAGGTATCGCTTTAAAGCCGCCATAACACCAACCTGCATTCAGATACAGCCCGTCAATATCTGTTTTAGCAATGAAAGGTGAGCCATCCATCGACATATCCATAATCCCAGCCCATTGCCGCAGGATTTTTACCCGCCCCAAAGCTGGCATAACATTCATCGCACATCCGGCAACATCTGTGTAAATTGGCAAATTACCCTGCTGTGCGTAGGAATTATAGCCGTCTAAATCACCGCCAAATACCATCCCGCCCTTATCTGACTGGCTGATGTAAAAATGCCCATTATAGGCGGAATAAACGAGTACTGTATCTAGAAAGGGCTTTATCGGCTCAGAAACAAAGGCTTGCAGCTTATGGCTTTCTATAGGCAATTTGCCAAGCCCAGCCATCTTCGCCAAAAGAGAGGTTGAACCTGCAACCGCCATACCTATTTTTTCTGCACGGATTTCCCCGCGATTGGTCTCCACCCCTTGGATTTTGCCACCCTCATGGATAAAGCCGGTAACTTCACAATTCTGGATGATATCAACACCTAATGCAGAGGCTGCCCTTGCATAGCCCCAATTAACCGCATCATGACGGGCTGTGCCGGCACGCGGTTGCAAAAACCCGCCCATAATGGGAAAACGAGAATCTTCAGAATAATTCAGATGTGGCACCATTTTCTGAACCTGATCGCGGTTCAGAAATTCGCCATCAATCCCGTTCAGACGCATAATATTATAGCGTCTGGCAAGCGCATCACGCTGCCCCGGCGTGAAAAATAGGCTTAAATGGCCACGCTGGCTAAACATCACATTATAGTTTAGCTCTTGGGATAGCCCTTCCCATAATTTTAAGGAATGCTCATAAAAAGCAGTATTGCCTTCGATAGAATAGTTGGAGCGTACAATGGTGGTATTTCGCCCAGAATTTCCGCCGCCAATCCAGCCCTTTTCCAGCAACGCAACATTTTTGATCCCATGGATGCTTGCCAGATAATACGCGGTTGCCAACCCATGCCCGCCGCCGCCAATAACAATCACATCATAAGCAGGCTTGGGCGTTGCATCACGCCATGCGGGCTGCCAGCCTTTATGACCTGACAAGCCCTCTTTTATAATTCTCAAAGCTGAATAGCGTTTCACGCGAGCCTTCCCATCCACCAAACATAATTATCCCTGCTTCCCAGAGCCCCTCAGAGCCCAAATACCTAAAAAAACAGAGCCGCTCCAAGCTTAGGGACGCGGTTTATGTTATTTTATTTGAATATCGACCCAAATGGTTCCAAAGATCAACCTGCAAAGGCGCAAAATCTGCAAAGCTTTTTACAAGTTGGATAGGTTTGCTTGTTTCAGGCTTCGTGGCGGGCCAACCAGCCAATGACATAGCCAGCAGGGTATATCCAAGCTAGCCCCGCTATTAGATAATATAGACTATCCAAAAGCCAGTGCATGCCGGTTACATAATCCGCCAAAAACACGCATAAAATTGCATAAACAGCAATGGCGGGAACGGTTGCGATTGCAATTAATAAATGTCGCCAACGTGTCAACAGATTACCCTCCTAAAAGGCTTTTTCTTCGATGGATGAAACGCTACGCTTAAAAAGAGGTATATAACAGACGCGCGCCCAAGATAATCAGAAAAAAATGCGCAATATGATAAAAAATTTTATCATTCATCCGGCGCACTAGCCATCTGCCAAAGAACACGCCAAATGGAATAATCGGCAACAAAATCGCGCTGGCAATCAGACTGCCTGTGGTAAAGAGGTTTAAATCATCATAAAAAGGTAGCTTGGCCAGATTTATAAACAGAAAATACCATGCTAGCGTGCCAACAAAGAAAAATCGATGTACCGCCATCGGCAGCATATAGACTTGTATGGGAATGCCCCCGGTCAACGAGATAAAGCTGGAAAAACCCGATAATGTGCACCAAATAAATGCGCGTTCACGAAACCGTTTGCGCATCTGCTTTTTCACATGCACCGCCGCCACGCCCAAGGCAGGCTGGTACACCCTATACCAATAGCGCACCCCCATAAATAGCGCTAACCCTCCGATACAGGCCTTTAGCGTGTCATCATCTATATAGCCTATCACCATCCAGCCAAGTATCTGGCCAGCAATACCCATTGCCACCATCCAGCCAAGCAAGCGTTTCACGCTATAACCGCGCCAAATATATACTGTCCAAAAATCGGTAGCCAAAAATAATGGCAGCAAAACAGCAAGGGCTGTTTTCGCAGGCAGAACAGTCAGCATTAATGGCGCAGCCAGCGCACCCATTGCCCCGCCAAACCCTGATTTTGATACCGCAACACTAAAGACAGACAAGCCAGCTACCAGCCAGAAGATGGTCATATTATCTGTTTGAATAGAGAGAGATGTCAGCGTCGATGAAAGGGATATATCCATAAATTAGTTACCTTACAGTGGCCTTATAGTGACCTTATAATGGCCTCACATTGGCGGCCTCACATTGGCCCTGCATTTAAAAAAAATCATTTCGGATTAGAAATGAGAATGAACTTTAGCGCAAATAAACTAGGGTCTACGCACCCCATCAGGGTCAAAATCTTGGCTTAGAAAATTATCTAAATCTTTTTTATACCAATTAGCAAAGTCCCAAAGCTCGGCTGCTGGCAACTTATTAATAGGCTTATAGAGTTGAGCTGTTCGCATCTGACCATCACATTCGACCTCAACATCAATACGTTGGTAGTTAACCCCTTCTAGCCTATCAAGCCTGTCCAGTTCTTGCTTGTCAATTCCAGTCAACAGAACCCCTTCTATCACCGCTTCAGGCTGGGCTGTAACGATCATCGGATAAAAGGTTCCCGCAACGCGGCGCACCTCAAAGCCGGATAGCGTTGCGCCCACTAGCCGATTTTCAGGCACTTTATAACCAAGCACAGCCTCGCGCACCTCAGCTGCCTTTAGCGTGCCATAAAAGAAAAGGGATGCGCGCCTATCTTTATCCTCTGGCAAAACAACCCCCTTCCTCTAACGTGCGGTTTCAAGAAAATATTCAACAAATATTCTAGCAACAGACTAGCCTGACCCTTATTCGTGGGTAAATGGCTTATTATTATCGTTTTGATAATTTATATTATTTTTTGGGTGGCTTTTTTAATTGTCGGCCTGTCTTTACCACATCATCACCTAGCTTTTCATGCAGCTGGTCAATTACCACCTCCAGCTTATTTTTCTTCTGCCTACCTTCATCTACCAGATCTAGCAAGCTGGTAGGTGCGGCATCAGCCTCGGCTATATCCTGTTCACTTAATTCCACCCCAACGCCAAGCAGACGATAAGATTTGCCATTGCCTGTCTCGGCACGCAACAGGTCTGTGGCGGCAGCAAAAATATCGTGATGCATTTGGCTAGGCGCGGCGAGCATCCGCGATCTGGTTATTAAACGGTGGGTAGGAAATTTCAACTTTACCGTCACCCGGATGGCAGCACGCCTTTTTGCCTTTAGCTGGCGCGAGACTTTAGCAGATAGGATTTCTGCCTTTGCAAGCAACATATCAAGCTCTGAGATATTGGTTGAAAAAGTCGTCTCAGAAGATATGGATTTAGCTCGGCTATGCGGCACTACTGGCCGCTCATCGATACCGCTAGCAAGATTTACCAGCCGCAGGGCATCACTGCCAAACAGGCTGTGTTGCCGCCCTGCTGGCAAATTAACAATATCCCCGCAGGTATTTACCCCAGCGGATTTGAGCTTGGCCATTTGTGATTTTCCCAAGCCAAACAGTAAGCTAGCTGGACGCTTTTCAAGCCAAGATTTGGCTTCGACTGCGCCAATAACATAAAACCCATTTGGCTTATCCTGATCTGAGGCGATTTTAGCAAGTGATTTATTCGCTGCCAAACCTATGGATACGGTTAGGCCTAACTCTGTTTTAATGTGCTTTTGCAGACGCGCCAATGATAAGGCAGGCGAGGCATGATGAAGTTTTTGCGTTCCTGCTAAATCCAAAAAAGCTTCATCAATAGAAAGCGGCTGAACAAGCGGCGTTAGCCCGAGCATCATTTCTCTTATTTGCCGCCCAATAGTCTGGTATACGGCCATACGCGGTTTGATAATAACCAGTTCCGGGCATGCCCGTTTTGCCTGCCATGTTGGCATTGCGGAGCGGATACCATAGCGTCGCGCTATATAACAGGCTGCTGCCACAACCCCGCGTTGCTCCCCGCCCACTATTACTGGACGGTCTACAAGAGTTGGGTTATCTCGCTTTTCAACAGAGCAATAAAAAGCATCACAATCGATATGGGCGAGCGACAAGCTAAATAGCTCATCATGCAAAACAAGCGCCTCGCTGCCACATTCGATGCAACTCTTCGGCCTTTCTGCCATACCAACATAGCCAGAGCCAAGGCAGGCACGGCAAAGAAAAGCATAACTCGTTGGCACAGGCGTTGACATAAATTTCATTTTTCAACAAAAAAGAGCGCGTTAATCCCTTCGCTGGCCTTTGCGCAGGCTAAACTTTACCTGCCAATGGGCGCGCGAATCAGAATAAAAGCATAGCCCCTAATTTCATGCGCCGAAAGGGCAGAGAGCGCAATTCAACAGATATGATCATTTTCTTTCAAAGCTACCTGATTTTTTGAATATTTTACATTTCAAAACCACTTTTATAGTTAGATAATTACGTAATAGAAATAATAAAAAATAATTTAAAACAATACTTTACTTTTTATTTAGGTCAGCATATATGACTTATATATAAGCGCCGAAAAAAATAACAAAAACAACAAGAGCGCATCATGGGTGGAATGTATTGTCCTGTTGGATAAACAAACAACATTCAAACATTCTTATGAAAAGGAACTCCGTTATGGCAAAGGCAAAAAAAGCTATAAACGACAACACCCCAACCATCTTTGGTCGGCTCCGTAAATGGATCGAATATTCAGGTGGTGTATCCGCTCTGAACCGTCTAGACGACCGTACCCTGTTAGATATCGGCCTAACACGCAGCGAAATCTCAGATTATGTGCGCGAATGGTCAAACAAAAGTGATGATGCTGCCTAAATAGATGGAGCGCGAACGGGTTTTCCTCCCTTAACTGCCCCCCCCCCCGCTCTCTTTTAGGTAGTCAAAACCAGACAAAGCCTCTTTCTTTTTAGAAAGGGGCTTTGTTCTTTGGCGTGACCTTTTAGAATAATTAAAAATTATATTTGCGTTATTTCTTTTAATTTCATGCGTATATAGTAGTAATTCAGTAATCGCGCTTTATTAGCTTTCGAGCATTAGCGCCTTTAAATGTTATTCAGGAGTGTTCCTAGCTATGCTCAATTTGCCTGTAAAGCTTATCTGTTTAGCTGCTTTTTTAGGCCTCGCTTTCTATGTTGATGCGCCGATTGCAGAAGCGCAATCCTTCAACAGAGCTGCGAAAGTTGAAACTAAAAAGGCGGTAAGTCAGAAAATTGCACCACGAACACAAATCCAAGGCCGGGTTAAAACAGGTCCACTTGAAATCGTCACCGCCCCAGCATCGGGCAGTGTGCAGCTAAAGGCAGTTCGCATTGGCGATACGGTTGAAAAGGGACAAAAACTAGCCGAGCAGGATAGCGCCAATCTGCAACATCAGCGCCGTTTATTGCGCCTACAGAAGCAAGAAACCGAGCAGAATATCGCCCAATTGAAGGCTGATATTAGCTTTGAAGAACAGCTTGGCGTGGTGGCACAGGAAAAGCTGGCTCTATTAGAAGCGAAATTGGCGAGAGCGGAGAAATTACGCGCAAGCCAGACAATATCCTCTGAGGCTTTTGATACCACTAAAACCGCTTACTTGGCGGCACGTGAACAAACTCTGGTGCGCGCACGCACGCTTGCTCGCCTGCGTTCTGAGAATGATAGCGCTAGCCTTACCGCGCGTAAATTGGCGCTTGAGTTAGAAGAGCTAGAAGCAGATATTGCCAAGGCCGATATTGTAACGCCTGTAGCTGGCCAAATAGCCCAGCTTGCGGGTGCAAATGCGCTCTACATGCGTGAGGGTGATGAGATTGCCCGCATACGCACAGATAAAGGATTTGAGGTTGAAGCTGATATTCCAGCTGACTATGTAGGCTTTCTATCACCTGAAGATATTATTGAAGCGGTAATTGAAACACAGGCACAAAATAAGAACCTGCCGTCACAGATTATCCAGTTAAAACTTCGTGCGGTCTTACCAACCCAGAATAGCCGCACCAGTACCCGCCCTACGCGCTTTACCCCGCTTAACCCTTTGCCTGCTTTGGCGCGGGCTGAAAACACTGCCCTAACATTGCAGATACCAACAAAATCGCCGCAAGATTTAGTCATTATCCCGCAAGATGCGTTGGTGCCATTAAATGGCGGCTATGTGGTGTTTGTCGCAAAAGAAGGACGCGCAGAGCAGCGTATCGTAACGCTAGGTGGCGCGGTACAGGACAAGGTAGTTATTTTAAAGGGCATAGTTGCAGGCGAAGAGGTCATTACCAAAGGCAATGAAATCTTAAGTGATGGCAAAGAAATAGCTGACGGCAAAGATGCGGGCCAAGGCCAAGGTAAAGATAAAGATAAGCGCCAAGATGCTGGCGCAGGTAAAGGAAACAACACCAATAATTGGAAAAAACAGGCCAACAAGTAGAGCAGATATGAACAATTTGATTAAATTTGCAATTGAACGTCCGGTGGCAGTAATGGCGGTCATTATCCTGACCGTGATGTTTGGCATTGTTTCCTCACAAGTTATTCCCATACAGATGAGCCCTGATATAGAAAAACCTATTTTGCAGGTGCGTATGAATTGGTCTGGTGCGTCTCCAGAAGATGTAGACAGAGAGATTGTCTCGCGTCTGGAAACTGAATTATCAGGTTTAAACGGGGTAGAAGATGTCGCCTCACGCTCAGATACTGGCCGGGCGCGTGTGACCCTGACCTATGCGGTAGGCACAGACATGGATAAAGCGCTGACAATGCTGCTATCAGAATTGTCGGGTATTGCTGACCTGCCTGATGAAGCGACTGCGCCTAGTGTGCGCACTTCAAACTCAGATGACAGCCCAATAGCCCGCCTGTCCCTAACCGCAGCAGAAGGTAGCGATGTAGATGTCGAACAGCTTGGCAATTTTCTAGAAGATGGCATTGTGGCCCCGCTTGAGCGCGTTGGCGGTGTTGCGGAGATATTTTTATATGGCGGCGGACGGCGCGAGATGCGGGTTAATGTTAATCCAAACGACCTTATCCGCTATAATCTGAGCCTGCCACAAGTTTTACAGGCTCTGAGGCAAGCTTCTGCTACTTTGTCGGTTGGTACAATAGAGCGCGGCAAGCGAACCTACACCGTGCGCACAGAGGCTGATTTATTTACCCCCCAGACTGCCGGGCAAATTGTTCTGCGCAATGATTTGACCACGAACGGCCAGTTAGTGCCTGTATTGCTAGCAGATGTGGCTGAAATTAGTCTAGTCACCAAAAAACGTACAAGTTTCCGCCGCCTAAACGGCAAGGATGCGGTTATTCTAAATGCGCTGCGTGAGCAAAACAGTAATGTAGTTGAAACAATGGTGCGCTTGCGAGATGTGATTGATGACTTGAATAGCAGCGTTTTAAAGACGCGTGGGCTAAGCTTAAAGGTTGTTTATGATGAAACTGATTACATCGCCTCTGCCATTGATCTGGTAAAGCAAAATATCTGGGTTGGCGGCTTATTGGCGCTTTCTATTCTTGTTCTGTTTTTGCGCTCCTTTGCGCCTACTTTCATAATCTTTATGGCGATACCAACCTCTGTGATAGGCACTTTCGTTGCAATGGCAGGTTTGGGTATGTCTATTAATGTTATCTCCCTTGCCGGACTTGCCTTTGCCGTAGGAATGGTGGTGGATGCCTCTATTGTCTCACAGGAGAATATCTACCGCCTGCATCAAAAGGGGTTAGCGGCGCCGCAAGCAGCCTTTCACGGCGCAAGGCAGGTTTGGGCACCTATTCTTGGCTCAGCGCTGACAACTGTAGTGGTGTTTGTTCCCGTGATTTTGCTAAAACTGCCCGTTGGCCAACTTTTCAGGGATATTGGTGTGGCAATTTCGGTATCGGTATTAATATCTGTTATCGTCTCGACAACGCTTATTCCTAGCCTCTCCGCCTTGTTATTGGATAATAAGCGTTTTGCCCGTTCAAGCCAGCGCCGCATCCCGCTATTAGATACCGCGGCTGGCCGGTTCAAAAAATTGATTTTAACCTATGCTAGTTTCGCCATCAAGCGGCGTATGGTAGGGGCAGTTCTGGTAACCGCAATGATATCTACGGCCGCAATATCCACTTGGCGATTTATGCCGCAGTTAGATTATTTGCCAGACGGAAATGCCAATTTTGTGTTTGGTTCGGTTATTGTACCGCCAGCCTATTCAATGGATGAAACCAAGCGTATTGCTGCCAAAATGGAAAATACAGCCCGCCCCCTTTGGGAGGGACGAGTAGTAGAAGATGGTCCACCTGAAATCTCGCGCTTTTTCTTTGTTGCCTATGCTGGCGGTGCGTTTGCTGGGGCTTCATCTGTTGACCCATCCCGCGTCAATGAGCTTCGTGATGTATTAACGCGGCCTATTTTTTCTGAACCTGGTGCACGGGCTTTTGTCCGCCAAGCCTCGCTATTTGGGCGATCTGTAGGCGGCTCACGTTCAATTAGCCTTGATGTAACAGGGGCATCCCAAGAAGATATTGGTATTGTTGCCCAAGAACTGAATAGCGCGCTTTCACAGGCCTTTCCGCGCCGTGAAGGTAATCAGATTAGGGTGCAGCCTAGTTTAAGCACAGGCACGCCACAAATCAGGTTACTGCCAGATCCAGTTGCCCTTGCCGCCTCTGGTCTGTCGATGCAATCTTTTGCACAAGCAGTAGATATCTATAATGATGGCATGCGCGTGACGCAAATCCCGATAGATGGGGAGCTAATCGATTTAACCCTAGCTGGGCAAAATGCTGGCGATCTATCTATCTCTGACCTAGAAAATCTTCCAATTATTACCCCTTCTGGTGAGGTGGTGTCTGTTGGACAGCTTGCACGCATCAGCTTTATTAGCGCGCCCCAGCAAATCCGAAGACAAGGTGGCAATCAGGCGCGCTCGCTGCAATTGCGCCCAGATGAACGCTTGCCTCTAGAGAGTGCAATCAACAAAATTAATACAGAGATTCTGCCGCAAATTTCCCCTCTGGCAGAACAGAAAGGCGTCCAGATTTCAGTCCGCGGCGCCGCTAGCGAGCTAGCCCGAACTTGGTCTGCGATGCAAACCAATGTGCTAGCCGCTATTGCTGTTATCTTTTTGCTTATGGTGATTTTACTGCGAAGCTTTACCCTACCTGCAATCATTTTGCTGGTTATTCCAGTTGCTGGTGCAGGCGGCATAGCAGGACTAGCCTTGATTAACCTGTTTGTTCGCCAGCCTCTAGATATGTTGACCATGCTTGGCTTTGTTATTTTAACAGGGGTAGTGGTTAATAACGCGATTTTGATGATTGAGCAGACTAGCCTGCATATAAGAGAAGATGGGATGCGTGTTGATGACGCGATTTTAGAGGCCACCAGCAATCGTATCCGCCCGATTTTTATGTCGACATTAACCTCGCTCTTTGGCCTTATCCCGCTCGTGATTTTTCCAGGCGCTGGCTCCGAGCTTTATCGTGGTATTGGAACGGTGGTGTTTGGCGGATTGGCTTTATCTACCATTGCAACCTTATTTATGATCCCGCCGCTTTTGTCACTGGCACGTACCCCACTTGCGCGGGCCAGCAAACAGACCAAAATAGATATCGAATAGAGCTAAGCTGCTAGCCCGCCAAAGACTTTATCTTTGCCAATAATCTTAATTGTGATGGCGCTTTAATCTGACTAGCGAATAGCCCTGAGCGTGACCAGCATTTAACGCCAAGGGGCAGCAGCTATCCCTTCTGGCAAGGTTTCATGATAGCCTGGCACTGACGCTGCAAATGCAGTCATAAATCCTTCTAGGCAAGGTGCAAGCGCACGCCAATCCGCCAGCTCCCGGAAATCCATATAGTCGATAGCACAGGCTAAACCAATTTCCGCTGCATTCGGCATTGCTCCATTTTCATAGGTAACAGAGCTTGCCTCTATAGCCTTTAAACTGCGTTCTAACTTACCACGCTGATACTCAATTATCGATTCTACCTGCATCCCTTCAGGGCGCATTCTATTCTCATACACAATCAAAATACCAGCATCCATCATCCCGTCTGCTAGGGCAGCTGCAATCAGCACATCATCGCGCTCTTGTCCACTTACCGGAAATAGCTTGCCCCCTCCAGCCGTATTATCTAAGTGATCTAGAATAACGCGGCTGTCATAAATAGCCTTGCCATCAACTAGCAAGGTAGGAATTTTTCCCAGCGGATTCTGTTTTCTATTTTCACTGTCAGGCTTGCTTGTATCAGTTGCAATTACCTCCACCTGATCCATGCGGGATAACACATGCAACGCCAATTTCACCTTACGACCAAAAGGAGACGCTCCTGCTGTAAAGAGTTTCATTAGATTATCCCTTATCTATCTGTGTTTATTTATAGCTCTGATATGGCATTGGAAAGCGAGCAGCTTGCGCCACCACAATCTTAGCAAAGACCGTTGCTAGCACCCTGTCAAGAGGTTTAAGACTGGTTTTCGTAACGAGCGTGATATGATGACATGCACGCAAACCATGCTATAAATAATGCAGATACGAATTTGAAAATTAAAAGGAAATGGATTATGAAAATTGGCATGATTGGCGTTGGTCTAATGGGACATGGCATTGCAACGAACATTCTGAAAGATAAAGCCTATCATGTAAACTTTCTGGCTCATCAGGGAAACCAGCCTACAGATGCGCTAGAGGCGGCAGGGGCAACAGCTTCCCCATCTATTAAAGAGACCATTGCAAATGCAAAAATGATTATCTTATGCGTCACAGGTGCTGTGCAAGTAGAAGAGATCCTATTTGGCCCTGAAGGCATCCTATCGCAAGGGAAAAAAGGCCAGATTATCATAGATTGCTCCACCAGCATGCCAGATAAAACGAAAGCCTTTGCGGCACGCCTTGCCGAAGCAGGCATAATCTTTGTTGATGCAGCGATGACACGCACCCCAAAAGAAGCTGCGGCAGGCCGATTAAACCTGATTGTGGGCGCGGATAAGTCTGTCTTTGAGGAAGTTTATCCCCTGCTCTCTCTTTTTGCTGAAAATATTGTTCATGCAGGCGATGTTGGTGCCGGACAAGCGCTAAAGCTAATCCATAATTACGTCTCGCTTGGCTATGCAGCAGTGATGGCAGAGGCCGCCGCACAAGCTGATAAGCAAGGCATTGATGCCCAGCGTTTTTTGGATGTCTTGCATGTTGGCGGGGGCAATTCTGTGGTGTTAGAGCGGTTCCGGCCATTCCTAACAAATAAAGATATTAGCAGATTGCAATTTTCGCTTAGCAATGCCGCCAAAGATATATGCTATTATATTCAAGCCCATGAAGACAGCCCTTTAAGCTCTGCTATTATGGATTTATTTTGCCGCGGCGTGGATGAAATAGGTCCTGGGGAATCTGTTCTGCATTTAAAAGATTTGCTCGCCCAGCAGACTAAGAGCTAACGCCCTGCTCTTTGGCGCATTAATCTCCAAAAAAAGTTATCTTTTATATATTCTTCAAAAGACAAGTAGCTTTAACTGCCTTATAAGGGGCTGAACAAACACTCATATCAGCCTAAAATTGAAGTTTCAAACAGATGAAAATTCTGCGCAACAAACATGAAATGGCAGCCCAGTTTGCCCTCTGGAAGAAAGCCGGTTTGCGTATTGGCATCGTGCCAACTATGGGTAATTTACATAATGGCCATCTCTCGCTGTTAGATGTGTTGGATGCGCGTGCAGACAAAATTATCACAACCATCTATGTAAACCCGTTACAGTTTGCACCAGATGAAGATTTTAATGTGTATCCACGCACGCATGAAGAAGATTTCGCCAAATTGCGTGAAACTGGTAAGTGTGATGCGATTTTTATCCCTGAGCAAATGTATGAAGATGGTCATGCAACCACTATTCAGCCTGCTGGTGTTGCACTTGGCTATGAAACAGAATTTCGGCCACATTTTTTCGAAGGGGTGGCTACTATCGTCCATAAACTGTTTCAGCAAACAGGGGCAGATATCGCTGTTTTTGGAGAGAAAGATTATCAACAATTGCAAGTCATAAAACAAATGGTTACCGATTTAGACTTATCGGTAGAAATCCTTGCAAGCCCAACAATAAGAGAGGCAGATGGGCTCGCCATGTCTTCACGCAATGGCTATCTGACGCCAGCAGAACGGCAAATTGCCCCAATTTTATATCAGGTGATGCAAGAAACAGCAGATCAGATACGCGGCGGCAAGCCAGTTGACACGATCCTGAGCCAAGCTTGCCGAAAAATTTTGGCGTCTGGATTTTCCGCAATTGATTATTTCAGCTATTGTGATGCACAAACACTAGCAAATGCAGATAGCCATATTGAAACTGGCATGTTGCTAGCGGCCATACATCTTGGAAATGTTCGCCTGATTGACCAATTGAAAGTGTAATATGCCCGACAAAGCCCCATTCTTACAGCTTGGCATGCAAAACCTGTTAACCGATGTAACGGGCTTGAAAGTTGGCCATGCGCAGGATGATAAGCTATTGAGCGGGGTTACCGTAATTACAGCAGACACCCCCTTTACTGCGGCCTGTCAGGTAATGGGTGGTGCACCTGGCACTAGGGAAACAGATTTACTAAACCCGGATAAGCTAGTCAGCCAGATAGATGCGCTGGTGTTATCTGGGGGATCTGCCTTTGGGCTTAGTGCGGCGAGCGGCGTATGCGATATCATGGCACGTCAAAAGCGCGGCTATGCCATTGCTGGCCAGCACGTACCGATTGTCCCCGCAGCTATTCTATTTGATCTTGCCAATGGCGGTGATAAAGATTGGCAGGAAAACCCTTATTACCAGTTGGGCATTGATGCCTATGAACATTGCGATACCGCCTTCGCACTAGGCTCTGTTGGTGCCGGAAAAGGGGCAATGGCAGGTATCAACAAAGGCGGTATAGGTTCAGCTTCTATCACTGTACAGATGCCAGATGGCATGAGCTTTAATGTTGGCGCGCTGGCAGCTGTTAATAGTTTTGGCAGCCCCTTTGTTCCCGGTAGTGATAAATTCTGGGCAGCGCCATTTGAAGTTGGGGATGAGTTTGGCGGCCGCGGTATCGCACCGCAGCCAAACCCGCTAGCTTTGCCTATTACGAAAACTGGGTTCTCCCAGACAGATAGCCGCGCAAATACGACTATTGCAGTAATAGCCACTGACCTTGCTCTTACTAAGGCAGAGGCACAACGCCTAGCGATTACCGCCCATGATGGGTTTGCGCGGGCCCTTGTGCCGTCGCACTGCCTGATGGATGGCGATATCGTCTTTGCAGTTGCCACCGGAGCGCAAGAAGGCTCCCTAACGCCAGAATTACAAACACTTCTAGGGCATGTTGGTGCAGTGACCATGGCACGGGCAATTGCACGCGGCGTTTATCACGCAAACTAGCAAGGGCTATGGATGATAGGCTTTCCCATGCACATAAACAGCTTGCGTATTAAGCCGGCTATCCAAACAGGTTAGGCTAGCAGGCCTGCCTTCTTTAATCTGGCCATAAATATCTTCCAGACCTAATATTCTGGCTGGAACACCGCTTGCCATATCAAGGGCTTTTTCAGCTGAAATGCCGGTACAGGCCATCATATTCTGTACCGCCTCATCTAGGCCTAGATGCGCACCTGCTAGCTGGTCAACATCATCGTGCAGGCGTCCATCTTGCAAGGTGATTTCTTTGCCCTGCAAGTCAAAGCGGGTTTGTACCGAGCCAAAGCTCGGCATAGTATCACTAACCAGACAAAGCCGCCCCTCCATCTGCGCACTCGCAAGTTTCAAATTTGTTTCATGCACATGATGGTTATCTGCGATAATGCCTGCAAATAAACGCTTATCACTCAAGGCTGCCCCGACAATACCAGGTGCACGCGCTTCTATCTGCGAGCAGGCATTAAATAAATGGGTCACCCCACAGAGCCCGGCTGAAACTGCGGCTGACATCACTTCTATATTAGCCATACTATGTCCAGCAAAAACAATAACGCCAGCTTGGCTAAGGGCACGAATATCATCAAGGGGCATTTCCTCTGGCGCGCAAGTTACCAGCAGTCGCCCCTCAAAGCTGGTTAAAAAATCAAGGTCTTGTGCATCCATCTTGCGAATAAAAGCAGGGGAGTGAATACCCGGCTTGGCAGGGGATAAGAAAGGCCCCTCAAGATGAAGTCCTAAAACCTCTGGCCTTCCTTGTGCTTTATTTACTGCCTGTAAAGCTTGCACATAGGCGCGCCCTTCGTCGGTGATAAAGGTTGGCAGCAAATGACAGGTGCCGCCCTTTCGGGCTGCGGCCGCTATGGTGTCTATGGCGTCTACATCTGGCTGGTCATTAAATAAAACGCCGCCTGCACCATTAATTTGCAAATCAATAAAGCCGGGGGCAACCACATCAAAACAGGTGGGGTTAAAATCAGTTGCGCCCTTTGATGCTGGCATAATCGCAGCTATTTTATCGCCCGATATCTGGATAATCTGGTCAGGCAAAGGCGCAGTACCCCCGCCAGCAAAAAACTGCCCAGCCTTAATCCAAATATTTGATGGTGATGCCATGCTAGCGCCGCCGCCCCTAAATGGTTTTTGTTAAATCTCTATCTTGTAAAAACCATACAAAACCCTGTCTCGAAAAGACACCCCGTTTGTTTTACTAGGCCCTCAATCACCAATATGCTAGAGACCGACATTCCCGCACAAGCGCGGCGGTTGGGTTGCCCTTTTGCTATATTAATGCAGGATTAATACAAGATTAATTCAGGGCTAATGCAGGGCTAATCCAGAATATATCCTTATTTTATGCCCTTATTTTTATAGCTGAGGCTTTGACCTCAACCAGTAGGCATGGCATAAATGTACTAATTACAAGATAGGGTTTTGCGCCATAACAAGGCGCTGTTTATGGTAAGATGAGTAAGGGTTCAAATGTTTGTGTCAAAAACAAAAACCATTATTTTGGGCGCGTTTATTGCCGGATTATTATCTGGCCCAGTAATGGCAGCTACTGAAATCAAATGTAAAATCAAAGGTGTAGGGGTTCGCAATTTCAAGCTAGAAGGGTTTTTTAACAAAAAAATCTATGAGCGCAGAAATAAGGGCGATTGGAAAGAATGGTGTCCTACCAATGCTAAACAAACCTTTAGAATGGGGAATAAGGAAGGCTTTTGCCAAGTCGCCAAATATCGGCACCGCAATATGCTGATCTGGGGGGATACAGTTGTGAGCTTTGATGAGCCGGGCTGGAAAATGCGCTATCGCTATGCCAAAATTGGTCAGGATTATGTAGACTCCCAGCCTAATGGTAGGGAAATTGGCACCTGCCAATTCTGGAAGGGTAAATAACTCTATTGAGCAGCAGATAAATGAGCATAAAAACCCCTGCTATGATGCCCATAACAGAGGTTTGTATTTTGTTTTTATTTTGACTGGTATTATGCGATATCAACATGTGTCATGAAGTCTGTTGATAACAACATATCCTTATCAACATTTTCCATAATGGCTGCAACTATCTCAACATCGTCAATTTTGACCTTTATATGTAAGTGACTGCCAACATTTGTCATCGCTATGGCATCAGAGGCCACTTCTGTATCAAAGGCAATTTTATCTACCTTTAGCCTGAAATCGAGGAACCTATCTGGGCCGTCTGCTAGCCCTGCCAAAGTGGATTTGATAACAAATATATCGCTGCCATTACCGCCTGTTAGCAAATCAGCTCCAGCGCCACCTACAAGGATGTCAGACCCTGCCCCGCCATCTAGGGTATCGTTTCCATCGTCACCAAAGAGCCTGTCATTATCATCACCGCCCTTTACCTTATCATCTCCGGCACCGCCTAGCAGAGTATCATCACCAGCATCGCCAGAAATATCATCAAAACCAAGCCCCCCCCAAACGTTATCATCGCCAGAATTACCATGGATGAGATCATCACCAGCATCACCGTAGAGCATATCATTTCCAGCACCGCCAAAAACAAGATCTATATCTGCACCTCCATGAATTTCATCATTTCCATCTCCGCCTGAAAGCGAGTCCTGACCTTCTCCGCCCTCAAGATAGTCATGCCCAGCTTCACCTTGCAAAATTCCGCCGCCATCATTTTGGTAGAGCTTATCATTTCCAGCACCACCCTTAATTAGGTCACGCCCTTTCTCTCCTTTGATGATATCGTCGCCATCCCCCCCTCTGATAATATCATCGCCGGCACCGCCATAGAGTTCATCATCACCATCATTGCCAAGGAGTGAGTCTGCACCCTGCCCCCCTTTAATGATATCTTGCCCAATTCCACCATCTATAATGTCATCACCAGCATTACCATTCAGCACATCATTCCCAGTTCCACCATAAATATGATCATTATTTCTACCCCCGCTTATGGTGTCATTTCCTTTGCCGCCCTTTATCAAATCTTTGCCATTACCGCCGCTCAGGATGTCACGGCCAGCCCCACCGGTAATATGATCATTGCCATTACCGCCGGAAATCATGTCACGCCCGTCCGTTCCTTGGATACGATCGCCTGCATCTGTTCCGTTAATATTTGTTCTCTCTTCTGTTCTTTTATTACTAGCCAATTTTGCCTCCTTTGATGGTTTTCACTTACTGCTTAATCAGTAATCTTCGATGTAAGAGGCTGGCATAAGAATAAAAATCACCTCAATCATCCACAAGAATTAAGAGTTGTGTTTTTTTGGATAATCTAGGTAGGCAGGAGCATGTTTATCGAAAAAGCAGGAAAATAATCATAAAAAAACACCTGCTATGATATGCATAGCAAGGGCGTGTATTTAATAGTCAAAACTGTGGTTAAACAAATTCTTCTAGCACAAGAAAATGGTCAGAAAATAATTCTGCCGTGCTGATATCCACCACAATGGCGACCAGGATGTCTACGCCGCCAAGTTGAACTTCAATATGTGTTCCCTCATCACTATCGCTAAAATCAAATGTATCGCCATCATTATCAGACTTAAAGGCGATCCCATCCCTTCCAACCTCAAAATCAATAATTTTGTTTGCCCCATCTACCACACCGCTAGCGGTAATATCGATCAAGAAGGTGTCTTTACCAGCCCCGCCAATTAGGATATCAGCCCCGGCACCGCCAGAGATGAAATCATCTCCATCTCCGCCATTCAACCTATCATTTCCGCTACCACCATACAGCCTATCATTTCCGCTGCCACCATACAGCTTATCATTTCCATCCTCGCCATACAGATTATCATTTCCGCTGCCGCCTAGCAGAGTATCTGCTCCAAGCTCACCATGCAGCGTATCAGCGCCGTGCCCACCAGATAGCTTATCAGCGCCGCGCCCACCGGATAGCGTATCATCGCCGCCACCACCAAAAAGGGTATCATGCCCAGTGCCACCTTCAAGGCGGTCTCCACCCGAATTTCCCTTTAACGTATCGTTGCCCTTGCCGCCAAACAGTCTATCAGCACCTCTGCCGCCAGCAATTTCATCATCACCAGCATTCCTATAAAGGCTATCCCTACCTTGGAAACCTGCGATAGTATCGTTGCCCTTGCCGCCATGTAGCTCATCATGGCCTAGCCCGCCAATAATATCATAAACTCCATCATTACCCCTTATCACATCATCGCCGCGCTCACCAAAAATCCGGTCATTCCCATCGCTGCCCTTAATCACATCATCATTATTACTGCCCTTAATATTATCGTCTTCTGCACGGCCGTTCATGATATCTATTTTATTGGTTCCGATAAGAATGTTATTCTCCTCTGTGCCAATAATCCGGTTAGCTGTTTGTGATTGTTTCATGCGCTGCGCCATTATCTTGCTCCTTTTGAGATTAAAAAATCACCAGTTTTTCAATTATTTCATGTACCCTGAAGCTGACATAGAGGTTTCATTCCTCTCAACCATCTATAAGGGTTAAAAAGCTGGTTTTTATGAATAATCTAAAAGGGAGTATCCCCTATTTCAAAAGGGGAAGCGGCTATTGGGCGGGGTAATATGCAGGGTAAAAGGCTGGCCTTCTTTTAGCGGCACACAGGTAAATTTAGGCAGATTTAATCCAACATAGCCCATGTCAGAGCCGGCATTCTGGGCAGCAGCATAGCATTCCCCTACCTCGCGGTAACGCAAACCACTATCAACAAAATGCCCCCCTAAAACCCACAATAACAGGAATTCCATACCCTATCCCTCACCTGTCCAGTTAATTCTGATGACCTGATGATTGTGATATAAGAAACAGAAAAGCACGCTTCAAGAGCTAAGACTTAGACACCATACCCTTTACCAGATTTTGTGTATTCTGGGCGGGGTGGGGCGAAGATATCTAAAATAACAGCACCTTCTGGACCGCCAATAATACCATGCTCAACATGGCCGGGCGAACACCAGAAATCCCCTACGCTGACCTCAATATGTTCCCCATCTTGGATACGGGTTGCTGAGCCAGAGATCAAATACCCCCACTGTTCTTGTTCATGTGAATGGATGTTGCCCTTGACGTTTGGTGCAACACGCACAACAGATAACATTGCTTGCTGGCCGGGAAAAATGCGTGTGGTAATACCCTCAGCTAGCTCACGAAAAATACCTACTTCCTTATCATCAATATTAAAGAAGTTTTCGTCCTTCTGGCTCATCCAGTTCTCCCTTTATTAATTTGGCTTTTTTTCCATAATTGGATGCTCGGTGAACACCCCGCCCTGATAAACTGAAACAGCGGCATCTTTATGTGGGCGTTCGATCTTTGCATCCAGCATTTCTTTAAAGATAGCTGAGCTATGTTTAGGCTTCCAGCCTAGATAGGCTACTTGGCTGTTATCCCACCACACCACATCATTATCAGACATGCCATAAATGACCGGACAGCCAAGGCGCGAGGCCTCAAACATGCATTCCAATAGGCTGATCAAATCATCATCTGCTAGCCAAGTAGCCAGCATCCGGTGGTCAACAGGCTCAGGAAAACAGCTGCCGATACGCACAATAGCGGTCTCAATGCCAAACTTGTCATGATAGAGCGATGCCAAGGCCTCCCCAAAAGCTTTGGAAACACCATAGAGCCCATCTGGGCGGGGCGGGGTTTGCGCGTCTAGGAGCTGGCTTTGCGGATAATAGCCGATAACATGATTGGAGCTGGCAAAGAAAATCCGGCCAACCTTATGTTTGCGCGCTGCTTCATACAGATTGTACATACCCTCAATATTGCTATCACGCACAGTCTCCCAATCTGCCTCAACCGACTGACCGCCCAGATGCACGATACCATCACACCCTGCTACCATATTATCAACACTGTCTTTCTCGGTGAGCTCGCAATAAACAATCTCTTCATGGGGAGCTGCCTGACCTAGCCCTGCCCTGTCAGACAAGCGCACAATATCGGCAAGCGGGGCAAGCTTTGTGCGAATAGCCCTACCAATACCGCCAGCTGCCCCTGTTACCAGCATTTTTTTTAGTCTCTTTTGTCCCATAACATCCTGTTCCTTGCGCTTTAAATAGCCCTGCCAATATATCTACAGCAGATAAGTTTAAATAATGAAAGCCTAGCGGGTTTACATCTGATTAAACAGAAAAATTTTTCAAAAGTTAGCAGGCACCCTATCCACCAAGCCTGTGTCAGAGGCTTCTTACGATGCGGCGTTATTATCCTTTTTTGGGGCATCCTATTTTTTGGATTTTTTCTTTAGCGCGTTAGGATTAGGACGAGAGGCATGTTGAACCAAAAACATCACTAATAAGACGCCAAAAGCATATGCAAAAATAGCGAGCGGCGATTCCACTAAAGCGCGATGCAGATCATCATTTGCACAGATGAAGGAGGTCTTCCAATCAGATGTAGTCTCTAGTGCGGAAAACACCTCACAGGCTGTCTTTTTCTCATCCATAATCAGATAACCCCTCTTCCTTGGAACACCAAAATCAATTTAACGCGGGCATCAATGAAACGCGGGCGCCCGAAGCAAAGACACGATGAACATTAATGTAAAATACCCTGCATTTACCATAACAACAAAGCTAACAAACAGTCTAATTTCAAACGGCAGCTCATCCTCAAACAGGCGCGCAAAAAACCCATAGGCCAACAAAATTGCACATTCAATATACCAGATGGTTAAAAAGCCAGCATTCACAACCAATAGAGTTTGCGGGCCTATCTGGGTGGCCCCAACCGAAGAAAGCACGGCTACGGCTGTGCCGATGACAATGCCGCCCCCGCCGCGATGATAGGGGCTGGGCAATAGGCGCGCGATAAATTTGGTGGGCAGGAAAATCACAAAGCGCCGCGATTGACACAACGCCCCTTCTAGAACGATGAAGGATAAAATCGTGTGTATAACCGCGATAACGATGAGTTTGGAGAGAAATAAATTCTCACTTTGAAAGGCAAAATAATCAGCCATAATCACGAACAATCACATTAATATCAGTCTAAATATTCTAGACAAGCTTTGCAGCAAAAAGGCAGCGCTCTAGAAACAATGCCCATCTGAAAATAATCTGCTCAGACGGCTAAGCCCTAACCATATTATTAAGAATTAGTGCTCCGATTTAAAGTCTCAAGAGGGATCAATTTGTGATAGCTGGGCGTAAAGTTTGCTGATGCTGTTTTAAAGCCAGCTTTCGACTTCCAGCACGGGGGTGGGGGTTAAAAGAGCCGGGTCTGCGGCTCGAGGCCCGCGGTTCTACGATGGGTTGGCAAAGTTATTGGACTGTGTTTTTATTAGTTTTAATATTCTGAACTTAAAAGAAGGCATGGCTCAATAAGTTAACGAGTGATAAGATTCAGATTTGCTGTATGTGTGACCATTTCAAGGACATGGTGCTGGAATGGAGTTGCCGCTTTGTCCGTCAGAACCTCTTGGTAGATGGCGCAACCGAAGTACATTCAAGGGGGTAAGCAATCGCTTTTTGTTGCAGAATATTGATGATTTCTGGAGCTAGGGCTTTTCACATAATTAAGGCGTGGATGACTAGGAGGAAATCACTAGTCTGAATATGATCAGGAAGGAATGACAAGCTTGAAATACCCACCATCAATGGACAGTGAAACAACGGTTTTCGTTGATACCACCAGTTCGTTCTATACCTATGACCGGGAGGATTTCACCATCGAGGAGATGCGTGAAAACTATAATGCGCTCTGCGCCCATTTTGCCCTCCCTTTCCCTGAAGAGGTGACAACCAGTGACCGGCTTATTGAAAATGTCCCGCTTAGACATTACAGTATCAGCGACAACTCACCGGCCAGGTTAGTTTATATCCATGGTGGCGGCTTTGTTGTTGGTGGGCTGGACAGTCATGATGATATCTGCGTCGGTATCTGCGCTGATACCGGGATTGATGTGATCGCGCTGGATTACCGGCTTGCGCCTGA